>NZ_AZRH01000001.1:0-532816 GCF_000512315.2 Morganella sp. EGD-HP17
ATACAGAAGCGGCTGAACAGGCGCGTTTAGCCGAAGAGCAGGCCCGCCGTGATGCGGAAGCGGCTGAACAGGCGCGTTTAGCCGAAGAGCAGGCCCGCCGTGATGCAGAGGCAGCGGAACAGGCTCGTCAGGCAGAAGAACAGGCCCGTCGTGATGCGGAAGCCGCGAAGCAACAGCGTATCGCGGAAGAAAAACGGCTGGCCGAAGAACAGGCCGCAGCACAGCGCCGTGCCGAAGAAGAACAGCGCCGCGCGGAAGAGCAGGCACTGCGTGACGCGGAAATTGCGAAACAGCAGCGTATCGCGGAAGAAAAACGGCTGGCCGAAGAGCAGGCCGCAGAGCAGCAGCGTGCGGAAGAAGAACAGCGCCGGGCTGAAGAGCAGGCACTGCGTGATGCGGAAGCGGCAAAAGAGCAGCGCATCGCGGAAGATAAACGCCGTGCGGAAGAAGAAGCCGCAGAACAGCAGCGTTTAGCACAAGAGCAGAAACAGCGTGATGCCGAAGCCGCCGAACAGGCGCGTCTGGCCGAAGAACAGCGTCTTGCGCAGGAGGAAGAAGCCCGCCGTCTCGCGGAAGCCGAAGCGGAAGCACAGGACGCGGTACTGGTTGAAAATGAATCTCCGGCACCGGCGGACATGCAGGAAAGACCGGCAAAAGAAGGGTTCTTTGCCCGTCTTAAACGCAGCCTGGTGCGCACCCGTGAGAATATCGGCTCCGGTTTCTTCGGGATCTTCCGTGGCAAAAAGATCGATGACGATCTGTTTGAAGAGCTGGAAGAACAATTGCTGGTGGCCGATGTCGGTGTGGAAACCACCCGCAAGATCATCACCAGTCTGACTCAGCATGCCAGCCGCCGTGATCTGAAAGATGCGGAAGCCTTATTCGTTAAACTGCGCGAAGAGATGGGCGAGATCCTGGCAACAGTCGATAAGCCGCTGGAAATTGAAGATAAAAAACCGTATGTGATCCTGATGGTCGGCGTCAATGGTGTCGGTAAAACCACCACCATCGGTAAAATGGCGCGTCAGTATCAGGCTCAGGGTAAATCTGTCATGCTGGCTGCCGGAGATACCTTCCGTGCAGCTGCGGTGGAACAGCTCCAGGTCTGGGGCGAGCGCAACAATATCCCGGTGGTGGCACAGCACACCGGCGCGGATCCGGCCTCGGTGATTTTTGATGCCATTCAGTCCGCCAAAGCCAAAGGGGTGGATGTGCTGATTGCGGACACCGCAGGGCGTCTGCAGAACAAAGCACACCTGATGGAAGAGCTCAAGAAAATCGTGCGGGTGATGAAGAAACTTGATGAAGATGCCCCGCATGAGATTATGCTGACATTAGATGCCAGTACCGGACAGAACGCTGTCAGCCAGGCGCGTCTCTTTAATGAAGCGGTCGGCCTGACCGGGCTGACTCTGACCAAACTTGACGGAACGGCGAAAGGCGGTGTGATCTTTGCCATTGCAGACCAGTTCGGTATTCCTATCCGGTATATCGGGGTGGGTGAAGGTATTGAAGATCTGCGTCCTTTCAAAGCCGGTGATTTTATTGAGGCACTTTTTGCCCGGGAGGATTAATCATCCATGATTCGCTTTGAACACGTCAGTAAAGCCTATTTAGGCGGCCGTCAGGCGCTCCAGGGGGTGGATTTCCATATCCGCCCGGCGGAGATGGTCTTCCTGACCGGCCATTCCGGCGCAGGAAAGAGTACCCTGCTGAAACTGATTTGTGGGATTGAGCGACCCAGTGACGGCACCATTTTATTTGACGGCCACAACATCAGCCGTCTGAAAAACCGTGAAGTGCCTTTCCTGCGCCGCCAAATCGGCATGATTTTTCAGGATCACCATCTGCTGCTGGATCGCACGGTATATGACAATGTGGCGATGCCGCTGATCATTGCCGGTGCCAGCCCGGAAGATATCCGCCGCCGCGTCAGTGCCGCGCTGGATAAAGTCGGTCTGCTGGATAAGGCCCGTAACTTCCCGGTCCAGCTCTCCGGCGGTGAACAGCAGCGCGTGGGCATTGCCCGTGCGGTGGTCAATAAACCGATGGTGCTGCTGGCGGATGAACCGACCGGTAACCTGGACAGTGAGCTGTCAGAAGGCATTTTACGGCTGTTTGAAGAGTTTAACCGTGTGGGTGTCACCGTCCTGATGGCAACACACGATATCATGCTGATTGAACGGCGCAATTACCGCGTGCTGACGCTGAGTCAGGGACGCATGGCGGGAGGTCATCATGGCTAAACAACCGCGTAAACCCGTAAAAAAAATGCCGTCCAAAGCCAAAGCACTGAAAGGCGGATGGCGGGAACAGTGGCGGCATGCGTGGGTAAACACGCTGGGCGATATGCTGCGCCAGCCGCTGTCAACACTGCTGACAGTGATGGTGATTGCGATTTCCCTGACACTGCCGAGTGTCTTTTATATCGTCTGGAAAAACGTCAGCCATGCGGCGGAACAGTGGTATCCGACCCCGCAACTGACCGTTTATCTGGATAAAGGTCTGGATGAACAGGGCGGTCAGAAACTGGCGGACGAGCTGAAAGCGCTCGACGGCGTGGAGAGCGTTAATTATCTCTCCCGCGACCAGGCGATAACCGAATTCCGCGCCTGGTCCGGATTCAGTACCGCGCTGGATATGCTGGAAGAAAACCCGCTGCCGGCAGTGGCTATCGTCACACCGAAAGTGGATATGCAGAGCAGCGAAACGCTCTCCACCCTGCGTGATCGTGTCACGGCACTGTCCGGGATTGATGAGGTGCGGATGGATGACAGCTGGTTTGCCCGGCTGGCGGCACTGACCGGCCTGGTGGGGCAGATTGCCTCGCTGATCGGGGTGCTGATGGTTGTGGCCCTGTTCCTGGTGATTGGCAACAGCGTGCGGCTCAATATTTTCAGCCGCCGCGAAACCATCAATGTGATGAAACTGATCGGCGCGACAGACGGCTTTATTCTGCGTCCGTTCCTCAACGGCGGCATGCTGCTCGGGGCGTTCGGCGCAATATTGTCACTGGTGTTATCCTCTCTGCTGGTCTGGAAACTGGGTGATGTTGTGACCGATGTGTCCAAAATTTTCGGCACCACATTTGCACTGACCGGGCTGGACTGGGACGAAGCACTGCTGATTGTGCTGGTGTCAGGTATGATTGGCTGGGTTGCCGCCTGGCTGGCAACGGTCCGCCATTTACGGAATTTTATGCCGCAGTAACTGTCTCACTATCCGGCGGGGCATTATCCCGCCGGGTATCCCGCATCACCGGTTTACATTCAACCAAATGACAACGCCGGCACTAAGTGATAGGCGTAACTCTGTCCTGTGTTGTACACTATTCACCATTACCGTCTGCCGACGTCATTTTTATTTGTACTGAGGACTGAATGACTAAAGATACGCAATTCCCTGTTTTAGTTCCGCAAGGGAGCATTGAGGCCTATATCCGGGCAGCTAACCAGTATCCGATGCTGACAGCCGAAGAAGAAAAAGAGCTGGCTGAGCGTCTGTATTATGACGGCGACCTTGAGGCCGCGAAAAAACTGATCATGTCGCATCTGCGGTTTGTTATCCATGTCGCCCGCAGTTATTCAGGTTATGGCCTGCCTCAGGCGGATCTTATCCAGGAAGGCAATATCGGGCTGATGAAAGCGGTGCGCCGTTTTAACCCGGAAATGGGTGTGCGCCTGGTGTCGTTTGCGGTTCACTGGATCAAAGCTGAAATTCATGAGTATGTGCTGCGTAACTGGCGCATCGTTAAAATCGCCACCACCAAAGCACAGCGCAAACTGTTTTTTAATCTGCGCAAATCCAAAAAACGTCTGGGCTGGTTTAACCAGGACGAAGTGGAAATGGTGGCGAAAGAGTTGGGGGTAACCAGCAAAGATGTGCTGGAAATGGAATCCCGTATGGCGGCGCAGGACATGGCATTTGATATGTCCGATGACGACGACGGCGATCACCCTGTGGTGGCACCGGCACTGTTCCTGGAAGATAAATCCTCTGATTTCGCGGATGAAATCGAGGAAGATAACTGGGATAACCACGCCACGGACAAACTCACCCTGGCGATTGATTCACTGGATGAGCGCAGCCGTGACATTATCCGTGCCCGCTGGCTGGATGATGACAGCAAAACCACCCTCCAGGAACTGGCGGATAAATACGGCGTTTCTGCAGAGCGCGTCCGTCAGCTGGAAAAAAATGCCATGAAAAAACTGCGCGAGGCGATTGAGGGCTGATAACAATGCTCCCGTTTCCGCCGCAATCTGTTATGGTAGCCATAGTATTTTCTGATAATCACTGATGGGGATATTATGGCTTTTTCGTCTGAAGACAAGGCAGTTTTACTGGCGGTAAAGGGCGTGGGCACGAAAGTTATCGAACGCCTTGAGCAGATGGGTTTCTCAGACCTTAATCAGCTTGCTGCCGCAGATGCCCAATCCCTGCTGAGTGCCGGTGCGGCACTCACCGGCTCCACCTGCTGGCGCAACAGTCCGCTGGCCAGAAAAGCCATTGAGTCTGCCATAGCGGCAGCACGCCAGGCACAGAATCCGTCCTGATATGACACCGGTTCAGCTCGATCAGCGCACCGCCCGGCTGATTGTTCAGCGGGCGATGCAAATCCTCAGTTACTCCGTGAATGTGATGAACGCACAGGGCGTGATTATCGCTTCCGGTGACCCGCAGCGGGTCAATCAGCGTCACGAGGGCGCGGTGCTGGCGCTGACAGAAAACCGGATTGTGGAAATTGATGAAGCCACCGCTGCCACGCTGAAAGGCGTGAAACCGGGCATTAATCTGCCGGTAATTTTCCGCGATACCATGGTGGGTGTGGTCGGGATTTCCGGCAAACCGGATGAAGTGCGCAACTACGCCGAACTGGTGCGCATGGCGGCGGAGCTGGTGCTGGAGCAGGCCGATCTGCTGGAGAAATCCCAGTGGGATCGCCGTTACCGTGATGAGCTGGTCAGCCAGCTGATAAGCCCGGAGCAGCAGCCGCAGTCAGTAAAATCCATCGCCGCCTATCTCGGGATCTCCCCCGATAAACCCCGTATTGCCCTGATCCTTGCACTGCCAGCGCCTGATCACGAGCAGTTTCACCGTCTGGTGGACTATATTGATAATCTGAAAATGGATCTGCTGGTCAGTATCCGGGGAATAAATTCCCTGGTGGTACTGAAACCGGTGGCCTGTGATGCGGATTTTCAGCCGCTCTCTCCGGTGCAGAAGCAGTTACAGGCACTGCGCCGCCAGCTGCCGGATCTGCTGATGTATGTCGGCGGTTTTTTTCACGGACACAATGGCCTGCACCGCTCCTGGCAGAGTGCCTGCGCTGTGCAGCAACTGGGGCAGACCCCGGCGTACAGCCGCCAGAAAACCATTTTTTATGATGAAGTCAAATTACCCGCGCTGTTACAGGGATTTCAGGATAGCTGGCAGGCCGCTGAACTGGCTTCTGCCTGGCAGAAACTGAAAGCGGCGGACAGCCGCCGTGTGTTGTGTCATACTCTGAAGACCTATTTTGATCAGAATTGTGATCTGTCTCAAACCACAAAAACGCTGCATATTCACACAAATACCCTCCGTTACCGCCTTCAGCGTGTTGAATCGATTACTGGCTTAAATATCAATAGATTAGAATCAATGATTCAGCTTTATTTCGGTATTCTGACTGATCTGTGATTTGTACGTTTGTACAAAATACGCGGTTTCAGCCCGTTCTTTTTTGTCGGAACCTCTCAAGCTTAAGCTGATGGCTGCCGCCATAATGCATCCTGTTCTGTCCGAATAATCATAACTACAGCAGGAGTCTGCACATGGTGACTGTTTCAGCTTTGGGCGCAATGGTTGCGCTGGTCGTGGCGATAGGGTTAATACTGAAAAAAGTACCGCCGGTATACGGGATGATGGCGGGGGCACTGGCCGGAGGATTGGTCGGCGGCGCGGATCTGGTGCAGACGGTGACACTGATGGTGACCGGTGCCCAGGGGATCACTAACGCGGTGCTGCGTATTCTGGCGGCGGGTGTGCTGGCGGGGGTACTGATTGAGTCTGGTGCGGCAAATACTATTGCGGAAACCATTGTCCGCAAAGTGGGTGAGAAGCGGGCGCTGCTGGCGCTGGCGGTAGCCACTCTGTTACTGACAGCCGTCGGTGTGTTTATCGACGTGGCGGTTATTACGGTTTCACCGATTGCACTGGCGATTGCGCACCGCGCGGATCTGTCCAAAATGGCGATTCTGCTGGCGATGATCGGCGGCGGTAAAGCGGGAAACGTGATGTCACCGAACCCGAACACCATTGCGGCAGCGGATAACTTTAACGTGCCGCTGACATCACTGATGGCTGCGGGGATTATCCCGGGCATTTTCGGGCTGATCGTGGCGTATTTCCTGGCGAAACGTCTGGTTCACCGTGGTTCAAAAGTGACGCAGGAAGAGCTGATTGCGGCGCATCATGATGGTAAGTTACCGGGATTCTGGGCAGCAATGAGTGCACCGCTGGTGGCGATTTTCCTGCTGTCGCTGCGTCCGATCGCCGGTATCAGCATTGACCCGCTGATCGCGCTGCCGGTCGGCGGCCTGGCCGGTGCGCTGATTATGGGACGTATCCGTCAGTCCAACCACTTTATTACTTCCGGGCTGAGCCGGATGGCACCGGTGGCGATTATGCTGCTGGGGACCGGAACCCTGGCGGGGATTATCGCCAACTCCGGCCTGAAAGATGTGTTAATTAACGGCCTGACGGCGTCCGGTCTGCCATCCTATCTGCTGGCACCGATTTCCGGGGCACTGATGTCAATGGCAACCGCGTCCACCACAGCAGGTACGGCGGTGGCGTCTGCGGTATTCAGCTCCACGCTGCTTGATCTGGGTGTGAGTGCGCTGGCCGGGGCGGCGATGATCCACGCCGGTGCGGTGGTGCTCGACCAGATGCCGCACGGCAGCTTCTTCCATGCGACCGGCGGCAGTGTCAATATGCAGGTTCATGAGCGTCTGAAATTACTGCCTTACGAAACCATGGTGGGTCTGGTGATCGCTATTGTCTCCACACTGATTTTCGGTGTCTTCGGGTTTGGCGGGTAAAAGGAATTAAGTATGAAAATAGTGATTGCTCCGGATTCATTTAAAGAGAGTCTGACCGCCCTTCAGGTCGCCGATGCGGTGGAAGCGGGTTTCAGAACCGTTTTCCCGGATGCGCAGTACATCAAGTTGCCGATGGCGGACGGTGGCGAGGGCACAGTGGTCTCCATTATTGAAGCCACACAGGGAACACTGAAAGAAACCGAAGTTACGGCCCCGCTGGGGAATAAAGTGACCGGGTTTTACGGGCTGTCCGGTGACGGTAAAACGGCCATTATTGAGATGGCCGCAGCTTCCGGGTTACATCTGGTACCTCCTGCACAGCGGGATCCGCGTGTGACCACCACCTTCGGCACCGGGGAACTTATCCTGGCAGCACTGGATGACGGCGCGGAGAAAATAATCCTCGGCATCGGCGGCAGTGCCACCAATGACGGTGGTGCCGGGATGATGCAGGCGCTGGGGGTGGTATTCCGCGATGAACAGGGGAATTCACTGCCGTTCGGCGGCAGTGCGCTGGCAAAACTGGCTTCCGCGGATCTATCCGGGCTGGATCCGCGTCTGGCGAAAACAGAGTTTGTGGTGGCCTGTGATGTGAATAATCCGCTGTGCGGGCCGAAAGGAGCATCCGCCACCTTCGGGCCGCAGAAAGGCGCGACACCGGCGATTGTCAGCGAGCTGGATGCGGCGCTGCGTCATTACGGGGAGGTAATTGAATCCCTGACCGGTAAGTCACTGAGTGATGTCGCCGGTGCCGGAGCGGCAGGCGGCATGGGCGTTCCGCTGATGGCATGGCTTGATGCGCGGATGCAGCCGGGAATTGAGATGGTGATCGAAACACTGGATCTGAACTCGGTGGTGAAAGATGCTGACCTGGTGATCACCGGGGAAGGACGGATGGACAGCCAGACGATTCAGGGAAAAACCCCGGCGGGTGTGGCGAAAGCCGCAAAAGCGCGGGGAATTCCGGTTATTGCGCTGGCAGGCGGGATGAGCGAGGACTATGCGGTCGTGCATGAGCACGGTATTGATGCCGTGTTCTCCGTGATCCCGCGGATTTGCTCTCTGGATGAGGCACTGGCACAGGCGGCGGTTAATATTGAAGTGGCCGCCCGCAATATCGCTGCTGTACTGGCGATGAAAATAGGATAAATCAGTAATATTCGTAGCGGGATTCCGGCGTGATCCCGCTGCTTTGAATGGCGGCGGAGCCTTCCAGCTGAATGGCCTTGATCATGGTTTGTAATTCACAGTTTCCGTACAGATCCCATTTATAGCAGGTGTAGGCGAAACCAGCCGGTTATTCTGATAGCGGTAGCGGGTTTCTGATTGCCGGGATTGGTTATCCGGTATTGTTTTATAGGATTCTGTCAGGCTGACGATCCGGTTTTTCCGGCACGATCTGCGTGGTTTGCGTAATCGTAATCGGCACCTGACCTTCTTCTATCGCCATTTCCCGGTATTCATAATCATATTGTGTCAGATTGCTGCACGGACCGAAGTGCAGTTTTTCTTTCACCCACAGGATAAGCCCCATCGGGTGGTAAGACGTGATAGTGATTGATTTTACCGGCCCGTAATATTTCGCGCCGGTAATAATAAATGTATTTTGCCGGTTAATATCCTGTGCCGCATCATCACAGCGGCCGGGGGGCGGCCGCAGCGGTCAGCGGCAGCGTAAAAGTGAGCAGGAGCATGCCCGTTAGTTTATTCATGTCGCGGACCATTCCATCAGTCATAGTGAACAGAAAACCCGGATCAGGATAAATCAATCAGTAAACTGAATCAGATAACGGGTTAATACTTCGCCGGATGAATCTAATAATAAAGAGAGATAATTGCTATCGGAATAGTGGGGAAAACTATTTTTCCGGCGGTGAATTTCCGCATTAAGTTATCCTTAACGAATCATTAACCAGTTTATAACACTGTTTTTTGCCGAAAAAACACCCGATTGCAACCGGATATTATCCTGTTAATGATGCAATAATCTCCTTTTCTGATTTGCTTTTCAGAATAAAAATCCTGTTTAATGAACTGAAAATAAAGAATTAATTAATGTAATACGACTCATTATAACGGAATTCCGAAAATACCGCACATGCTGACCGTCCGGTCACTGCAAAGCTAACCGATGGGGATGTTCTGATGAAAAAAACAATGAAAATGGCAATCATTGCCGGAGCTGTATCCTGTGCATTAAGTGCAGCGGCGTACGCTGAAGATATTAAAGTTGCGGTGGTGGGCGCTATGTCCGGACCGGTCGCACAATACGGTGATATGGAATTTACCGGAGCCCGCCAGGCGGTTGAGGACATCAACGCCAAAGGCGGGATTAACGGCAATAAACTGGTGATCACCGAATACGATGACGCCTGTGACCCGAAACAGGCGGTGGCGGTGGCCAACAAAGTTATCAATGACGGCATGCGCTATGTGATCGGGCACCTCTGCTCCTCCTCCACACAACCTGCGTCAGATATTTATGAGGATGAAGGGATCCTGATGATCACCCCGGCGGCAACCAATGCGGATTTAACCACGCGCGGTTACAACCTGATCATGCGTACCACCGGCCTGGATTCTGACCAGGGCCCGACCGCAGCAAAATATATCCTCGAAAAAGTGAAACCGCAGCGCATTGCCGTGGTGCATGACAAACAGCAGTACGGTGAAGGCCTGGCGCGTTCCGTGAAAGACAATCTGAACAAAGCCGGGGTGAAAGAAGTGCTGTTTGAAGGGGTGACGGCGGGTGATAAAGATTTCTCCGCGCTGGTGGCGCGCCTGAAGAAAGATAATGTCGATTTTGTCTATTTCGGCGGCTACTACCCGGAAATGGGACAGATTTTACGCCAGGCAAAACAGGCGGGGCTGAATATCCGCTTTATGGGACCGGAAGGCGTGGGTAACTCCTCACTCTCCAACATTGCCGGTGACGCATCCGAAGGCATGCTGGTGACGCTGCCGAAACGCTATGACCAGGTTCCTGCCAACAAACCGGTGGTGGATGCCCTGGCGGCGAAGAAACTGGATTCCACCGGGCCGTTCGTCTGGACAACCTATGCGGCATTACAGTCCCTGACTACCGCGATGCAGCGCAGCGGCAGCATGGAACCAGCGGATCTGGCCGCTGATCTGAAAGGCAAACCGGTTGACACCGTAATGGGCGAACTGAGCTGGACACCAAACGGGGATCTGAAAGGTTTCGAGTTCGGCGTATTTGAATGGCACAAAGACGGAACCTCATCACCGCTGAACTGATCCGCAGCGGTGACTGATGCGGGCAGTGTGTTTCAGGGGAGTGCGCTATGTCAGAACAATTATTATATTTTACGCAGCAATTGCTGAACGGATTAACGCTGGGAAGCACCTATGCCCTGATCGCCATCGGTTACACCATGGTGTACGGCATTATCGGTATGATTAACTTTGCCCACGGCGAAGTGTATATGATCGGCAGTTACGTCTCGTTTATTGTGATTGCCGGGCTGATGATGCTGGGGATTGATGTCGGCTGGTTGTTAATTACCGCTGCATTTATTACAGCGATAATTATTGCCAGTGCCTATGGCTGGAGTATCGAACGGGTCGCTTACCGGCCCGTCCGTCACTCAAAACGGCTGATTGCCCTGATTTCGGCGATCGGGATGTCCATTTTTCTGCAAAACTTTGTCAGTCTTTCCCAGGGCTCCCGCGATCTCGCGCTGCCCGGGCTGATTAACGGCCGCTGGACCTTCGGGGAGAGCGGCGGTTTCTCGGCCACGGTTTCTGCCATGCAGATCACTATCTGGGTGGTGACGGTGCTGGCAATGCTGGCGCTGACCCTCTTTATCCGTTACTCACGGATGGGACGCGCCTGCCGTGCCTGTGCGGAAGATCTGAAAATGGCCGGTTTACTCGGGATCAACACCGATCGCGTGATTGCACTGACCTTTGTGATCGGTGCGGCGATGGCGGCGGTGGCCGGGGTGCTGCTGGGGCAGTTTTACGGCGTGATCAACCCGTACATCGGCTTTATGGCCGGGATGAAAGCCTTTACCGCAGCGGTTCTCGGCGGGATCGGCAGTATTCCGGGGGCGATGATCGGCGGGGTGATCCTCGGCGTATCAGAAGCCATGACCTCCGCCTATTTCAGTACGGAATATAAAGATGTGGTTTCATTCGGCTTGCTTATCCTTGTGTTACTGGTGATGCCGACCGGGATCCTCGGGCGTCCGGAGGTTGAAAAGGTATGACTAAATCTCACTGGATCAACGCCATTGTCGCCACCGCAACGCTGTTTGTGCTGGCCTCCGTGATGATGGGGCTGCAATTGTCCCTCGATGGTACCCGTCTGATTGTCCGCAACGCCGATGCTGTCCGCTGGGAGTGGATCGGTACCGGCTGTGTGATTGTCTTTATTTTTCAGCTGGTGCGCCCGTCACTGAAAAAACTGACGGCGCGTCTGCCGAAAAGCAGCTGCTCATTGCCGGGTTTTGACGGTTCCACCAATACGCAGAAAATTATTGCCGGGCTGATTATTCTCGCTGCCATTATCTGGCCGTTTATGGTGTCACGCGGCAGTGTGGATATCGCCACCTTAACCCTTATCTATGTGATGCTCGGCCTCGGGCTGAATGTGGTGGTCGGGCTGTCCGGCCTTCTGGTGCTGGGCTACGCCGGATTCTACGCCATCGGTGCCTACACTTACGGGCTGATGAACCACTATTTCGGCTGGGGGTTCTGGCAGAGTCTGCCGCTGGCCGGTATTGCCGCGGCGCTGTCCGGGCTGCTGCTCGGCTTCCCGGTGCTGCGGTTGCGCGGGGATTATCTGGCGATTGTGACGCTCGGTTTCGGGGAAATTGTCCGTATTCTGCTGCTGAATAATACGGAGTTTACCGGCGGGCCGAACGGCATCAGTCAGATCCCGAAACCGACCCTGTTCGGGCTGGAGTTCAGCCGGACCGCCAAAGAGGGCGGCTGGGATACGTTCCACAATTTCTTCGGCCTGGCGTATGATCCGGGCGATCGTATTATTTTCCTGTATTTGGTCGCATTGCTGCTGGTACTGGCAACACTGTTTATTATCAGCCGGTTACTGAGGATGCCGCTGGGCAGGGCCTGGGAAGCGCTGCGTGAGGATGAAATCGCCTGCCGTTCGCTGGGACTCAGCCCGACACGTATCAAACTGACGGCATTTACCATCAGTGCCGCCTTTGCCGGGGTGGCGGGCACTTTATTTGCCGCCCGTCAGGGCTTTATCAGCCCGGAATCCTTTACCTTTACGGAATCAGCCTTTGTGCTGGCTGTTGTGGTGCTGGGAGGGATGGGCTCACAAACCTCGGTGATTCTGGCCGCCGTTATCCTGGTGGTTTCCCGGGAAATGATGCGCGATCTGAATGCTTACAGCATGCTGTTGCTCGGGGCGCTGATGGTGCTGATGATGGTCTGGCGGCCGCAGGGATTACTGCCGGTGTCGCGCCCGCACCTGAAAGTCAGCACAACGGATGCGGAAAAAACCGGAGGTGCGCAATGACCGATACCTTATTGCAGGTCTCCGGCCTGACCATGCGTTTCGGCGGGTTGCTGGCGGTGAACAATGTGTCGCTGGAACTGAACCGGGGCGAGATAGTCTCTCTGATCGGCCCCAACGGCGCGGGAAAAACCACGATCTTCAACTGTCTGACCGGCTTCTACAAACCGGCGGACGGGCAGATCCTGCTGCGCGGAAAACCGGTGCAGGGATTATCCGGACAGGCGATTGCCCGTCTCGGCATGATCCGCACTTTCCAGCATGTACGTTTATTCCGGGAAATGACGGTGATTGAAAACCTGCTGGTGGCACAGCATCAGCATCATAAAAGCGGATTACTCGCCGGGCTGCTGACGCTGCCCTCATTCCGCCGTGATCAGCGCGAAGCCACGGAACGCGCAGTGATGTGGCTGGACAGAATCGGGCTGACGTCACTGGCAAACCGGCAGGCAGGTAACCTGGCGTATGGTCAGCAGCGGCGGCTGGAAATCGCCCGCTGTATGGTGACCCGGCCGGATATTCTGATGCTGGATGAACCGGCGGCCGGGCTGAACCCGAAAGAAACGGACGATCTGGATGCACTGATCGCGGAACTGCGGGCGGAGCACGGCGTGTCTGTCCTGCTGATCGAACATGATATGAAACTGGTGATGGGAATTTCAGACCGGATCTATGTGGTGAACCAGGGAACGCCGCTGGCAAGCGGCACCCCGGCGGCGATCCGCAATCATCCGGATGTGATCCGCGCGTATTTGGGGGAGGCATACTGATGCTGGAATTTATAAATGTCTCCGCGCAGTACGGCAAAATTCAGGCACTGCATGAAGTCAGCCTGTCGGTGCGCAAAGGGGAAATAGTCACTCTGATCGGCGCGAACGGTGCGGGGAAAACCACACTGCTGAGCACGCTGTGCGGGGAACCGCGGGCGACCACCGGCGAGATCCGCTATCTCGGGGAAAACATCACTGCACTGCCGACGGCGCAGATCATGCGCAAAGACATTGCACTGGTGCCGGAAGGGCGGCGCGTGTTCGGGCGGATGACGGTGGAAGAGAATCTGGCCATGGGCGGATTTTTTGCATCCAAAACGCAGTATCAGGCACGGATTGCTCAGGTATATGAGCTTTTCCCTAGGCTTCAGGAGCGGCGTCATCAGCGGGCGGGAACAATGTCCGGCGGTGAACAGCAGATGCTGGCTATCGGCCGTGCGCTGATGAGCAGCCCTCAGCTGTTACTGCTGGATGAACCGTCCCTCGGGCTGGCGCCGATTATCATCATGCAGATTTTCGATACCATCCGTGAACTGCGTGATGCGGGTATGACTATCTTCCTGGTCGAACAGAATGCCAACCAGGCGCTGAAACTGGCAGACAGAGGTTATGTGCTTGAAAACGGGCGGGTCGTACTGGAGGATACCGGTCAGGCACTGCTGGTGAATGAAGCGGTCAGGAGTGCCTATCTGGGCGGCTGATCGGATGACGGTTTTCCGGAAAAAATCTGACGGAATTTGTCCTCATTTTCTGTCAGATTTCTGACCCACGGGCAGGCTTCCGGCTCACCGTTTTCACAGGAGGCTTTCATCAGTGCCACACCTTTTTCGTAATCCTGCGCCACGCCGTGTCCCCGGAGATACATCATCGCGAGGTAAAACTGAGCGGAGCCGTGTGACTGTGCTGCCGCTCTCTCATAAAAACTCCGGGCAATGGCGCAATCATCGCGTTCACAACCTTTTCCGCGATAATACATCACCCCGGCTGATAAAGCGCATCCGGCTGATTCTGTGATGCGGCTTTCTCGAACCAGACTCTGGCTTCCTGTAATGCTGTCACGGAGTGATTGCTGAGCAGGATCAGTTTTCCCGGCTCATTCTGGGCATAAGGATTGTTCTGTTCCGCCGCTTTCCGGTACCAGTATTTGGCCTGCACAATATCCTGTTTTGTGCGGAAGGTATCGGCCAGCGTTATCTGCGCGGTAATATTGCCGCTCAGTGCTCTGGCTTCGGTCTGCTGTATTGCTGCCTGTTTTGCCTGAAGCGGGGCGGCGGCAAACAGTACAGCAAACAGGAGTCCTGCGGTTATAGCGGTTTTTATTACACATCCTGTTATTGATTTTCCTGCGGATATTACGCCCTGAACGTGATCAGTGTAAGGGGCGGATAAGTCCGGGTAAATCAGTCCGGGACTACGTATTTATGGGCGGATGCTCTCTGATGGTGCACTGCAATGGTGCAGGGCAGTATTTTCCGCAACGGAAACCGGCGGATCCGGCGGGCAGCAAAAGCGGAATGATTATTGCAGCAATGATAACTGACAGCCGGGGCTTTCCCGTTTGCAGCGATAAGAGGCACTGATGACTGAATATGATTTTGTAATAAAAACGGATGATTTATCCTCACCACAAACCGGCGCACTGATTACTCTGCATTTACAGGGAATGGCACAGAATACGCCGCAGGAGCATGTTTACGCGCTCGGTAAAAACGGCCTGCGGGCGGATAACATCCGTGTCTGGAGTGTATGGGCCGGTGACCGTATCGCAGCGGTCGGGGCGCTGAAACAAATTTCCGCCGCACAGGGCGAAATAAAATCAATGCGGGCTCACCCGGATTTTCGCGGCAAAGGGGCGGGTAAACTGCTGTTGCTGCATATTATTGCACAGGCAAAACAGAGCGGCATGACGTGCCTGAGCCTGGAGACCGGCTGCCATCCGGATTTTGAACCGGCACTGGCACTGTACCGGCGCTGCGGTTTTCAGGCCGGATCGGCGTTTGGTGATTATCAGGCCGGTGAACATCATCAGTTTTTCCATCTGGATCTTTGATAACAGGGCGGGTTTACGGAAACCCGCATTTTTATACTTTTTTTATACCTTTCCCGCCGAATTTTGCGACATCTTTGCACCCGCTTTTCTAGACTCAATGATGAATACCTCACACATGTAAGGACAAGTTATGAGTCTGGCTCTTATTGCAGGCATCGCCGGTACATTACTGCTGCTGGCATACCTCCTTTATGCCCTGATTAATGCGGAGAAATTCTGATGGCCGCGAATGCCTTTTTACTTATCGCCGGGTTTCTGATTGTTTTGCTGATTGCGGCAAAACTGCTCAGTAACCTGCTGGTCTGCTTTATTGACGGTACACCGCTGCCGGTTCTGCGCCGTGTGGAAGGTGTGCTG
The DNA here is from genome assembly GCF_000512315.2 of Morganella sp. EGD-HP17. NCBI lineage: Bacteria > Pseudomonadati > Pseudomonadota > Gammaproteobacteria > Enterobacterales > Morganellaceae > Morganella > Morganella sp. EGD-HP17. The sequence goes on from NZ_AZRH01000001.1 coordinate 15,769, forward strand.
TGGCGCTTTGCGGGGATTGGCCGCGACGAGATGCGCTGGCAGGGATATCTGACAGCACTGCTGCTGTTTAATGCGCTGGGACTGATTTTCCTGACGGCGATCCTGATGCTGCAGGCGGATTTACCGCTCAATCCGCGTCACTTCCCGGGGATGTCATGGGATCTGGCGCTGAACACGGCGGTCAGTTTTGTCACTAATACCAACTGGCAGTCTTACAGCGGAGAATCCGCAGTCAGCTATTTCAGTCAGATGGCCGGACTGACAGTACAGAACTTCCTGTCTGCCGCCACCGGTATTGCTGTGGCGTTTGCCCTGATCCGCGCTCTGTGCCGCCGTTCTGTGCAGACACTCGGCAATGCGTGGGCGGATCTGACCCGTATCACGCTGTGGCTGCTGCTGCCGCTCTCCGTGATTATTGCGCTGTTCTTTATTTCGCAGGGCGTGATTCAGAACTTCCATGACTACCAGACCATTATCACCCCGGAAGGCGTGCAGCAGGTGCTGCCGATGGGGCCGGTGGCCTCCCAGGAAGCGATTAAACTGCTCGGTACCAACGGCGGCGGCTTCTTCGGTGCCAACTCAGCGCATCCGTTTGAAAACCCGACCGCACTGACCAACTTTGTGCAGATGCTGGCGATTTTCCTGATCCCGGCGGCACTCTGTTTTGCATTCGGGCGCTGTGCCGGTAACCCGGGCCAGGGCCGTGCACTGCTGGCCGCGATGACCATTGTCTTTGTTGCCGCCGCTGTGGCGGTGATGTGGAGCGAAACTCACGGTAATCCGGCTTTTGCGGGGATGGGGATCGACAGCACCTTCAATATGGAAGGGAAAGAGAGCCGCTTCGGTATCCTTGCCACCGGGCTGTTTGTGGCCGTGACCACCGCCGCCTCCTGTGGTGCGGTAAACAGTATGCATGACTCCCTGACTCCGCTGGGCGGTCTTGTGCCGCTGTGGCTGATGCAGATCGGTGAAGTGATCTTCGGCGGTGTGGGTGCCGGTTTCTACGGAATGATGCTGTTTGTTTTCCTCGCCGTTTTTATCGCCGGACTGATGATTGGCCGCACGCCGGAATACCTCAGCAAAAAAATCGAGGTGCGGGAGATGAAACTGACCGCGTTGGCGATTCTGGTCACCCCGGCGCTGGTTCTCGGCGGCACGGCGCTGGCTATGATGACGGAGGCCGGACGCGGCGCGATGCTCAATCCGGGCGCTCACGGCTTCAGTGAAGTGCTGTATGCCCTCTCATCCGCTTCAAACAATAACGGCAGTGCCTTTGCCGGGCTGAGTACCAACACCCCGTTCTGGAACCTGCTGCTGGCATTCTGCATGCTCGCGGGCCGCTTCGTGGTGATTGCGCTGGTGATGATGCTGGCAGGCTCGCTGGTCAGCAAAACCATCCGGACCGCCGGGGCAGGCACACTGCCGACAACCGGGCCGCTGTTTACCGGGCTGCTGATCGCCGCAATATTGCTGATCGGCGCACTGACCTTTGTTCCTGCACTGGCACTGGGGCCGGTGGCGGAATTTCTTGATTTACTTAAGTGATTGACGGGAGAACACCATGAGTCGTCAGACACAGCGATTATTTGAACCCGCACTGGTGCGCCGCGCACTGCCGGATGCATTCCGCAAGCTCTCGCCGGTGGTGCAGTGGCAGAACCCGGTGATGTTTATTGTCTGGTGCGGCAGCCTGCTGACCACACTGCTGGCCGCCGGGATGTTCAGCGGATTTATCAGCGGTAACGGCGGATTTACCCTCACCGTCGCCCTGTGGCTGTGGTTTACCGTGCTGTTTGCCAACTTCGCCGAAGCGCTGGCGGAAGGGCGCAGCAAAGCGCAGGCCGACAGCCTGAAAGGAATGAAAAAAACCAGCCGCGCACGGCGTCTGCATGCGGCACAGCGCGACAGCGGTTTTGATATGGTCTCCGCTGATACCCTGCGCAAAGGGGATTTGGTACTGGTGGAAGCAGGGGATCTGATCCCGTGTGACGGTACCGTGCTGGAAGGCGGTGCATCTGTGGATGAGAGCGCCATTACCGGTGAATCCGCGCCGGTGATCCGCGAATCCGGCGGCGATTTTGCTTCTGTTACCGGCGGTACCCGGATTCTGTCCGACTGGCTGATTATTGAGTGCAGTGCCAACCCGGGTGACAGCTTCCTTGACCGCATGATCAGCATGGTCGAAGGTGCGAAACGCAGCAAAACGCCGAATGAGATTGCCCTGACCATCCTGCTGGCCGCACTGAGTATTGTGTTCCTGCTGGCGGTGGCGACACTCTGGCCGTTTACCGCCTATACCGGCCATCCGGTCACTCTGACAGTGATGATTGCCCTGCTGGTCTGTCTGATCCCGACTACCATCAGCGGCCTGCTTTCAGCTATTGGTGTGGCAGGGATGAGCCGTATGCTGGCCGCCAATGTCATCGCCACCAGCGGCCGTGCCGTGGAAGCTGCCGGGGATGTGGACGTGCTGTTGCTGGACAAAACCGGCACCATCACACTGGGTAACCGCCAGGCCTCTGCTTTCCTGGCTGCATCCGGTGTGGATGAAAGAACGCTGGCAGATGCAGCTCAGTTGTCATCACTGGCGGATGAAACCCCGGAAGGACGCAGTATCGTGGTGCTGGCAAAACAGCGTTTCAGCCTGCGGGCGCGTGATCTGGAAAGCCTGAATGCGACTTTTATCCCGTTTACCGCCCAGACCCGCATGAGCGGCATCAATGTGGACGGGCGCACTATCCGTAAAGGTTCTGTCGATGCTATCCGCCGCTATATTGAGGCTAACCACGGTCATTTTCCGGCACAGGTCGACAAACTGGTGGAAGAGGTTGCACGCAGCGGCGGAACCCCGCTGGTAGTGGCCGAAGAGCATCGCGTGCTCGGGGTGATCGCCCTGAAAGATATCGTAAAAGGCGGGATCCGCGAACGCTTTGCACAACTGCGCCAGATGGGGATCAAAACTGTGATGATCACAGGGGATAACCGGCTGACGGCTGCGGCGATTGCTGCCGAGGCCGGTGTGGATGATTTCCTGGCGGAAGCCACCCCGGAAGCCAAACTGGCGCTGATCCGTCAGTATCAGAAAGAAGGGCGGTTGGTGGCAATGACCGGCGACGGCACCAATGATGCGCCGGCACTGGCACAGGCGGATGTCGCGGTGGCGATGAACTCGGGCACCCAGGCGGCGAAAGAGGCGGGGAATATGGTCGATCTGGACTCCAACCCGACCAAGCTGATTGAGGTGGTGCATATCGGTAAACAGATGCTGATGACACGCGGCTCGCTGACCACGTTCAGTATCTCCAATGATATCGCCAAGTATTTTGCCATTATCCCGGCGGCGTTTGCGGTGACCTATCCGCAGCTGGATGCACTCAATATCATGCGTCTGCACTCGCCGGATTCCGCCATGTTAAGTGCGGTTATCTTCAACGCCCTGATTATTGTCTTTCTGATCCCGCTGGCGCTGAAAGGGGTGCCGTACCATGCCCTGAGCGCCGCACAGATGTTACGCCGTAATCTGTGGATCTACGGACTGGGTGGCCTGGTTGTGCCGTTTATCGGTATAAAATTGATAGATATGTTACTGACCCTGACAGGGTTAGTATAAGGATAAACAATGAGTCAGATACGTCCTGCAATCATAATATTTCTGGTTCTGGCACTGGTAACAGGGGTATTTTATCCTCTGCTGACCACCTCGCTCGGGGAGTGGTGGTTTGCCCGCCAGGCCAACGGCTCACTGATTGAAGTGAATAACGAAGTCAAAGGCTCGGCGCTGATCGGCCAGCAGTTCACACAGCCCGGTTATTTTCACGGACGCCCGTCAGAAACAGCAGAGCATCCGTATAACGCCCTGAGTTCCGGCGGCAGCAACCTGAGCACCGGCAACCCGGAACTGTTACAGCGGGTGGCGCAGCGGGCAGAAACATTAAGGGCGGAAAACCCGGATGCTTCCCGCCCGGTGCCGGTTGACCTGGTGACCGCCTCTGCCAGCGGGCTGGATCCGGATATCTCTCCGGATGCCGCTTACTGGCAGGCCGCGCGGGTGGCCAAAGCGCGTAATATGACACAGGCGGAGGTGGAGAAACTGATCCGCGAACATATCACCACTCCGGTGCCTGCGTTTACCGGTGTGCCGGTCGTGAATGTGCTGGCACTGAATCTGGCGCTGGATGCACATGCGGCGGACAAAACCAGCCTGAACTAACGGAAGGACAGCATTATGTATGATGAGCCACTGCGTCCCGATCCTGACCAGTTACTGGCACAGGTCACAGAGCGCCCGCGCGGGAAACTGAAGATTTTCTTCGGTGCCTGTGCGGGTGTCGGGAAAACCTACGCCATGCTGAAAGAGGCGCAGCGGCTGCGTGAGCAGGGCATTGATGTGCTGGCCGGGGTGGTGGAAACCCACGGCCGCAGTGAAACCGCTGCCTTGCTGGAAGGGCTGCGCATCCTGCCGCTGAAAAAGCATAACTACCGGGGGCGGCAGGTGGCGGGGTTTGATCTCGACCGCGCGCTGGCGATCCATCCGGCGGTGATCCTGATGGACGAACTGGCGCACACCAACATCCCCGGCGCCCGCCACCCGAAACGCTGGCAGGATGTGGAAGAGCTGCTCAATGCCGGGATCGATGTCCTCACCACCATCAATGTGCAGCACCTGGAAAGCCTGAACGACATTGTCGGCGGCGTGACTGGTGTTCGTGTGCGCGAAACCGTACCGGACCCGGTGTTTGATGCCGCCGATGAAATCGTACTGGTGGATTTAACGCCGGACGACCTGCTCGACAGACTGCGTGAGGGAAAAGTGTATCTCCCTGCTCAGGCGGAGCGGGCGATCGAGCACTTTTTCCGCAAAGGCAATCTGCTGGCACTGCGTGAACTGGCGCTGCGGCGGACCACTGACCGTGTCGATGAACAAATGCGTGCCTGGCGGGAGCGGAAAGGTCAGGAGAAAGTCTGGCACACCCGGGATGCGATTCTGGTCTGTCTGCGTCCGGACGGCGGCAATGAAAAACTGGTGCGTGCCGCAGCCCGGCTGGCGGCACGGCTCGGCAGTGACTGGCATGCCATTTTTGTCGAAACCCCCGCACGGCATAAGCTGCCGTCACCGCAGCGGCGTACTATCCTCACCACCCTGTCGCTGGCGCAGCAACTGGGAGCCACCACGGCAACGCTGGCGGAGCCGGAAGAGGGCCGCGCGGTGATCCGCTATGCGCGTGAAAATAACCTCGGCAAAATTATGATTGTCCGCCATGAGCGGACATCCTGGTGGCGGCGCGACAAATTACAGGAACAGCTCAGCCGTAGTGCCGCTGATCTGGATGTGGTGATGATCGCCCCGCAGGACCGGCAGCCGGAAAACCGTGAGAAATTCAGCGACAACCGGCCGTTCCTGGATAAACACAAAACCGATTTACAGGGTTGTGTTGTCGCGGCACTGATTTGCGCCGTCACTACCCTTATGGCGCATCACTGGCTGATGGCCTTTGATAACGCCAACCTGGTAATGCTCTATATCCTGGGCGTGGTGGTGGTGGCGCGGTTTTACGGGCGCTGGCCTTCTGTGTTTGCCACCATTATTAACGTTATCAGCTTTGATATCTTTCTTATCAACCCGAAAGGCACGCTGGCCGTTTCGGATATGCAGTATCTGCTCACCTTCGCGGTGATGATGACCGTCGGGCTGGTGATCGGCAGCCTGACTGCCGGTGTCCGCTATCAGGCCAGGGTGGCACGTTACCGCGAGCAGCGCACCTGGCATCTGTATGAAATGTCGAAAGCGCTGGCGGTGGCGCGGGAATCTGATGATATTGCCTCTGTCAGTTGCCACTTTATCAGCCACAGCCTGCATGCCCGCTGCGAAATGCTGCTGCCGGATGAGCAGGGTAACCTGATCCCGGCAGGGGGCGGGGTGGCGGATAACGGCCGTGACGATGCCATCATCCGCTGGAGTTATGACAAAGGCCAGCCCGCCGGGTTCGGCACCGGTACTCTGCCCGGTGTGCCGTATCAGATCCTGCCGGTCTGCACGACAGAGAAAGTGTACGGCGTGGTGATTGTGGAGCCGTATAACCGCCGTCAGCTGCTGATCCCCGAACAGCAGCGGCTGCTGGAAACCCTGATCCTGCTGGCAGCGGGGGCGCTGGAACGCCGCACGCTGACAGAACGCGAGGCGCAGTCGCGGCTGGTCAGTGAACGCGAGCAGGTGCGCAACTCGCTGCTGGCGGCGCTGTCCCATGATCTGCGCACGCCGCTGACTGTACTGTTTGGTCAGGCGGAGATCCTGACGCTGGATCTGACCAGCGAAGGTTCACCGTATGCCGCGCAGGCCAATGAGATCCGCCAGCATATCCTCAGCACCACGCGGCTGGTCAATAACCTGCTGGATATGGCGCGGATCCAGTCCGGCGGCTTTAATCTCAATAAAGAGTGGCTACCGCTGGAAGAGGTGATCGGCAGTGCCCTGCAAATGCTGAAACCGCGTTTTGATACGGATTCGGTGCAGATTGACCTCAATGACCCGATGCAGCTGATTTGTGCGGACGGCCCGCTGTTTGAACGGGTGTTGATCAATCTGCTGGAAAACGCGATAAAATATGCCGGGCCGCAGGCGCAGATTGGCATCCGCTCGCGGTTGTCGGACAATATGATTGATATTGAAGTGTGGGATAACGGCCCGGGCATCCCGGCCGGACAGGAAGCACAGATATTTGAGAAATTTTCGCGCGGCCAGAAAGAATCCGCCATTCCGGGGATCGGCCTCGGGCTGGCTATCTGCCGGGCGATTGCGGAAGTGCACGGCGGCACTATTTTAGCCGGAAACCGTGACGGGGGTGGCGCAAGCTTCCATATCCGTCTACCCTGTGAAGACCCGCCCGTGATTGATGAAGATGATAACCCGTTGTGACCACTGTACTGATTATTGAAGATGAAAAAGGGATCCGCCGCCTTCTGCGCACTGCGCTGGAAGGGGATTCTGTGCGTGTGTTTGAAGCGGAAGACCTGGCACGCGGGCTGGTGGAAGCGGCGACCCGCAAACCGGATCTGGTGATCCTTGATCTGGGTCTGCCGGACGGTGACGGCATCACCTTTGTGCAGGAATTCCGTCAGTGGAGTTCCGTGCCGGTGCTGGTGCTTTCCGCCCGTGACAGTGAGCATGACAAAATTGCCGCCCTGGATGCCGGGGCGGATGACTATATGACCAAACCCTTTGGTGTCGGGGAGTTACAGGCGCGGCTGCGGGTGCTGATGCGCCGCTATCCCGGCAGCGAAAAAAATGATCCTGTTTATGAATTCGGGGATATCTGTGTGGATATTGCCGGGCGTCAGGTCAGGAAAGGCGGGGAGGAAGTGCATCTCACACCGATTGAATTCCGCCTGCTGACCATTCTTATCGGCCACAGCGGCAAAGTACTGACTCAGCGGCAACTGCTCAATGAAGTGTGGGGGCCGAACGCCGTCGAACACGCCCACTACCTGCGTATTTACATGGGACATCTGCGCCAGAAACTGGAAACGGATCCGGCCCGTCCTCAGCATTTCATCACTGAAACCGGTATCGGTTACCGGTTTGTATCCGTTCCCTGAATACCTCTCCGGCCTTTTTTTTACCTCCGTCACTGTTATAGGAAAACTGTTCTGTTTTCCGGCAGTTTTTATCGTTTACATCAAAAAATTGTTATTTTGTGCGCTTTATAGTGAAACCAGGTGATACAGACCCACGGATTTTTAAGTACCTAAAAGGAGTTAGTTATGGATTTTGCTATCCAGCTTGTCGTGGTATTGATCTGTCTGTTTTACGGGGCGCGTAAAGGCGGGATTGCCCTGGGTTTACTGGGCGGGATTGGCCTGGTGCTGCTGGTTTTTGTCTTCCACTTAAAGCCCGGAAAGCCGCCGGTGGATGTAATGCTGGTGATTATTGCGGTCGTGGCGGCATCGGCTACCTTGCAGGCATCCGGAGGACTGGATGTGATGCTGCAGATAGCAGAGCGTCTTTTGCGGCGTAACCCGAAATATGTCTCTATTGTGGCGCCGTTTGTGACCTGTCTGCTGACTATTCTGTGCGGTACCGGGCACGTCGTCTATACCATCTTACCTATCATTTATGATGTCGCGATTAAAAATAATATCCGCCCGGAAAGGCCGATGGCGGCCAGTACAATAGGCTCCCAGATGGGGATAATCGCCAGCCCGGTGTCGGTTGCGGTGGTCTCCCTGGTCGCCATGCTGGGGGATGTGACCATCAACGGCAAACATCTGAGCTTTGTTGACCTGCTGGCGATCACCATTCCATCCACCCTGATCGGGATACTGTGCATCGGTATCTTCAGCTGGTATCGCGGTAAAGACCTGGATAAGGATCCGGAATTTCAGTCATTTATCGCAAAACCGGAGAACCGGAAATACGTCTACGGCGATACCGCCACCCTGCTCAATAAAAAATTACCGGCCAGTAACTGGCTGGCAATGTGGATCTTTCTGGCCTCTATCGCGGTCGTTGCATCACTGGGGGCATTTTCGTGGCTGCGGCCGGTTTTTGACGGCAAGCCGCTGTCGATGGTTTTGGTGATTCAGATCTTTATGCTGCTGGCAGGGGCATTAATTATTATCTTTACCGATACCAAACCGGCATCTATTTCGAAGAATGAAGTATTCCGCTCGGGGATGATCGCGATTGTGGCGGTTTACGGTATCGCGTGGATGGCGGAAACCATGTTCGGTGCTCACCTTGAGCAGATTGAGGGTGTGCTGGGATCGCTGGTCAAAGAGTATCCGTGGGCTTACGCAGTGGTGCTGCTGCTGGTGTCCAAGTTTGTCAACTCGCAGGCGGCGGCTCTGGCGGCAGTGGTTCCGCTCGCGCTGATGATCGGGGTCAATCCGGCTTATATTGTGGCATCCGCACCGGCCTGTTACGGCTACTATATTCTGCCGACCTACCCGAGTGACCTGGCGGCTATCCAGTTCGACCGCTCAGGTACCACCAAAATCGGGCGCTTTGTGATTAACCACAGCTTTATTGCGCCGGGACTGATCGGTGTCGGGGTTTCCTGTGTGTGCGGCTGGTTCTTTTCCGCCATGTACGGTTTTCTCTGACAACCATCCGGAACAGTGATAACGGGCAGTCATGCCCGTTATCTGCCCGTTAATCATTAAGATACTGAAGACGGCGTTCCGGCAAGCTGAAAGACACCAACCATCTCATTGAGTGTACCGGCCTGCTCATTCAGGGAGGAGGCTGCGGCAACAGACTGTTCCACCAGGGTGGCATTCTGCTGGGTAGCGGAATCAATCAGCCCGATAGCACTGTTGATCTGAGTGATCCCGTCAGTCTGTTCATGACTGGCGTGGCCTATCTCATGCAGTAAATCAGCCATCTGGCTGACGTTACTGACAATACCGCGCAGTGATTCAGCGGCTTCCTCCACCAGTTGCAGCCCCTCGCGGGTCTGACCGGCAGAGTTTTCAATCAGGGTGCGGATCTCACCGGCTGAATCGGCACTGCGCTGTGCCAGCAGGCGGACTTCACCGGCCACCACCGCAAAACCGCGTCCGTGCTCACCGGCTCTGGCGGCTTCCACAGCGGCATTCAGCGCCAGAATATTGGTCTGGAACGCAATAGAATCAATCAGATTGATAATATCTGACATCCGGGTGGCCGTCGTGTTGATCATACGGATTTTATCCGTCACCTGCTCCATCATTTCGCCGTTGTGTTTCACCACCCCGGCGGTATCCGCCGACAGTGCGGTTGCCTTAAGGGTATTGGCGGCGGTATTTTTCACTGTCGCGGTGATCTGCTCCATTGAGGCGGCAGTTTCCTCCACTGACGCGGCCTGTTCTTCCGTGCGGGCGGCCAGGTTCTGGTTACCGGCAACAATCTGCTCTGCGGTGGCAGACAGGCTGACTGCGCCGTTTTTCACCTCTGTTACGATATCCTGCAAATGAACCTGCATTTCAGCCAGGGCATTAAGCAGCACCCCGGTTTCATCATGATGTGTGACATTGACCTGCTGTGTCAGATCCCCCTGTGCAATGGCACGGGCAAGCGTGACGGCTTTGTCCAGCGGACGGGTGATACTGACCACAATAATCCGCGCCAGTACGGCACTGATGATGGCACTGATGATAGTCAGAGTGATCAGCAGGAGGCGGTTGGTTTTGAAATTACTTTCCACCTGATTTCCCGCCTCTTTCATATGCGCATCCTGAATGGCGATTAACTGCATCACATTGTCGCGGTAAGCGCGCTGAATACCGGCTGTGGTATTCACCATCTCATTGATTGCAGAGGCTTCATCTCCGTTTTGTGAAAACTGAACCATACGGCGCTGTGAGGTGAGGTACTGCTGGCGGACTGAGCGGATCTCTTTCAGGATGTTCTGAGATGCCTCATCCTTCAGCGTCTCATTAAATTCATCCAGAATCAGGGTGATTTTTTTACTGGTTTCAGAAGCACCGGCGGCCAGCTGACGAATCTGAGGATTTTTATCATCCAGCAGCAGGAGTTGCTGAATGCCGACAAAATCATGAAAATAATCAATCAGTAAGTTTGCTTTTACCGTGATCGGATAATCCTCGTCCAGGATATCGCGGATGCCGTCATTGGCGTTATTCAGGCTGACAACCGACAGTGTGGCGCTGATGACCATCAGCAGAATGGAAAAGCCAAAAGCCACGAAGAGTTTCGTACTGATTTTAATGCTGCGCAGAAGCATCATTCCTCCGGATACTCAGTAAATGACTGGTTATCGGAAACTATAGAGAAAACTTTATCAATTAATTAAATTAATTTATAAGCACATGACAATAACAGCAGAGATAACAACGGGTTGGTTTGGTTATTTTTCTTCGGGAGTGATCTTTCCGGGGGATTATTTCAGTGCTTAAGACCTTTATTTTATACTTTGTTGATGTTTTGTGCTGAGTTTTTATGTCAGTACGGCGCAAAAAATGAGGTAAAAACGCGCGGATTTCTTATTTTTTCCTGTCAGAAATCACGGGATATTTTGCTGAAAAATAAGAATTATTTTCTTTTTTATCCCGGAAGGGAGAATAAACGTGTTTTTTTCCCGGAAAATGAGATGGATTTTATGCTGCCGATTTACAGGTTGATTTTATAATCAGATTATAATGTACTGTATAGTACATTTTTGATATTAACCAGAGAGGCCTGCATGGAAAAGAATAAAAAAATCATTCGCGGCGGCACAATCATCACAATGGATGATGCCACCGGCGATATTATCAACGGCGCGATACTGATCGAGGGCAACCGGATCAGCGCAATCAGTGCGGATATACAGGCATTTGATCACCACACCGATGCGCAGGTGATTGATGCACAAGGGGCGATTGTCACACCGGGCATGATCGATGCGCACCGCCATAACTGGATGGCACTGTTCCGTGGTGTTTCGGCGGAAGAGTCGTTACCGGCATTTCTTATCAATACCTTCCATGCATTCGGCGCAATGATGACGGCAGACAATATGTATGCGGCGGTTCTGAACGGTAATATCAGCGCTCTGAATGCCGGTACGACAACGGTTTATGAGGTGAATGACTGTGTTAACTCACCGGAACATGCCGCTAATGCTGTTGCTGCTATGAAGGACAGCGGCATCCGTGGTGTCTACGGTTATGGTATGCAGGTGTATGATTTTAAACCCGCCGGTTTTGCTTCCATGGATGCACGGCGTGATTGTGCCCGTGAGATCTCTGAAACCCTGTTCCGCGACCAGGATCGGCTGACAGCCGGGATGCTGATTTCCGATCCCGGTACGGTGCCGTTTGCTGAATCGGCAAAACAGATCCGTCTGGCGGATGGTCTCGGCCTGAAACACGCCTCACACACCGGGGCGGCCAAAACCTCGGTTCTGCTGCGTGGTTTGCGTGAACTGGACGACCACGGTTTACTGCTGCCGGGACATATCCACGCCCACAGTAACGGGCTGACCGGCGAAGACTGGAAACTGATCGCCAAAAGCGGCGGCCATGTGGCGAGCACGCCGTCCAGCGAGTTACAGATGGGGATGGGGTTCCTGCCTTATCAGCCTTGTGCGGAGTATGGGATCCCGTTTGCACTCGGAACGGATTTCACCGGTGTGACAACAGATGATCTGTTCACTCAGATGAATATGGCACTGCAGATTGAACGTGCACTGGCGAATGAAAAAGTACATCAGCGCGATACTATGCCGTTTGAAATTACCCCGACTGTCCGCGAGGCTCTGCACTGGGCGACCCTCGGCGCAGCACAGGTGCTGGGCATGGAAAACGAGATCGGCTCGCTGGTGGCCGGGAAAAAAGCGGACATCATTATTATCCGCCACAGAGATGGTTTTGTGGCACCGGTGCACGCCGCAGGCAGTGTGGTGCAGATGACACATACCGGTGATATCGATACTGTGCTGGCCGACGGTGTGATCCGCAAACAAAACGGCATGCTGACCGGTTTTGATCTTCCGGAAGTGACCCGGTTATCCCGTAACGCTCTGGCTGAGCTGGAAACACGCATCCGCGACCGGAAAATCCTCAATGCACAGGAAGTGGAAGCGTTCTTCCGTCTGGCTGAGCGGATGGCCTCCTTCCACTTCGCACAGGCTTACAGTGATGAATTTTTTACTCAGGCGATGAATAAGGCCTGATGTGCAGTGCGCTGCGGCGGGCAGCGGTCTCTCTTAGTGATCCCGCCTTTTCGGGGATTCCGGTTTATTGCGGAATCCCCCTTTTTTATCTGTTTTACCAGTGAAGGGTCAGTGTGGTGGTTATCTGCCGGTCATTGCCCCAACTGCATGCTGCATCCGTAAAGCAGGCAGATACATAGTGTTTATTGAACAGGTTATTGATATTCAGCGCGATCTCCGCATCTTCAAGAGCCGGGAGGTTATCAAGCCGGTAGCGCAGCATCATATCCGCCACGGTATAGGCGGGAACAGTGAAGCTGTTGGCATCATCCCCCTGTGTTTTGCCGTTATAGCGTACGCCGCCGCCGATAGTCAGGCCGCTGAGCGGCGTGCTGTCAAAGGTATAATCTGTCCACAGAGAGGCGGTATGCGCCGGTACCATCGCGGGGTGATGATTGGTATTCTCCGCCTGCTGACGGAAACGGGTATCGGTATAAGCATAGCCGGCGATCAGGTTCCAGTTGTAGGTCAGCGCCGCTTTGGTTTCCAGCTCAATCCCCCGCGAACGGATTTTTCCGCCCTGCACACTGAAAAACGGATTCAGCGGGTCACGGTGCAGGTTATTGTCTTTGGTCAGCTCATAAACGGCGAGTGTGGCAGACAGCGCGGCATTTTCCGGCAGGTATTTCAGCCCAGCTTCATACTGTTTACCCCGTGACGGATCCAGCGGTTTGCCGCTGACCGTGGCCGCAGTACTTGGCTCAAAGGATTCGCTGTAGCTGAAATACGGAGCGAAACCATAAGGCAGCTGATAGTTCACACCGCCGCGCCAGGTAAACTCGTGGTCAGTCTGGTGATGAGTGGTATCACCGCTGATGTTATCGCGGCCGCGGGATTTGCTGGTGTTTTCGTCATAACGGCCGCCGAGGGTGAATGTCCAGTCCTTCAGAAAGAGCTGATCCTGGGCGTAGATCCCGATTTGGTGGTTTTTATTTATTGCTTTCGAATTTATCCCCGGGATGATTGTCAGATTGCCGTATTGCGGGGATCGCAGATCCAGCGGGGCAGCAACACCGACCTCATTAACCATCCGGTTGCGCAGCTGTGAGTAATCCACACCTGTCATCAGGGTATTGCGCCAGCCGTGGCCGCTGATGTTGTGGATGACATGGGTATCAGTGACCAGACCGGACAGCCGCTCGTCATTATGTATATGGCTGCGGGCAAGCGTTGATGAGAGATCCTGCTGCGGTACGCCGTAACAGGCCGCCGGATTGCTGCTGTATAGTCCGCTGCCGTAAATAGTGCGCCAGTTGGTGCTGATCTGCTGGTAACGCATGCCCTGATGCAGTGACCAGTTATCATTGAATGTATGATCAAACTGCCAGCCGATCAGCCGCTGCTGCCGTTCAAAGCGGTTATAGCCCGGCTCGCCTTCGTTAAAACCGGTCGGCAATTTCCCGGCAGCGCCGCCGTCAACGGTACCTTCACGCGGCAGCCAGCCGTAATAGCCGTTACGCGGCGCATTCATGGCCTGGGCGGTAAGCAGTAAAGAAGTGGCATCATCCGGCTGCCAGAGATAAGAACCCTGTAAAGCATAATACCGTTCCCGCTCCCCCTGTTGCTGTTGGTGCTGGTCATGCAGTGTGCCGGTCAGGCGGTAAGCCTGTGTTTCCTCATCATTCAGGGCATCACTGAGATCAAACCCGGTCTGCCACAGGTGGTGATTCCCTGCCTGTAAGCGGATTTCCCGCAGCGGGTTCATCTGCGGCCGTTTGGAGGTCATGGTGACCACGCCGCCCGGATTGGATTGCCCGTAAAGCACAGAAGCCGGGCCTTTCAGCACATCAATCCGCTGCATAAATTCCGGCAGCATCCTGCTTTCCGCATACATATCCCCCTGAACTTTTAATCCGTCCAGATAGATATTCTGGCTGACATTATGGAAGCCGCGCATCATCACACTGTCGAAAACGGATGAACTGCCGGAGGTGCCGGTCACTACGCCGGGTGTGTATCCCAGTGCCTGTTTCAGTGTGGCAGGATTGCGGGCGGTGATTTCCTCCTCACTGATCACGGAGACCGAGGAAGGGACTTTATTCAGCGGCGTGGCCGTTTTGGTGGCGCTGTCGCTGTGTGTGGCGCGATATGTGCCGTTATTTTCCAGCGGACTGACGGCAGGCGGCGCGGCGGTGACCACGATTTCATCTTCAGCGGCGTGGCAGACACCGGCAACCAGTAAAGCCGCCAGCGAAAGCCGGAACAGGGAAGTGCGGTAAAGTGCAGTCATACATCTTATCTCATTGAATGATAATTATTACCGTCACAAAAGGCATGTGTGCGGATGACGGCTGTGATAAATAATGAAAAAGGCTGCCGGAGCAGCCATCAGGGTTAATACAGGTGATTACGCCGCATCATTCTGCGGATGTGGTTTCTTCAGGAAGAAGGCGAAAACCAGTGATAACAGACCGAGCAGCAGGCTCAGCCAGAATACGGCATGGATCCCCGACGCCAGTGCCGCGGTTGCTGTCTGCTGTGTTGCTGCCGCATCACGGTAAAAAGACATCAGAGAGATGGCCGATGCGGTACCGACGGCGCCGGCTACCTGATAAAAGGTATTCCAGACAGCAGAGCCATCAGCATATAACCGGGCGGGTAAAGCACTCATCGCGGTAGTCTGCGCGGGCATAATCACACAGGTGACACCCAGACACAGGAGCATAAAAGCGGCGACAATCTGCCACACTGGTGAGTTCTCCCCGACGGCATACAGAAACAGCGCAGAACTCATCAGCATAAACAGGGAGCCGCAGACCACAAACGGGCGCGAGTCAAACCGGTTATAGAGAAAACCGATAAGTGGTGAGAACAGTACGTTGATAATATTGCCCGGCAGCAGCAGGATCCCGGCCATTGCCGCGCTCAGCATCAGCACATCTTTCAGGAATACCGGAAGAATAATCGCGGCGGAGAGCACACTCATCATGCTCAGGATCATCATGATCAGGCCAATAATAAACAGCGGATTACGGAACACATCCGGGTGGATCATCGGCATCGCCATGTGCGTCTGACGGCGGGCAAATACGGCAAGGCAGAGAACCCCCGCCAGCAGGGAACCCCAGACAGCGGGATCACGCAGGCTGTGTTCCGCCAGGATAGCCAGCCCGTAGATGATGCCGCTGAATCCGGCGGAGGAAAGCAGGAGAGACAAAATATCAATACGCGGTCTGGTGATATCACCAATCGGCGCAATAGACTTCACGGCAAGTAAAATGATGGCGGCATAGACCAGCGCACTGAGCCAGAAAATGGCATGCCAGCTGAACAAGGTGATAATAAAGCCGGAAATTGTCGGCCCCAGCGCCGGTGCCAGGGTAATGGCAATCCCCACCATTCCCATCACCATCCCGCGCTGATAGACCGGGAAAATGAGCAGTGCGGCACTCATCATCACAGGCAATATCACCCCGGTACCGACGGCCTGAATAACCCGCCCCAGAAGCAGTACCGCAAAACCGGGGGCCAGTGCGGCAATCAGACAACCGGCGAGCGACACACACAGCGCCGTGAGGATCAGTACCCTGGTATTAAACCAGCGCACCAGAAACGCCGACACCGGCACAAACACCGCCAGGGTCAGCAGATAGCCGGTCACCAGCCACTGTGCCTGACCGGCGGAGAGAGAGAACTGGCTCATCAGATTGGTGAGCGCCATATTTAATGCGGTTTCCCCGAACAGACCGGTAAATGTCCCGGCCATCAGTACGCTCAGCATCATTTTCGGGTAGCGTACCTGTATTGCTGCCTCTGTAGTCACATTCTTATCCTATTATTTCATCAACCAGGTTGACGAAAAGGAAAGTAACGCACTTTGCGACAATGGTCAACTTAGTTGACGAAGTGTTTTTGGTATACTGCACAAAAAGGAAAGGGGGAGCGCGTGAAAATTGCATTAAACGACCTGGATTTTATTGACCTTATCAGTGAGCGGCACACACTGCTCCGTGAGCGGATTGATGCGCTCTGGAATGTCCGGAGCGAAATTCACATGAGTAATTCGGAGTGGTACATTTTATCGAGGGTGTATGACCAGCCGGTATCCATAGCCGATATTTCCGCGACAGTGACCATCTCCCGTCAGGCGATTCATAAATTCATCCGACAGATGGAAGAGAAGGGATTAATCACCATCTTTGATGTTCAGGGCAGTAAAAAGCTCAAGGGGGTGAAAATGACACCGCACGGGCAGCAATGCTATGACGCTTATGAGGCCATCAAAACCGGATTGTGTGATGAAATTGGTGCTGCTGTCGGACAAGACAATCTCGCGCTGATCGTCCGGTTATTTCAGCAGCCCTGGTTTGATGAGAAACAGTAACGCCTTTTCTGCTGCCCGGAAAAGGCGTTTTCGTTCAGGTATGGTCTGCGGCAGAGAGGCGGGTGAACAGCCAGCGGAGCAGCACATCGGTCAGTGCGGCATCATCCGCCGGGTTCAGCTTTGCGGCTTCTTTCCGGAAATGCTGCCACAACACCCCATTCTGCCCGGGAATTTGCCGGTGCAGTCGCTGTGCTGCTTCCAGCTTGCCGCTGATATCCTGCGGATCCGGAAAAAGCGGCAGCGGCTGCCCGTACAGGCACAACAGGTCATCCTGCAGCTGTGAAATTTGTGACGGTACAAAATTCAGTAATTTCCCGCTGTGTATCAATGCCGGGGAATTCTCCGCCTGAACTGCCTGTAATGATTGATGTAATGCCTGTTGCAGTGCGTTCATTTCTCTCTCCTGATATCCGGGCTGCTGTACCGGGGATAGTAGCGGACAGGAAAATCAATGCTTCGCTGCCCGGCGAAATATCTGCGGTTATCATGGAAGAGGAAAAGAAACAGAACACTCCGGTTGTTGCTTTTTAATTGTGCTTATCCCGGGGAGAGGAAAAGGGGGGATTAAAATTTCTCATATAATCATGCATATAAGAAGCTTCCATATAATAATAGATACTGATTATCCATATATAACTCCCTTTATATTCTGAACAGCGGTGCGTACAGAATCCTGTCCGCTGCGCAAGCCGTTACAGTATTATTAAACACAGCGGGGAAGTGAAAAACAATGAGGTGGAATTACTTATGATAAAGGCAACAAAAAAGCCCTTTCAGTTATCCTGAAAAGGCTTTTCGATTCAATGCATTAAACGGTATTACTTAGTTCATGCCGTATTTTTTCAGTTTTTTACGCAGAGTACCGCGGTTGATACCCATCATCAGGGCAGCGCGGGTCTGGTTACCACGGGTGTATTGCATCACCATGTCCAACAATGGCTGTTCAACTTCAGCCAGTACCAGCTCATACAGTTCATTAACATCCTGACCGTTTAATTGAGCAAAATAGTTCTTCAGTGCTTGCTTAACTGAGTCACGTAACGGCTTTTGAGTTACCTGATCTTGTGAATTTACAGTAGCAACGGTTAGTACGTCAGAATTTACGCGTTGTTCGAACATAGTTCTGTCAGCTCTTTTCTTTATTTACGCAAAAAATTTTCAAAATATGCCTCCAACGCCTCCAGCTGTTCGCCGGCATCCTCAATGGCGTTGAATGTGCGCCGAAACTGAACATCAGGTGCATGTTCCTGCATATACCAGGAAACGTGCTTGCGGGCTATGCGGGCTCCCTTGCTTTGACCGTAAAAGTCGTGCAATTCCCGCACATGCTCACACATTATGCGTTTCACCTCTGCACCGGGCAGGGGCGGCAACAGTTCGCCTGTGTCCAGATAGTGCTGGATTTCCCGGAAGATCCAGGGTCTTCCCTGAGCAGCACGACCAATCATCAGCGCGTCTGCGCCGGTGTAGTCCAGTACTGCTCTGGCTTTAAGCGGGTCAGTAATGTCGCCATTGGCAATAACCGGGATGGCAACAGTCTGCTTAACTGTCCGGATGTTGTCATATTCGGCTTCACCATTAAACAGACAGGCGCGGGTCCTGCCATGGATCGTAAGAGCCTGAATACCGCAACGCTCGGCCAATTGGGCAATCGTGACACAGTTCCGTTCTTCCGGTGACCAGCCGGTGCGAATTTTCAGTGTGACGGGCACGTCCACCGCATTAACCACCGCTTTCAGAATCTCTTCCACCAGCGCCGGATAACGCAGCAGGGCGGAGCCTGCCAGCTTACGGTTCACTTTTTTTGCCGGACACCCCATATTGATATCGATGACCTGCGCACCACCGGCAACATTAATCTTTGCCGCGGCCGCCATTTCACCGGGATCATTACCGGCTATCTGCACAGAACGGATACCTGGCTCATCACTGTGTACCATGCGTAATCTCGATTTGTCCGTCTTCCAGACCTGAGGGTTGGAAGAGAGCATCTCTGAGACGGCCATACCCGCGCCCATTTCATAGCACAACGACCGGAAAGGCCGATCGGTGATGCCTGCCATAGGGGCCGCGATAAGGCGGTTTTTCAACTGGTATTGTCCGATACGCATAGACGAAGAAGTGTGGCCATACTGTGACTGCAAGGGCGCGTATATTACGCATTTTTTCAAAGATATGAAAGGACAAACTTTGAGCAAATCGACCTTTACGGCGAAATTTTTTTTATTGCTTTTTTCAGATTTTATTAATTAATGTTTTGTAACAATAAGTTAGCGTAAAATAGCATACAGTGCGGTTTTCTGATTTAATTTTCAGAATAAAATGCGTTTGCGTGAAACTGCTTAAAATATATTCACTGAATCACGCAAATGCACGATTTATATACCAAAAAGTAAGAATATCAGCCGCGTTTTGTCGCGGTAATCCGGCACCATTCTTCTTTTTCGGCAATCTCATCAATCTCAAAGACGTCACGGTAAGCATCTGCCACACCTTCTGCCTGAGTGGCGAGCACACCGGATAACCCGAGTAATCCGCCGGCCTGCGGCAGTGCGCCGATCACCGGCGCCAGTTCACGCAGCGGACCGGCCAGGATATTGGCCACCACAACGTCCGCAGAGAGCGTCCGAGGCTTTTTATCAGAGAGGTAAAGGGTCAGCCTGTCTGAAACGCCGTTGCGCTCTGCGTTGTCCCTGCTGGCCTGAATCGCCTGCGGATCGATATCGATACCGATAGCTTCTTTCGCACCCAGTTTCAGGGCGGCGATCGCCAGGATTCCGGAGCCGCAGCCGAAATCGATCACGGTTTTACCGTTCAGATCCAGCCCGTCGAGCCATTCCAGGCACAGAGAGGTGGTAGGGTGGGTACCGGTGCCGAATGCAAGGCCGGGATCGAGCATAACATTGACCGCATCCGGGTCAGGGATTTCACGCCAGCTCGGGCAGATCCACAGGCGCTGACCGAAACGCATCGGGTGGAAGTTATCCATCCACTCGCGTTCCCAGTCTTTGTCTTCAATCTGTTCGATCTTATGGACAAAGTTTTCGCCGAGCAGCGGGTGCTGCTGTAATTGCGCAACAACGGCTTTCATGTCCGTTTCAGCGTCATACAGGCCGATCACGTCGGTGTCGCCCCACAGGCGGGTTTCCCCCGGCAGCGGTTCAAAAATCGGGGTGTCGTGGCTGTCCTGAAAGGTAACGGAGACCGCACCGGTTTCAGTCAGTTCATCACCGATAACTTCGGCATCAGCACCGGTGGAATTTAATCGTATTTGGATCCAGGGCATAACATACTCTTTATAAAAAGCTCTTTATAAAAAAGCCCCTGTTTGACAGGGGCCTGAGAAAGAAAAGCGACAGAAAATCAGACCTCGTGCAGGCCGAGTTTCTTCTCCAGATAATGGATGTTGGTGCCGCCTTTACAGAAGTTCTCATCATTCATAATCAGCTGGTGCAGCTCGATATTGGTTTTGATACCGTCGATAATCAGTTCCGCCAGCGCATTCTTCATACGGGCGATAGCAATTTCGCGGGTTTCACCATAGGTGATGAGCTTACCGATCATTGAATCATAATACGGCGGTACAGTATAACCGGCGTAAATATGAGACTCCCAGCGGACACCGAAACCACCCGGAGAGTGGAAGCGGGTAATTTTGCCCGGGCTCGGTAAGAAGGTGTGCGGATCTTCGGCGTTGATACGGCATTCGATCGCGTGACCTTTTACTTTGATATCTTCCTGTTTCACAGAGAGCGGCAGGCCGGATGCGACACGCAGCTGCTCTTTGATCAGGTCAACACCGGTGATCATTTCAGTGACCGGGTGCTCTACCTGAATACGGGTGTTCATTTCGATGAAATAGAACTCACCGTTTTCAAACAGGAACTCAAAGGTACCGGCACCACGGTAGCCGATATCGATACAGGCTTTGGCACAGCGTTCGCCGATGCTTTTGCGCAGCGCCGGAGTGATACCCGGTGCAGGGGCTTCTTCCACCACTTTCTGGTGACGGCGCTGCATGGAGCAGTCGCGTTCAGCCAGATAAACAGCATGGCCCTGACCATCCGCCATAACCTGGATTTCAACGTGACGCGGGTTCTCAAGGAATTTTTCCATGTAAACCATGTCGTTGTTGAAAGCCGCTTTGGCTTCGGCTTTGGTCATTGCAATCGCTTCTTCCAGATCTTCATCATTGCGGACAACGCGCATACCGCGTCCGCCGCCGCCGCCGGAGGCTTTGATGATGACCGGGAAACCGATACGTTTGGCAATGGTGTGGTTCAGCGGCATATCGTCGCTGAGCGGGCCGTCAGAGCCCGGCACACACGGAACGCCGGTTTCTTTCATCGCACGGATAGCAGAAACTTTGTCGCCCATCAGGCGGATGGTTTCAGCTTTCGGGCCGATAAACGTGAAGCCGGAGCGTTCAACCTGCTCGGCAAAATCAGCGTTTTCAGATAAGAATCCGTACCCCGGGTGGATGGCCTGTGCGCCGGAAATTTCAGCAGCAGAGATAATGGCCGGGATATTCAGATAACTTTTCGCAGAGGCTGCCGGACCGATACAGATGGTCTCGTCAGCCAGCAGAACGTGTTTTAAATCACGATCCGCAGAAGAGTGAACAGCGACCGCTTTGATCCCGAGCTCTTTACAGGCCCGCAGGATCCGCAGTGCAATTTCACCCCGGTTGGCAATAAGGATTTTTTCCAGCATGATTCGCCCCGTTATTCGATGACGACCAGTGGCTCGTCAAATTCGACAGCATCGCCGTCTTTTAACAGAATTGCTTTAACCACACCGGCTTTGTCAGCTTCGATCTGGTTCATCATTTTCATGGCTTCGACGATGCACAGGGTGTCACCGACATTGACCTGTTTACCGACTTCAATAAAGGCTTTCGCATCCGGGCTTGGTGAACGGTAGAACGTACCCACCATCGGAGAGCGGACCACATGGCCGGCAATCTCTTTTTCCGGCGCCGGATCAGCAAGACCTGCGGATGGTGCAACAGCGGCTGCCAGGGCAGGCTGCTGAACAGGTGCGCTGTATTGCTGTGGTACGGCCATAGCCTGAACCGGTAAAGCGCGGCTGATGCGTACTGACTCTTCGCCTTCAGAAATTTCCAGCTCAGAAATACCGGACTCTTCGACCAGCTCGATCAGTTTTTTTATTTTACGAATATCCATGAGATGATTCCGTACTCTTAGTGTTGAGTTAATTGTGACAGACGGTGAACCGCTGCCTGTAAAGCATAACGGTAGCCTTCCGCACCCAGTCCGCAGATAACGCCGGTGGCGATATCAGAGAGATAAGAGTGGTGACGGAACGGCTCCCGTGCGTGTACATTCGACAGATGGATCTCGATAAACGGGATGCTGACGGCCAGCAGGGCATCACGCAGAGCCACACTGGTGTGAGTGAATGCGGCCGGGTTTATCAGAATAAAATCGGTGTTTCCCCGTGCAGCATGAATTCTGTCGATGAGTTCGTGCTCGGCGTTGGATTGCAGGTGGCTTAGTGTAACGCCACACTGACCGGCATCGCGGGTCAGCGTTGTAACGATATCCGCGAGAGTGAGCGTCCCGTATTTATCGGGTTCCCGCGTGCCCAGCAGGTTAAGATTCGGGCCGTTCAGTAACAATATATGATAACTTTCGGTCATCCTGCTGCTATCTCCTGCAATCTAACGTAAACGCACAAGATAACGCGATGTTAATGCGTTGTCACCTTTTTCTCACCGCAGGCAATATTAATTTTTACAGAGGAAGGGCGACATTATAAACATTTCATTGCAGTTCGCAGCAAAATACTGGTCTGAACAGACCGGAACCGGTACAAGGCTGACCAGTTAATCATACGTATTATCTGTCTGCATCCGTTTGCTGATAGTAGTCTGCCTGCCGGTCTTTTAACAGGTACGCCCGGAGGTCAGGATGCTTTTCTGCCGGTGTGCTCACATAACCGGCATTCCGGAGGCGGATCTTACGTAAGATGAACAGCGCAGGAATAAGCCGTTGTGAATAGTTGTCTGCCGTTGTGGTGCGTTATAGTGCATCCGCACCGGCAGATTGGCAAGTCCCGGAAATATTATGGCGCTGAATACGGACAGAACGGGATATAACGGGTCTGTATCCGGGATACGGATATTTATATTTCAGGTTATTTTGAGATTATTCTGAGTAAAGGGTGCTGCTGATTCATCATAATCCGGTGAATAACCCGGTATTTTTGCCGTCTTATCTGTGATTAAGCAGATGGTTTTAATGCGAAGATAGAGGTAGCGGGCGTCAGGCCGATTGTAAGATTGCGTATATTATATAGAATCCGGTTGAACTTGATGCATAGTTACAGGTCAACTGTTCGGAAGTTTGCAGGAATTAATGAAAAAAGAGGGCAACTGCCGGATTTTTTACATTAATTTTAATCTGCCTGCGCGTATTTCCTCAAATATGTGAAAAAGTCTGCGTTTTTATGCAGCTTTATACTGCGCAGTATATAAAAATTATCTAGAATAGACCGCTCCCTGATGTGATGTGGACACGCTGTTGGCAAGGTGCAATCTGTGGCTTGTCGCAAAGAAACGTGGTTGGTAAAGTAGACGGGTTTTTCCCCGTCCCCGGCTTGCAGGATTATCCTTTTGTATGTTTAAAAAAATTCGTGGCATGTTTTCCAACGACCTGTCGATTGACCTGGGTACAGCCAATACCCTGATTTATGTCAAAGGACAAGGCATTGTTCTGGATGAACCGTCTGTCGTGGCTATCCGCCAGGATCGTCCGGGTTCAACCAAAAGTGTTGCTGCTGTTGGTCATGAGGCCAAACGCATGCTGGGTCGTACCCCCGGCAATATCGCAGCAATCCGTCCGATGAAAGACGGTGTTATCGCTGACTTTTTTGTGACCGAGAAAATGCTCCAGCATTTTATCAAACAGGTTCACAGTAACAGTTTTATGCGCCCGAGCCCGCGTGTTCTGGTGTGTGTGCCGGTCGGTGCAACCCAGGTTGAACGCCGTGCCATCCGTGAATCCGCGCTCAGCGCCGGTGCACGTGAAGTTTATCTGATTGAAGAGCCGGTTTCGGCGGCTATCGGTGCCGGTTTACCGGTATCAGAAGCGACCGGTTCCATGGTGGTGGATATCGGCGGCGGTACTACCGAAGTGGCGGTTATCTCCCTGAACGGTGTGGTTTATTCCTCCTCTGTCCGCATCGGCGGCGACCGTTTCGACGAAGCTATCATTAACTATGTGCGCCGTAACTATGGTTCACTGATTGGTGAAGCAACCGCAGAACGCATCAAACACGAAATCGGTTCGGCTTACCCGACTGACGAAGTGCTTGAGATTGAAGTCCGCGGCCGTAACCTGGCTGAAGGGGTTCCGCGCGGTTTCACCCTGAACTCCAACGAAATTCTGGAAGCCCTCCAGGAGCCGCTGACCGGTATTGTCAGTGCCGTCATGCTGGCGCTGGAACAGTGCCCGCCGGAGCTGGCATCTGATATCTCCGAACGCGGAATGGTGCTGACCGGTGGCGGCGCTCTGCTGCGTAACCTGGATCGCCTGCTGATGGAAGAAACCGGGATTCCGGTGATCGTCGCGGAAGATCCGCTGACCTGTGTCGCCCGCGGCGGCGGCAAAGCACTTGAGATGATCGACATGCACGGCAGCGATCTTCTCAGTGAAGAATAAGCGGACTCCCGTCCGTTCAATACTGCAGGCCGGGGGAGTCCGCTCCCCCAGCTCGCCGGATACACACTCTGTCTTCCCGGACGGAATTACTGTAGTGCCTGATATCGCATCCTATGAAGCCGATTTTTAGCCGGGGGCCTTCCCTTCAGATTCGCATTGTTGTTGCGGTTATTTTTGCCATCGGACTGATTGTGGTTGATAACCGGATTGATGCTTTTACCAAAATCCGTAACTATCTGGATACGGCGGTCAGCCCGTTCTATTTTTTAGCCAACGGCCCGCGTCAGTTACTGGACGGTATCTCTGATAACTTTGCCACCCGCGAGCAGCTGGAATTTGAAAACCGCGCTCTGCGCCAGGAACTGCTGGTTAAAAGCAGTCAGAATCAACTGCTTGAACAATTTAAGCAGGAAAATGCCCGGCTGCGTGAGCTGCTCGGTTCACCGCTGCGTCAGGATGAGCACATGATGGTCACTCAGGTGATGGCGGGAGCCAACACCCCGTACCGTGACCAGGTGGTGATCGACAAAGGCAGCCGTGACGGCGTGTATGACGGCCAGCCGGTGATCAGTGATAAAGGTGTGGTGGGGCAGGTGATTGCCGTGTCTCAGTTAACCAGCCGTGTTCTGCTGATCTGCGATACCACCCACGCACTGCCGATTCAGGTGCTGCGTAACGACATTCGCGTCATTGCATCCGGCACCGGATGTACTGACGATTTACAGCTTGAACCACTGCCGAACAATATTGATATCCGCGTGGGGGATGTGCTGGTCACCTCCGGCCTCGGCGGCCGTTTCCCGGAAGGTTACCCGGTCGGGATCGTCTCTTCGGTAAAAGTGGATAATCAGCGCGCTTATACCATTATCAGTGCCAAACCGACGGCTGACCTTCAGCGTCTGCGTTATCTGCTCTTATTATGGGGCGGAGACAGCAACCCGCGTGAGCCTTCCGGCCCGTCTGAGGTGTACCGCGCGGCCAACGAACGTATCATGCAGGTTATGCCGCAGGTGATCCCGTCTGTCCAGACGCCGGAAACTGACCCGGCTGCGGCAGCCCCGGACGCACCTGCCGCTCCGGCACCTTCCGCCGGAACGACACCACCGAAACCGGCCGGACCTAAACCCGCACAGCCAAAACCGGCAGACACGCCAGCCACTGCCGCACCGGTCGCTCAGGATCCGGCTGCTGATTCCGCACCGGCCCGGCCGCTGAGGATGAGGCCGCAACAATGAATACCTACCGGGGACAAAACCGGATTATTGTCTGGCTCTCCTTTCTGATAGCACTGGTACTGCAAATCATGCCCTGGCCGGAGCAGATTCAGTTTTACCGTCCGTCGTGGGCGATGCTGTTTCTTATCTACTGGGTGATGGCGCTGCCGCACCGGGTCAGTGTCGGCTCCGCTTTCTTTCTCGGCATGATCATTGACCTGATTGAAGGTTCCACGCTCGGCGTGCATGCCCTGAGCCTGTCTATCGTCACCTATCTGGTCTCATTCAGACATCAGCTGCTGCGCAATATGGCGCTGTGGCAGCAGTCGCTGGTCATTATGGTGCTGTCAGTGCTGATGCAGTTCTTTGTTTTCTGGTCAGAATTTTTATTGTCCGATATTGTGTTTCATCCGGAAGTCTTCTGGAACAGTCTGGTCAATGGTATCTTATGGCCATGGATTTTTTTATTACTGCGTAAGACCCGCCGTCACTTTTCTGTTCATTAATCAGGGAACGGCGGCGTGATACGTTAACAAAACGTCAGGACCCCTGAATGCTGCCGATTTACCTTGCTTCAACCTCTCCCCGCCGCCGGGAACTTATCCGGCTGCTGAATGTTCAGTGTGAAACACTCTCCCCCTGTATCGATGAAATCCGCCGTGACGGTGAACCCGCTGCGGATTACGTGGAGCGCCTGGCGCGGGAGAAAGCACAGGCCGGGGTGGCGCTGGCAGCGGAAGAGAGGCCGGTTATCGGCTCTGATACCATTGTGGTGCTCGGTGGTGATATCCTGGAGAAGCCCAGTGATGCGGCACATGCCTTTACCATGCTCAGTGCACTATCCGGCTGCACACATCAGGTGATGACGGCGGTCGCGGTTTCTGACCGTTTCCGGACACTGAGCACACTGATTGTGACGGATGTGACATTCCGCCGGTTATCAGATGACGAAATAAACGAGTATATTCAGACAGGTGAGCCGATGGACAAAGCCGGTGCTTACGGCATCCAGGGTTTAGGCGGGCGCTATGTCCGCAAAATTAACGGTAGCTATCATGCTGTGGTGGGATTACCGTTAGTGGAGACCGAAGAATTAATTAAGCGGTACACGGATACCCTGAACGGGGTTGTACCGGAACATATTGACGGGAAAGAAATACCATGACAGCCGAGCTTTTAGTCAACGTGACCCCGTCTGAAACACGGGTCGCTTATATTACCGGCGGGATCCTTCAGGAAATTCATATTGAGCGCGAGGCTAAACGCGGTATCGTCGGCAATATCTATAAAGGGCGTGTGAGCCGGGTGCTGCCCGGTATGCAGGCGGCCTTTATCGATATTGGCCTGGATAAAGCAGCCTTTCTGCATGCCTCGGATATTATTCCGCATACAGAATGTATTTCCGGGGATGAAAAAGAGAAATTCCGCACCCGCGATATCGGGGAACTGGTCCATCAGGGGCAGGATATTATTGTGCAGGTGGTCAAAGATCCGCTGGGCACCAAAGGTGCGCGTCTGACCACCGATATCACGCTGCCGTCCCGCTACCTGGTGTTTATGCCGGGCGCCTCTCATGTAGGGGTTTCCCAGCGCATTGAGAGCGAAGAAGAGCGCGAGCGCCTGAAAAACATTGTGGCGGGTTATTGTGATGAGGACGGCGGTTTTATTATCCGCACAGCAGCGGAAGGGGTCGGGGAAGAAGAACTGACTTCTGATGCCGCGTTCCTGCGCCGGTTGTGGACCAAAGTTATCCAGCGCAAAAAACGCAATACCACCCGTACCAAAATCTACGGTGAACTGGCGCTGGCACACCGCATTCTGCGGGATTTTGCCGGTGAGTCACTCGACCGCATCCGGATTGACTCCCGCCTGAGCTTTAAAGAGTTACAGGAATTTGTGGATGATTACATCCCGGAAATGACCGCCAAACTGGAACTGTACCAGGGCAGTCAGCCGATTTTTGATCTCTATGATACCGAAAATGAAATCCAGCGGGCGATGGAGCGCAAGGTCGAAATGAAATCAGGCGGATACCTGATTATCGACCAGACGGAGGCGATGACCACCATCGATATCAACACCGGTGCGTTTGTCGGGCACCGCAATCTGGAAGAAACTATTTTCAATACCAATATCGAGGCCACCCAGGCGATTGCGCGGCAGTTACGTCTGCGCAACCTCGGTGGTATCATTATCATTGATTTCATTGATATGACCGATGAGGATCACCGTCGCCGGGTGCTGAGTTCGCTGGAACTGGCGCTGGCCAAAGATCGCGTGAAGACCACTATCAACGGTTTTTCACAGCTCGGACTGGTGGAGATGACCCGCAAACGCACGCGGGAGAGCCTCGAACATGTCCTGTGCGAGAAATGCCCGACCTGTCAGGGGCGCGGCAGTGTCCGCTCGGTGGAAACGGTCTGCTATGAAATTCTGCGCGAGATTGTCCGCGTGCACCATCTGCTGGATGTTGATCGCTTCCTCGTCTATGCCTCACCGGCAGTGACTGAGGCATTGCAGGGGGATGAATCCCATGCCCTGGCAGAGGTGGAGATTTTTGTCGGTAAACAGGTTCAGGTTCGCGCCGAACCGCTCTACAGCCAGGAACATTTTGATGTCGTCATGATGTAATTCATTGGCGGTATACTGCCGGATATAAGCGGATATCCGGTTCCGCCGGCCTTGACAGCTGCAGGAGAAGGAGAGCCAGTGAGGCGACTGCCCGGGATTTTACTGACATGTGTGATTGTGATGGTGATTGCTGCAGCACTGGTGCTCGGCGGTCTGCGCTATCTGTTGCCTCAGATTAATGAATACCGCCCGCAGATCGAACAAAAACTCTCACAAATGACCGGTGCCACGGTCAGAATCGGTGAAATCAGCGGCCGCTGGCAGGGATTCGGCCCGGCGCTGACACTCCGTGACCTGACTGTTACCGCTCCGGACGCGGACATTTCAGCCGAAAAAATCGACCTATCCCTGGATATCTGGCGGACGTTATTCCGTTTTCAGGTCAGTTTCCGTGATCTGACATTCTGGCACATGAAGCTGGATTACAAACAGCCGCTGAGCAGTGACGGCAGCAGTATTGAAACCGATGATGCGATGTCCGGTCTCTGGCTGGAGCGCTTTGATAATTTTGATCTGCGCGACAGTGAAATCCGTTTTCTCACACCGTCCGGCGATCCTGCCACTTTGCTGGTTTCCCGTCTGTCATGGCTCAATCAGAGCAAACGCCACCGCGCTCAGGGGGAGATCAGTCTCTCCTCGGTGAATAACCCGCGCGGCTGGCTGCAGGTGCGTCTGGATCTGCGGGATGTGAACGGTCTGCTGGATGAGGGAACGGTCTACCTCCAGGCGGATGATATTGATATGACGCCGTGGTTCAGCCGCTGGCTGCGTGATAACACCGGGCTGAACAAGGCCGGTTTCAGCCTGGCCGGCTGGATGACGGTGGAGAAAGGGACGATAACCCGGGGCCTGGTCAGACTGAACTCCGGCGAGGCGGACTGGCTGGTCGGCAAGGACACGCACACCCTGGAAGTTCAGGATCTTCTGGTGCAGATGCGCCGCCAGGGGGAAGGCTGGCTGTTTAATATCCCGGATCTGCTGAATCTGAAAACTGACGGGCAGCAGTGGCCGGAGGGCAGTCTGTCACTGCTTTATATCCCGCCGTCGGCCAAATACGGCGGCAATCCGCATCTGCGTATCCGCGCCAATGATATTGAGCTGGCGCGTCTGAGCAGCATTGTGCCGACGTTCTCTTTCCTCACCAATGATATTGTCAAAGCCTGGCAGGAGCGCGAGCCGTCAGGTCTTATCCGCGATTTTGCTCTTGATATCACCCCGGCCGCCCCGGAAAACCTCGAACTGGATGTTTCCTGGCAGGATGTCAGCTGGAAAGCGCGGGAAGAATTACCGTCGGTATCTCATTTCAGCGGCGTATTGCGCGGCGGGCAGGCACGCGGCATTCTGCGTTTTGCCCTTGATGACAGTGTGCTGGACTACCGCCCGATGTTTACCGCACCGTTGGCGGTATCAGAAAGCCGCGGACAGGTGCAGTGGAATAATACGGACGGCAACTTCAGCCTCTGGAGTGATAATTTAGATCTGCAATCCGGCGCGCTGCGGGCGAACGGCAACTTCCGCTATCAGCATGATAAGGACCGGCCGCCGTCTCTCGGGATCCTCGGCGGCGTGACCCTGACGGATGCCGGGGAAGCCTGGCGCTATTTCCCGGTACCGCTGATGGGGGAATTCCTGAGCGAATACCTGACACAGGCACTGATTTCCGGGAAAGCGGAAAATGCCACGGTGATATTTCAGGGTAACCCGGCAGACTTCCCGTTCCGCAAAAACGAAGGGCAGTTCCAGATTTGGGTACCGCTGCGTGACGCCACCTTTAAATATGATCAGGAATGGCCTGCCCTGATAAACATGGATGCGGATCTGAACTTCCATAACCAGGGTCTGTGGATCAGTGCACAGGAAGCAAAACTGGGCGAGGCCACTGCCCGCAATCTGAAAGCAGATATTCCGGATTTCATGGTTGAGCGCCTCTATATTCAGTCTGATATTGAAGGCAAAGGCGAATCACTGGGTAAATATTTTGATCAGACACCGATGAAAAGCTCTATCGGCAATACCCTGGAGCAGCTGAAAATCGGTGGTGAGGTTAAGGGTGATCTTAAACTGGAAATCCCGCTTAACTTCAATGAGATGGTGCGGGCGACCGGGCATGTTAATCTGAAAAATAATGATATTGATGTGGTGCCGCTCGGCAGCACACTCAAAGGTGTCAGCGGACAATTCCGCTTTGATAACGGTGACCTGGAAAGTGACCGCATCACGGCGCACTGGTTCGGTCAGCCGCTGAATATCCGCTTTACCACCAAAGAAAATCCGTCTGATTTTGCCGTCAATATCGATCTGGACGGTAACTGGCAGATGAAGGGCATCGACGGCATACCGGCGGCCATAAAACAGCACGTAACCGGTTCGTTCCCGTGGACAGGGGTGGTGAACATTGCCCTGCCGCAGAAAGGGGAAATGAGCTACACCGTGGATCTGGAAGGTCAGACCGGCAAACTGACCAGCAGCACCTTACCGGCTGTCCGGCGCTGGGCGGCGGAGAGCGGCACACTGAATGTGCATGCCACCGGGACAGAACACACCCTGAAAGCCGGGGGAACCGTCGGCAAATCGTTCAGCGTCCTGACGGACTGGCGGCTCGGCGATATTCTCACGCTTAATGGTGCGGCAATCGTTCCGGGCACAAAAGTGCCGGAGAAAGTCACGCCGGATGTTATCAGTATTGCCCTGCCGCCGATCAGCGGTGAGGAGTGGGTCGGTGCGCTGGCCGTTGCCGGTCAGAATCACCAGCAGCCTGCCTCACTGAAACTGCCGGGAAATATTGATATTTCCGCCCCGTATGCGGATTTTGCCGGACAGCGCTGGAATCAGGTGAAACTGCGTATTCATCCGCAGGAAAACGGCTGGCTGCTCAGTTCGGACAGTCAGGAGCTGCGCGGGGATATCCGCATTCCGGCTTCCGGACCGTGGCAGGCAAGTATTGATTATCTCTACTATAATCCGGAGTCGATTCAGAATGCGCTGCCGGAATCGCAGCGTAATCAAACCACCAAAACGGATTACCGCGTCGGCAGCTGGCCTGCGGTCACACTGCGCTGTGAAGCCTGCTGGGTAAGCGGCCTGAATATCGGTACGGTGAATGCGAAAGTCTGGCCGGAAAATAATTCATTGGTGCTGGATGCGGCAACCGTCAAAAACAGTGCCAGTGAACTGACACTCAGTGGCCGCTGGGATGCCGGTCCGGAGCCATTGTCGCACTTTAAAGGTCAGTTTAAGGGGCCGGTCTTTGATAATATGGCCGCCTATTTCGGGGTACTGGTGCCTATCACCGGCTCACCGTTCAATGTGGATTTTGACCTGAGCTGGCGGGATGTTCCCTGGTCGCCGGATGTGGCAACCCTGAACGGTATTATCAGCACGTCGCTCGGCAAAGGGGCGATTGAGCGGATGGGCGGCGGTAACGCCGGTAAGCTGCTGCGGCTCGTCAGTTTTGATGCATTACTGCGCAAATTACAGCTCGATTTCACGGATACTTTCAGTAATGACTTCGTTTTTGACAGCATACGCGGTAAAGGCGTGATAAAAGATGGTATTTTAAAGACAACCGATACCCGCGTGGACGGATTAATGGCGGATATCAGCTTTAGCGGTTCAGTTTATCTTGTGGAGCGTCGTATTGATATGTCGGTGGTTGTCACACCGGAACTCTCTGCGACGGTCGGGGTGGCGACAGCTTTTGTGGTTAACCCGATAGCCGGAGCGGCAGTCTTTGTGGCCAGTAAGGTACTCGGCCCGCTCTGGAGTAAAATTTCGGTGATACGGTATCACCTGAGCGGCAGTTTAGAAGAGCCGAAGATAGATGAAGTTTTGCGTCAGTTAAAGGAGACCCGGGAATGAAAAACGCAAATGTGGCTTTATTGCAGCTGTGCAGCGGCACAAATATTAAACACAATTTGGCGCAAATCGAACAACAGATCAAACAACTGCCTGATAACATCAAACTGGTGATGACACCGGAAAATGCGCTGATTTTTGCATCAGGCAATACTTATCAGAAGTATGCGGAAGTGCAGGGCGAAGGCCCGCTGCAGTCAGCAGTCGCTGATATGGCGCGTCGTTACGGAGTGTGGATCCTGGTCGGTTCGATGCCGATGATCAGCCGTGAAGACCCGGCACGTATCACCAGCAGCAGTCTGCTGTTTGATGATAAAGGGGAAATCAAAGCCCGTTACGATAAAATTCACATGTTTGACGTGAATATCGATGATGAGCAGGGTTCATACAATGAATCAAAAATCTTCCAGCGCGGCGAGCACATCACCGTGGTGGATACCCCGGTGGGTCGTCTCGGTATGACCATCTGTTATGATCTGCGTTTCCCGGGCCTGTTTCAGGCACTGCGTGAGCAGGGCGCTGAGATTATCTCTGTTCCGGCGGCCTTTACCCGGCTGACCGGCAAATCTCACTGGGAGCCGCTGCTGCGCGCCCGTGCGATTGAAAACCAGTGCATTATCCTGGCACCGGCACAGGTCGGTGTACACGGTACCCGCCGCACATGGGGACACACCATGGCCGTTGACGGCTGGGGCAAAGTGATGAAGAAAAATACGGATGCGGTGGCCGCCATCGGCGTGGATATCCGTCCGGACAGCTTAACCTCAATGCGTGAGCAGATCCGCGTGGTGAAACATAACCGTTTCCGCCCGCAGCTGACTTCACTGATTGAGAAAAACACCACAGGTAAAGAGTAAATTATGAGTTTTTCAACTGTCAGCAATCATCTGCTGACCGCCCATGATCTTGATGAACAGGATCTCTTTTCTGTCCTCACACAGTTAGCGGATCGCCATATTGATTATGGCGATCTGTACTTCCAGAGCAGTTTTCATGAAGCCTGGGTGCTGGAAGATAAAATTATCAAAAACGGCTCTTACAATATTGACCAGGGTGTCGGGATCCGCGCTGTCAGCGGCGAGAAAACCGGCTTTGCCTATGCGGATCAGATAAGTCTGACCGCATTACAGCAGAGTGCATCCGCCGCCCGCAGTATTGTCCGTGAGCAGGGTAACGGTAAGGTGCAGAGCCTGCACCGTGTCAATAACACGGCACTCTATGCTGCACTCGATCCGCTGCGCGCAATGCCGCGTGAGGAAAAAATCGCGCTGCTGCACCGCCTTGACCGTGTGGCCCGTGCGGAAGATCCGCGAGTGCAGGAAGTGAATGCCAGCCTGACCGGTGTCTATGAAGAAGTGCTGGTAGCTGCCACTGACGGCACACTGGCGACGGATATCCGTCCGCTGGTGCGCCTGTCTGTCAGTGTGCTGGTGGAAGAGGACGGTAAACGCGAACACGGCGGCAGCGGCGGCGGCGGTCGTTTCGGTTATGAATATTTCCTCGGTACGGAAGACGGTGAGATCCGCGCAGACCATTTTGCCCGCGAAGCGGTGCGCATGGCGCTGGTGAATCTCTCTGCTGTTGCGGCACCGGCCGGGTTAATGCCGGTTGTGCTGGGCGCGGGCTGGCCGGGCGTGTTACTGCATGAAGCGGTCGGTCATGGCCTGGAAGGAGATTTCAACCGCCGTGGTGCTTCGGTATTCAGCGGAAAAATCGGTCAGCAGGTCACATCATCACTCTGTACCATTGTTGATGACGGTACTATCGGTGATCGCCGCGGGTCACTGGCAATTGATGATGAAGGGGTGCCTGGACAGTATAACATCCTGATCGAGAACGGTATTCTGAAAGGTTATATGCAGGATAAACTCAACGCCCGTCTGATGGGGGTTGACCCGACCGGTAACGGCCGCCGTGAATCCTATGCCCATCTGCCGATGCCGCGCATGACCAACACCTATATGCTGGCCGGCGAAACGTCGCCGGAAGAGATTATCGCCAGTGTGAAAAATGGCCTGTATGCTCCGAATTTCGGTGGCGGTCAGGTGGATATCACCTCCGGTAAGTTTGTGTTCTCGACATCCGAAGCGTATCTCATTGAAGACGGTAAAATTACCAGACCGGTGAAAGGCGCGACACTGATTGGCTCCGGTATCGAAGCCATGCAGCAGGTATCGATGGTCGGTAATGACCTGAAACTGGATAAAGGTGTCGGTGTCTGCGGTAAAGAAGGCCAGAGCGTGCCGGTGGGTGTCGGTCAGCCGACGCTGAAACTGGACAGCATTACCGTCGGCGGAACGGCCTGATGATGCAGAAATACGGCACGCTGGTGATTGTTCTGATTGTGGCGGTCTCCGCCTGGCTGGCGGGGTTACCGGGGCAGTTTATCGAAACCCGTCCGTCAGAGCCGGTACCGCAGCATACAGAACAGCCGCAGAGCATTGATGCCCTGACAGCACAGTCACGGGTGGTCAGCTATGTGCAGCAGCACCAGCGTCTGCCGGATTACTATGTGACGAAAAAAGCCGCCCGTGATGCGGGCTGGCAGCCGTCAAAAGGTAATCTCTGTGAGGTGATGCCGGGTAAAGCTATCGGCGGTGACCGTTTCGGCAACCGGGAAAAAGGGCTGCCGGATGCGCCATCACGCCAGTGGTTTGAGGCGGACATAAACTATAACTGCGGCCATCGCGGCAGTGATCGTCTGCTTTATTCCAGTGACGGGCTGATTTATGTCACCACTGATCATTACCGTTCGTTTCAGCAGGCCAATTAACCCATGACACCTGATATCAGCATTGTGCGTTTTGATTTCCGCACCATCCGGACAACAGACGATTTTTATCAGCAATTCAGTGATAAATTTCAGCTGCCGTACTTCGGGTGTAACACGGATGCACTATGGGACATGCTGACAGGCGGAATAGATCTGCCGGTGATACTGGCGTTTGAACATATTACCGCACGGCAGCGGCGGCTGTTTTCAGCCATTATCGGTACCTGCCGGGATGCGGAGGAAGAGTGGCCGGGGGATATTCAGCTGGTGCTGACCCCCCTGACCATGACGGCGGATTAAGCGCTTTCTGCCAGTTCTTTCAGATACTGGAACAGCTGGCGGTAAGCTTTCGGCGGTTTATTGCCTTCGCGCTCTTTTTTCGCGTTACGGATAAGCGCACGCAGCTGCTGGCGATCAAGGTGCGGGAACAGCGCAACGGCTTCTTCCGTCACAGTGTCATCACCGGTGACCAGGCGTTCGCGCAGATCTTCGAGTTTATGCAGCAGGACAACCTGCTGGTTATGGCGGTTTTTCAGTTTGTCGAGTGCCGTGGTAATCGGCTCCGGGTCACGGGCCCGCAGCAGTTTACCGATGAGCTGTAACTGACGGCGCAGACCTTCGCGCTTGATTTTTTGTGCAAGCAGGATGGCTTCGAGCAGTTGTTCATCCAGCGGAATACGTTCCAGCTGGGTTTTGCTCAGTGCAACCAGTTCAGCGCCGAGTTTTTTCAGGACTTCAGCATCGCGTTTAATTTCGCTTTTGCTGACCCAGATTATCTCGTCATCCTCTTCCTCCTGAGGAAGTGCATCGGGTTCTTCAAACCAGTCTTCAGGCTGCTTTGCCATAATAGTATTTCCTGTGGCGAAACACAGAGCGGCGGGTGCCGGATGATCTCTGTGTTTGTGAGTGTTAACATTTGATTATTGCGTATTGTAACCGGGGAAAAGGCCGGATAACACCTATTCAGCTCTCTGATTAGCTAACGGCCCCTTAATTTATTGAATTGGAACCTGATTGATGAATATCACTTCTCAGATTATGGCGCAGCGTACGCGCCTGGAACAAGCGGTTTCGCAGGCACTGAGTATTGCACAGAAAGGGTGTGACAGCGCCGAAGTTGCTGTCAGCAGAACCACCGGGATGAGTGTGAGCACCCGTATGGGTGAGGTGGAGAATGTCGAGTTTAATAGTGACGGCGCACTGGGGATCACGGTATATCATAACCAGCGCAAAGGCAGTGCATCCTCCACAGATTTAAGCGAAGAGGCGATTGCCCGTACCGTACAGGCGGCGATCGACATTGCGAAATATACATCTGAAGATCCGTGTTCGGGCCCGGCAGATCGCGATTTACTGGCTTTCGAGGCTCCGGATTTACAACTGTTTTATCCGTCCGAAGTGAGCGCTGACCAGGCTATCGACTATGCCGCCAATGCGGAAAAAGCCGCACTGAGTGCCGACCCGCGCATCACCAACACAGAAGGCGGCAGCTTTAACAGCCATTACGGCATCCGTGTGTTCGGTAACACGCTGGGTATGCTGCAAAGCTACTGCAGCAGCCGTCACTCCATGTCCGCTTGTGTGATCGCGGAAGAAAACGGCGATATGGAGCGTGATTACGCCTATACCATCGCACGTAAACTGGATGACCTGAAATCCGCACAGTGGGTGGGTGAAGAGTGTGCCCGCCGGACACTGTCCCGCCTTGCTCCGCGCAAACTGGCAACACAGAAAGCACCGGTGATTTTTGCCCCGGAAGTGGCAACCGGTTTGTTCGGGCATCTGGTCGGCGCGATCAGCGGCACCTCCGTGTACCGCAAATCCACCTTCCTGCTCGATAGCCTCGGTAAACAGATCCTGCCGGACTGGCTGACTATCCGCGAACTGCCGCATGTGATCGGCGGACTGGCCTCCACCCCGTTTGACAGCGAAGGGGTCCGGACAGAAGATCGCCTGATTATCGAAAACGGTGTGCTGAACAACTGGCTGATGACCACCTACGCTGCCCGTAAACTGGGGCTGAAGAGCACCGGCCATGCAGGCGGGATCCACAACTGGCACATTGCCGGTCAGGGGCTGGGATTTGACGACATGCTCCGGGAAATGGGCACCGGTCTGGTGGTTACCGAACTGATGGGACAGGGTGTCAGCGGTATTACCGGTGATTACTCCCGCGGCGCATCCGGTTTCTGGGTGGAAAACGGCGAGATTCAGTATCCGGTCAGTGAAATCACCATTGCCGGAAACCTGAAAGACATGTGGGCCAGCATTATCGCCACCGGCGACGATATTGAAACCCGCAGCAACATTCAGTGCGGCTCAGTCTGGCTGCCGGAAATGAGTATTGCGGGACAGTAAGTGTGTCACTCCCGGAGCCGGAGTATCCGCCTCCGGGAGTGAAAATGCAGAAAACAGCAGCGATTATCGCGAAAACAGCCAGTAAGTCCCGGTTTCCGGTACAGACAGGAACCGCCGGTTCATTTCATCCAGTGTCTTCTGCGGATCAACATCAGAAAAGAGATCCGGGTGCAGTTCCCGCGCGAAAAACTCCGCTGCCAGCAGATGCCACGGGCTGAGATAAACATGATGCCAGAGTGCGGCGGTCCGTCCTTCCCGGACAGCAGGCAGTGCGGCAATCACCGGATCTTTCTGTAATTGTTCCTGCAGGCTTTGTCGGGCGGTGTCAGGGCGGAGATCCGGCCCCAGTTGTAACTGCCCCCGGTTATCCCTTCCGCCGCTGCCGGTCACCAGATAATATTCCGGATTATCCGACAATACCTGCTCCGGGCTGAGCCGTCCGAAAACACCACTGAACTTCCCTGCTGCAATGTTATCCCCGCCGGAAAAGGCCAGTAAATCGGCCAGATTTCCGGAAGCTGCAGTCGTGCAGCATTCTGCTTTTTTCCCGAGATGTAACTGCAGCAAAACTTTGGGGCGATGCGGATTGTGCATAGCCAGACGGTTGCGGATCACGTCCATATGCTGCTGATAAAACGCAGTAAAAGCGGCAGTTTTTTCCTGCCGGTTCAGAACTTCGCCCAGCGTTTTCAGTGACGGAACCGTGTTCCGCAACGGATCCACCCTGAAATCCAGGTAAATCACCGGAATACCGGCGGCTGCGGTCTGGTGTGCAAATTGCGTTTCATCAGGACGGGATTTGGCATACACCGGCATAATAATCAGATCCGGTTGCAGGGCGATGATTTTCTCAATATTAAGCTGTGAAAAATTATCGTTCCCGACAATGGTAATATCCCTGATCGCCGGAAATGCAGCCGCATATTTTCCCCATGTCTGCGAATCGAGTCGCTGTAAATCAGCCGGCCACCCGACGACACGCGCCGCCGGATTACCGGTTTCGATCAGTGCCAGGGTATAGAGTATCCTGCTTTCACCGAGTACTATCCGCTGCGGATCATCCGGAACCGTGACTGTCCGCCCGAGACTGTCCGTAACGGTTTTTGCCCCGCACAGCAGCGAAAATGCCATCAGCAGCAGCCCGGAAAAGAGATGTTTCATATCAGAAGTCCACTGAGGCATTCAGGAACAGGGTGCGCGGCTCTCCGGCGATGACACGCAGGTTTCCCGCGCTGGACGCATAGTATTCTCTGTTCAGCAGATTGTTCACATTCAGTTTCAGTTGGGTCTCATGTCCGCTGACAGTCCCGTTCCACGCGGCGAAAGCATCTGTGACGGTATACGCCGGCAGGTAAAAACTGTTTTCCGGATCACCGGCACGTTTGCCGACATAGCGTCCGCCGCCGCCGAAGCGCAGTTCACCCGGTAAGCCCGGTACAGTCAGGGTATGCGTCAGATACAGGCTGCCCATATTGCGCGGGGCATTGACCAGCTGGTTACCGACATTCTGGGGTTTCAGATTATCTTCTTTAATCTGCGTTCTGTTGAGGCTGTAGTTTGCCGCTATCTGCCATCCCGGCGCAAATTCGCCGTTAATTTCCAGTTCCGCACCTTCCGAGCGGGATTTCGGGATATTCCGGTTCAGGCCGTTCATAAAGATGGACATGTCTTTTTCATCAATACGGTAAAGGGCAAAGGTCGTCAGCATCGTTGGTGTTGTCTGCCATTTTGCACCCAGTTCGTATGTCTGACCTTTTTCAGTGGAGGCCACATTGCCGTCATCATCCACCTGTGCGGAAGGGGTGAAGGATTGGCTGTAACTGCTGTAAAGTGCCAGTTCCGGTGTGAGTTTGTAGACGACCCCGGCCTGCGGAACAAATTCAGAACCGCTGTCATTGAGTGTTGTCTGATGGTTTATCCATCCGCTGCTGCCATTTTGCGTATAGCGCTGCAGACGGCCTCCGAGCACGACAATCCACTGGTCATTCAGATGGATACTGTCTTTGGCATAGAGTGAACTGCTGTACACCGTGGCGCGCAGGTTGCTTTTTGCGTCATCGGCGGTTTTATCTGTGGTGACCGGTGATTCGCCGTATACCGGATGGTACATATTGAATTGTTTTGACGGCTTGCCGCGGAAGGACCAGGCTTTGTAGGTTTCGTTCTTTTCGTAATCAGCCCCGAGCGTGATGTCATGCCGCATACCGGCGAGTTCCGGTGTACCGCTGATATCCCAGCCGATATAGGTGGTCTGATGATTAAAGCCACGGTTGGCATCAGCACGGCGGGTAACAATTCCGGTCTCCGGGTTGATAGCCGTCGCGCGGACCTCATTACTGTCGTAGCGGCGCTGCATCCACGCATACTTAATTCCGGTTTCCCAGATGCCGTCAAATTCCTGCCGGTATTCTGCGGTCAGACGTTTATTTTTCCCGTATGCGTGATTAGCGTTGTCATCTATCCGTTCATTATAAGGAATACGGATCGGGCTGCCGCCGATAAAAGCGGTTCCGCGATCGTAAGGCACATCGAATTTATTTTCGGTATAAGCCACATTGAACGAGGCGCTGTCACCGAGCCAGCTCAGGGAAGGTGCCAGCAACGTGTGCTGATCTTCCCCGAAATTGCGCCAGTAATCTTCATGGCGGCGTTCTGCTATCAGCCGGACTGCCACGCCATTGCCGAGAGGGCCGGTCACATCAATCGTACCGGTACCGCCGCCGTTGCTGTTTGTCCGTCCGCTGATGCGTCCCTGCCACTGATACTGTGGTTTTTTGGAGATCAGGTTTATCACGCCGCCCGGATTCAGAATACCGTAAAGCAGGGAAGAAGAGCCTTTCAGAACATCAACACGTTCAGTAGTGGCATCCATCGCCAGCCCCTGGTTGCTGCGTACCCCGTCGATAAACACAGAGCCGTCCGTATTGGAGCCGAAGCCGCGTTTGACAAACCCGTCCTCAATGCCGCCCAGCGTGTTGCCCTGAGTTACACCGCTGACAAACTTTACTGCGTCATCCACTGAAGTGACATTAAAGTCACGGATCAACTGCGGCGTGACAATACTGATGGATTGCGGCGTTTCATTACGCGGGGTCAGTGTTTTCAGAGTGGAATAGACATTATCCCCGCTGTAACTCCCTTCGCGGTCTTGCGGGGCGGCAGTGACAACCAGAGTATCATCGGCGGCAACCGCATGAAAAACAGGAATAAAGATAAAGGGGAATGTCAGCACAAACCGGGAACAGCAATGCGGTCTGCGTAAATGCGCAGCAGATTTCATGTGTGAGTCTCAATATCAGAAGAATAAACAGCCAAAATAAAAACGGAATGATATTGATAATGATTACTATGCGCAATAATTTTTGTGATAATCATCCGTGAAGGGCGGGGCGGAAATAAAAATGCCGCAGCGGAAGAAGCCGCTGCGGCATGATTAACTTGCGTTATTGAATTGTGCTGTACGGATGATATTCAGACTGCCAGCAGCATAAAGCCCCGCCACAGTAATAACAGCTGCTGTTCAAAACCCAGAATGACCGGAAATCCGCCCGGAGCTCCGCTCATACCAAACAAAGATGTCAAAGAATAGGCAGCCATGATCAGTTTCCTTCAGGAAATAAAGAGAGAAACATCATGCAATAAAGGTGTGAAGAAAGGAACCCCTGAGGAAGCTGCGCCCGCAGATTGCCTGAAACGGACGCAGAACCGGCTTAAAGCGGATTAACGGTGTAACTCACCGGCAGCTTCAGGCTGATAGATAATTTCTGATACTTTTACGCGCGTTGCTTCACCGTTCGGCAGTTCCCATGAGATCTCATCACCGACAGAAAGCCCGAGTAACGCAGCTCCCAGTGGTGCCATCACAGACAGCTGTTCAGCACTGTCTTTCAGTGAAGCCGGGTACACCAGGGTACGGATACTCTCTTTCCCGCTCGATAAATCTTCAAAGCGGATGCGGCTGTTCATCGTCACGACCGTGGCTGGCATTTCTGCCGGCGGCAGGATTTCCGCGCGATCCAACTCTTCATTCAGGGCTTCGGCAACCGGACTGTCAGCATAAGCCGGCTGTTCCAGCAGCATATCCAGACGCTCCGCGTCCAGTTCATTAATAATTATATTGGGCTTTTTCATACCACACTCCAAATCATTTCCAATACAAAAGAACACCCCCACACCAGAAGGAGGGGGGTGCTCATTTGATAATTAATCTGATAGTAGGCTGTTCTCCCCCGAAAGGAAAGAGATCAGGATCACGAACCGCCGGGCTGCGTGAACGAAACAGCGTATCAGTTTTCTTTAAGTAAAATATTTCGGTTAGTATAACTAATCTTCATCAAAACCTGAATCAAAAAGGGAAATAATTGCCTCAATGGCAGAATTTTCATCAGGTCCTGTTGCTTCCACTTCAATAAAACTGCCCTGTTCGGAATCCAGCATCAGCATGGCGAGCACACTGTCTGCCCGGGCTTCTTCATTTTGCTTATTACGGAATACCACCGTTGACCGGAAGGTCTGGATCAGTTCAAACAGTTTCATGGCCGGCCGGGCATGCAGCCCCAGCCGGTTTTTGATTTCAACCTGACAACGGATAGTCATGGATTATTTCCGCTTTTCCAGTGTCCGGTGGCGCGACTGCACGTTTTTCCCGCGTGAGCGGAAGTAATCCGCCAGTTGCTCCGCCACATAGACAGAACGGTGTTTCCCGCCGGTACAGCCGATAGCGACGGTCAGGTAGCTGCGGTTGTTGGTTTCCAGCATCGGCAGCCACAGTTCCAGATAACTGCGGGTCTGGTAAATAAAGTTATGTACTTCTGTATGGCGGTCGAGGAACGCCGCCACCGGTTTATCCAGACCGGTCATCGGACGCAGTTTCGGATCCCAGTGCGGGTTCGGCAGGAAGCGGACATCAAACACATAATCCGCATCAATCGGAATGCCGTGTTTAAACCCGAACGATTCGAATACCATGGTCAGCTCGCGTTCGCGTTTGCCGAGCAGACGGGTTCTCAGCATTTCTGCCAGTTCATGCACTGACATTTCAGAGGTATCGATAATCAGATCCGCACGGGAGCGTAGCGGCTCCAGCAGATCGCTTTCCTCATCAATAGCGCTTTCCAGCGAGAGATTTTTACTGGAAAGGGGATGCAGACGGCGGGTATCACTGTAACGGCGGATCAGCGTATTGCGATCCGCATCCAGGAACAGCAGCTGGGGTGAGAAACTGTCCGGTAATCTGGTCAGGGCTTCCTCAAAAACCTCCGGAGACTCCGGCATATTGCGGACGTCAATACTTACTGCGGCAGAGGTATCGCGTGTTGCCAGGGTAGCGGCAAGCTCCGGCAGAAGAGTGACCGGCAGGTTATCAACGCAGTAGAAACCCATATCTTCCAGCGCCCGCAGGGCAACAGATTTACCCGAACCAGAGCGGCCGCTGACAATCATCAGCACCATGAGGGGACTCCCTATCGTTTCTCTTTCAATGGCAATACGCCATTATCCGTTGTCGTCAGCCGGTTATCATCACTCAGTGATGATACTGTACAGCTCTTCATCGCTTTGCGCCTGACGCAACCGGCGGCAGAGCGCTTTGTCAGCCAGTTTTTTGGCCACTAACGACAGTGTGTGTAAATGCGTCTGACACTGATCAGACGGAACAAATAACGCAAACAGAATGTCCACATTCTGATTATCAATCGCATCAAACGCGATAGGTTGCTCCAGGTGTAAAAATACGCCGCAGGCGGTTTGCGCCTCGCTTTTGTCCAGTTTTCCGTGGGGGATGGCAATCCCGCCACCGATACCGGTTGTCCCGACTTTTTCCCGTGTAAGGAGTGCCTCAAACAGCGTGTTTTCCGGCAGCGCCAGCGCGGTGGCAGTCAGTTCACTGATAATCTCCAGCGCGCGCTTCTTACTGGTACAGTGAATATTATTGCGTGTACAGCTGATACTCAGTACATCGCTCAGGGACAAATTTGCTTCGTTATTCATTTCATTGTTCACTTAGGATCAGAATCCCGGCAACCACCATGGTAACCGGGATCAGAGCACTGCTTTTTCCTGAGAAAATTCAGACTGTTAATTCAGTCATGCACCCGGGTGCAGAAAATTTACCGGTTTCTCAGTTTTTCTTTGTGTTTGGACAACTGACGGCCGAGTTTTTCTGCCATCTCATCAATTGCCGCGTACATATCCTCTTTTTCCGCTGAGGCGTGAAGATCCGCACCGTTTACCTGAGCCGTTGCCTCCGCAATTTTACTCACCTTTTCAATCCGCAGGATCACCTGAACGCTGTTAATTTTATCGAAAAACTGCTCCAGTTTCTTACACTTGGCTGTCACAGTCTCACGTAATGCGTCTGTAATTTCAACGTTGTGGCCGGTAATTTGTAATTCCATAGTGTCTTCCTTCTCAATGTGTATCAAATCAGCTGTTTACGCTGATTTGAGGGCGGGATGGATAACGACTCACGATATTTCGCGACAGTACGTCTGGCGACCTGAATGCCCTGTTCGGCAAGCATATCGGTCAGTTTGCTGTCGCTGAGCGGTTTCGCCGGATTCTCGGCTGCAACCAGTTTTTTCACCAGTGCACGGATGGCTGTGGAGGACGCCTCGCCCCCGCTGTCAGTACTGACGTGGCTGGAGAAAAAGTACTTCAGTTCAAAGATCCCCCGCGGACTGTGCAGAAATTTCTGTGTTGTCACCCGGGAAATGGTTGATTCATGCATCTCAACCCGCAGTGCGATATCAGCCAGCACCATGGGCTTCATATATTCTTCGCCCTGTTCAAAGAACGCCTGCTGCTCTTCCACAATACAGGTCGCGACTCTGAGCAGAGTATCGTTCCGGCTTTCCAGACTTTTAATGA
Source organism: Morganella sp. EGD-HP17 (assembly GCF_000512315.2). Classification (NCBI taxonomy): domain Bacteria; kingdom Pseudomonadati; phylum Pseudomonadota; class Gammaproteobacteria; order Enterobacterales; family Morganellaceae; genus Morganella; species Morganella sp. EGD-HP17. The sequence continues at coordinate 60,168 of NZ_AZRH01000001.1, forward strand.
GCCACTTTGCTTCCTGCAAATTGTTGCGGATAAACTGACTGTCGCTCTCACTGCGGGCCCGCGAACCCATTGCGGCATAGTGATTATTGACCCGCAGACGGGGAATGCTGTCGGAATTGAGTTCCACTACCCAGCGTTCGCCGTGTTTTTTCACGAGGACGTCAGGAATAACATACTCTGATTCTCCGGTGTTGACTACCAGGCCCGGACGCGGTTCCAGCGACTGGATCAGATCAATAGCGGATTTCAGCGCCTCTTCTTTCAGTTTGGTCACCCGGCCCAGGGTCCGGAAATCCCGGTTCCCCAACAATGCCAGATGCTGATCAACGATAGCAAGGGCTTCTTTCAGGCTCGGGGTTTCCGGCGGCAGAATTTTCAGCTGCACCATCAGACACTCCCGCAGGTCGCGGGCGCCCACACCCACCGGATCAAAACGCTGGATGCGCTTGAGTACGGCTTCCACATCTTCGGTGGTGACTTCATCGTCACCGATACTCAGGCGGATATCATCGACAGAAACGGTCAGATAGCCGGTTTCATCAATCGCATCAATGATTGAGAAGGCAATCGCGGCATCGGTTTCGGTAAAGGGGGTCAGGCGGGCCTGCCAGATCAGATAATCCTGTAAGGTTTCGGTGGTTTCACCCTGATAGAGCGGCAGTTCATCGTCGCCGTAATCATTGCCGGTGCCGGACGGTGTACCGGCGGTGTAGATTTCTTCCCACTGTGCATCCAGCGGCAGATCATCCGGCATGGCGGTCTGTTCGAGAGCCTCGGCGCTGTCCAGCTCTTTCTGTGGTTCAGATTCAGCCGGCGTGTCAATTTCCTGATGGTTATCATCAAGTTCCAGCAACGGGTTAGATTCCAGCGCCTCGCGGATCTCCTGCTGGAGTTCAAGCGTGGAAAGCTGCAACAAACGGATAGCCTGCTGAAGTTGTGGCGTCATCGCCAGTTGCTGGCTGAGTTTAAGCTGCAGACTCTGCTTCATTACGGACACGGGCTCCTTACGGCATTACAGGCGGAAACCTTCGCCTAAATAAACACGTTTAACCTGCTCATTATTCAGAATGGATTCCGGGCTGCCGTGGGCAATCATATGGCCCTGGCTGACAATGTAAGCCCGTTCACAGACATCCAGTGTTTCGCGGACGTTGTGGTCAGTGATCAGGACGCCGAGCCCGTAATCACGGAGGTGCTGAATAATCTTTTTAATATCAATAACAGAAATCGGGTCAACACCGGCAAACGGTTCATCCAGCAGGATGAATTTCGGGTTGGCGGCCAGCGCGCGGGCAATTTCCACACGGCGGCGTTCACCCCCGGACAGTGATTGCCCCAGGTTATCGCGCAGATGGCTGATATGGAACTCTTCCATCAGCTCTTCCGCCCGCTCCCGGCGTTCATCATTGTTCAGATCTTTGCGGATTTCAAGCACCGCCATCAGGTTCTGCCATACCGTCAGACGACGGAAAATAGAGGCTTCCTGAGGCAGATAGCCAATCCCTTTGCGGGCACGTTCATGCAGCGGCAGCAGGGAGATATCTTCATCATCGATGCTTATCGCACCGGCATCACGGGGAACAATACCCACGACCATATAGAAGGTCGTGGTTTTCCCGGCACCGTTCGGGCCGAGCAGCCCGACGATTTCGCCGGAGCTGACTTCAAGCGTCACATCTTCGACGACTTTGCGCCCTTTGTAGGCTTTGGCTAATTTGCTTGCAGTTAATTTTGCCATAAATCGTTACTTACCTTTCTGGCCGGTTGCCGCCGGGCCTTTTTCCTGAAGTTGTGACGGCAGCAGTACGGTAGTCACCTGTTTGCCTTTGTCACTGAATGCCTGCATCTGCTGTGTCGGCACCACGTAGGTAATCTTGTCACCGGTGATATTGCTGTCCAGCTGTTCCAGATAGGCATTACCGGTCAGCGTGACCAGTTCATTGGCCATTTCGTAACGCAGTTTGCTGCCGCGTCCTTTGATTGGCTTACCGTTATCCTGCATCTGGTAGAAGGTCACCGGATTACCGAATGCTTCGATCACCATTTTATTGGAATCGCCGCCCGGACGGGTGACCACCACTTTGTCAGCGCGGACATCAATTGTTCCCTGTTTTACCACGACATTGTCAGTAAATGTGGTGATATTTTTTTCTAAATCAAGGGCTTGTTTTAATGATGTTACCGTCACCGGCTGCTGTGTATCTTCTTTTAACGCCAAAGCAGGGACACTGACGGCCAGAATTGCTGTTGCAATCAGAGTATTAAGGATGTTTGCTTTCATTTGGGATCTCATAGTAAGTCTGTACATCTTTGATCAGTTCCGCATTACGATTGCGTAAATTACCCCGCATCTGCAATCCGACGGAACGCAGTCCTGTTCCCGTGATGGTGACTTTATCGTCAGAACTCACATCCTGGGTTGTCAGATTGACTTCGGCGTTATCCGTGGTGATCTGCCTGAGCTGTGTATCGGTGGTCAGGCTGTCAACCTGCACATCACCGTATAAATATAACATTCTGTCATTGGTTAATTTGGCCCGCTTTGCACGAATCGTCCAGGTGGCGGTTTTATCAGGGTCGTAGGTGGTCAGCACCGGATTAGTAAACCAGGTTATTTTTTCCTGAGCAAAGTTCTGCACATCATCCGCATTCAGCCGGTACGCCAGCAGCCCTGTCGGCTCGTAAGCCAGGGTTGAGGACGTTTGGGTTTTATACGTCGGCGTACCGTCTTCCACAATCTTACCGTCGGTGTCACCTGAACGGGTGACCGACAGGTTCCAGCCGAGCAGACCGAGGGCGATAAGCGCCAGAATAATGATCAGCCAAAGCTTAAATTTACTCATGAGATCCCTGATAAAGCCATTATAACCAATGAAATTCTCTTCAGACGGACAGGCCTCTGGCCGCATCCAGCTTATTTTGTGCCAGCAGAATCAGATCGCACAATTCGCGGACAGCCCCGCGGCCGCCTGCAATCTGTGTAACATAATCCGCTTTGGGTAACAATAACGGGTGGGCATCCGCCACTGCGGCGGATAAACCGACCTCTGCCATGACCGGCCAGTCAATCAGGTCATCGCCGATATAGGCGACTTCGCCGGGGCGAAGTACCAGTTTATCTAATAGTTCGCGATACGCCAAAAGCTTATCGCTCTGTCCCTGGTAAAGATGTGTAATTCCGAGTGTATTGGCACGATCTTCCAGTAATTTGGCTTTACGACCGGTAATTATCGCCACCTCCACTCCGGAGGTCAGCAGGCAGCGGATACCGTAGCCGTCACGGACATTAAATGCTTTCAGTTCTTCACCGCTGTTGCCCTGATAAATCAGGCCGTCAGACATCACGCCGTCCACATCACAGATAAGAAGCCGTATTTTAGCGGCTTTTTCCATAACTGTTTGCGCTATCGGGCCATAGCAGGTGTCAATAGTGGTAATTTGTGTCATCGTCAGTCCTTACACCACTCCGGCCTGGAGCAGATCATGCATATGCAGTACGCCGAGCAGTTTATCACCTTCTGTGACTAATAAAGAGGTGATATGACGGGACTGCATTAAATTCAGTGCCTCAACCGCCAGGGTATTGGCTTTGATGCGGATCCCGCCCGGGGTCATCACATCGGCAATCTGGCAGTTATTGAGGTCTGTGCCCGCATCGAAAATCCGGCGCAGGTCACCGTCAGTGAAAATGCCCTGAATAATCATGTCATCGTCACAGATAACCGTCATACCCAGTTTTTTACGGGTGATTTCCACCAGTGCTTCGCGCAGTGAGGCGGTTTTCGGCACACGCGGGATATCATCCCCGGTGTTCATCAGGTCTGAAACCAGTAACAGCAGTTTGCGGCCGAGCGCGCCGCCCGGATGTGAGAGGGCAAAATCTTCAGCGGTAAAGCCGCGCGCCTGTAATAAGGCAATCGCCAGCGCGTCACCCATCACCAGTGTGGCGGTGGTGCTGGTGGTCGGCGCAAGGCCGAGCGGGCAGGCTTCCTGCGGGACTTTAATACACAGATGGATATCCGCCGCTTTTCCCATGGTACTGTCCGGGTTGCCGGTCATGCAGATTAGCGGGATGTTCTGACGTTTGATAACCGGGATCAGCGCCTGAATTTCTGAGGATTCACCGGAGTTTGAAATCGCGATAACCACATCTTTCTTTGTGACCATCCCCAGGTCGCCGTGTGCGGCTTCACCCGGATGCACAAAGAAGGAGGAGGTGCCGGTGCTGGCAAATGTCGCGGCCATTTTGTGGCCGATATGACCGGATTTTCCCATCCCCATGATGATCACTTTGCCTTCACAGCGGAATATCAGTTCACAGGCTTTATCGAAATCATCATTAATATACTGTTCGAGTGACGCGAGACCTTCACGTTCAATCCGGAGGACACGTTTACCTGTTAGTTGAAAATCAGTTCGGGACATCAGTTTTTTCTCACTTTCAGTATCTGTCTGTGTATTAATGGCTGACGCTTATCAGCCGGTAAAAAGGCTTATCAGCCAGGCGGTGAACGCACTGAGCAGAATAATGCCTTTCAGCCGGTTCAGCCGCTGGTTCCGGCCGGCCGCAAAGAAAATAAATAACACACCGGCCGCGATCATCACGGCGAAATCGGTCATAAAACTGTCTGCTGCCATCGGCGCGGTGGCTAATAACGCCGGGATCCCCGCAACGACCGTGGTATTAAACAGTGTCGCGCCGATAAGATTCCCCAGCGCGATATCTTTTTCACCTTTGACCGCCGCCGCAATCGTGGTGCACAGTTCCGGCAGACTGGTACCGACAGCCAGGATAGTCAGTCCGGTGATACGCCCGCTGATCTCCGCATAGCGGGTGAATGCAGAGGCGTTATCGATCACAATCCGGACCGCCACCGGCATAATCAGCAACCCGGCGACCAGCCACAATAAAGCAACCGGCAAATTATTTTCCTGCGGCAGTTCATGGTTTTGTTCAGTAGTGAAGCCGTCATACTGATCCCGCCGCGCCATTGCGGCAATTTTCACCACCAGCCAGAGACTGGCGAGCCCCGCAAGCACCAGAAACCCGCCCTGAACCCGTGTGATACCGCCGGACCAGATAAACAGCCCGAACAGCGCCATTACCGCCAGCATCAGCGGAAGCTCACGGCGCAGTACCGCCGACTGCACACTCAGCGGGCGGATAAGGGCGGCGAGGCCTGCAATCAGCAGTAAATTGGTAATATTGGATCCGATAATGGTGCCGAGCGCCAGATCCGGCTGCCCTTCAAGCACCGCACCGGCGGAGGTCAGCAGTTCCGGCAGCGACGTACCGGGACCGGCCACCAGAATACCGGTGATAAACGGGGAGATGCCGAGAGAACGGGAGAAAACCGCCGCACCGTACACAATCCGGTCAGAGGCATAAACCAGCAGAATCAACCCGGTCAGTAAAAGGATGCTGGTAAGTAACATGGCTCTCCTCCGGGCTGAAAAACAGTCAGAAATAATGAAGTACGGGAAATTGAGGGTATTGTACGGGCTGAGGCGCAAAAGTAAAACAGACGTTTTGCGCCCGGCGGGGGCGTTAATGTTAAATGCTGATATACTTGTGTATCACGCTGTTTATACCCCGTCACTCAGGGGTGATAAATAATTCAGACAGTAACACCCGCATTTAAAGGCGAAAACTGCCGGATTTTTTTATATTATGATGGGTCAGTCCTGTATGTGTTGCAGAAACACAAAAAACATAACGTTAAGGTTGTGAGGTCATGAACCGACAGACGGAAAATATTATTGAGATCCGGAACATGTGCTTCCGGCGCGGTTCGCGCATGCTGTTTAATGATATCAGCCTGGATGTGCCGCGCGGCAAAGTGACCGCGATTATGGGGCCGTCCGGGATCGGGAAAACCACACTGTTACGCCTGATTGGCGGGCAGTTACGCCCGGACAGCGGCGAGATCTGGTTTGACGGCGACAATATCCCGGCACTTTCCCGCAGCAGACTCTATCAGTCGCGCCGCAAAATGAGCATGCTGTTTCAGTCCGGCGCATTATTCACGGATATGACAGTCTATGACAACGTGGCGTTCCCGCTGCGCGAGCATACCCGTCTGCCGGAATCCCTGATCCGGACAACCGTGATGATGAAACTGGAAGCGGTTGGTTTACGCGGGGCGGCAAACCTGATGCCGTCAGAACTCTCCGGCGGGATGGCACGGCGTGCGGCACTGGCGCGGGCCATTGCTCTGGATCCGGATCTTATCCTGTTTGATGAGCCGTTTGTCGGCCAGGATCCGATTACCATGGGTGTGCTGGTAAAACTGATTGATGAACTCAATCAGTCGCTGGGTGTAACCTGCATCGTGGTCTCTCACGATGTGCCGGAAGTGCTCAGTATTGCGGATAAGGCTTATATCGTTGCGGAGCAGTCCGTTATTGCACAGGGCACCGCAGAAGAGTTGCAGGAGAACACCGAACCGCGTGTGCGCCAGTTCCTGGATGGTATTGCTGACGGACCGGTTCCTTTCCGCTATCCGGCGGGTGATTACCAATCAGATTTATTAGGATAAACGAGACATGTTGACACAGGCACTTGCTGCTTTGGGACGCCGCGCGTTAGCGACATGTGCGTCTTTCGGGCGGTCAGGATACATGCTGTTCCGTGCGCTGTTCGGCAAACCGCAGTTTGCCCGGCAGTGGCCGTTGCTGCGCAAGCAGCTGTACAGCGTCGGTGTGCAGTCCCTGCTGATTATTTCAGTATCCGGGCTGTTTATCGGGATGGTTCTGGCCTTACAGGGATATCTGGTTCTGAAAACCTTCAGTGCGGAAGCCAGCCTTGGCATGATGGTGGCGCTGTCGCTGCTGCGTGAACTGGGGCCGGTGGTGACCGCACTGCTGTTTGCCGGACGTGCCGGTTCTGCGCTGACCGCGGAAATCGGGCTGATGAAAGCCACAGAACAGTTATCCAGCCTGGAAATGATGGCGGTGGATCCGCTGCGCCGTGTGATTGCACCGCGTTTCTGGGCCGGTTTGATCAGTATGCCGTTGTTATCCATGATTTTTGTCGCCGTTGGTATTCTTGGCGGGGTCATGGTCGGGGTGGACTGGAAAGGGATCGATGAAGGTTTCTACTGGGCTTCCATGCAGGCCAATGTGGACTGGCAGAAAGATGTGATGAACTGCATTTACAAGAGTGTGGTTTTCGCCTTCACCGTCACCTGGATTGCCCTGTACAACGGGTATGATGCTATTCCGACGTCTGAAGGGATTAGTCGGGCAACAACACGCACGGTCGTTCATTCATCGCTTGCCGTGTTAGGGTTAGATTTTGTGCTTACGGCACTGATGTTCGGGAATTAAACAATGCAAAGCAAGAAAAATGAAGTTTGGGTCGGGCTTTTCGTCTTAATTGCCATTGCGGCGATTATCTTCCTGGCACTGAAAGTGGCGGATATCCGCTCTGTCGGCAGCGAAAAAACCTACCGCGTGTCTGCCACCTTTGATGATATCGGCGGCCTGCAGGCACGTTCACCGGTAAAAATCGGCGGTGTGGTGATTGGCCGCGTCAATGACATCCGTCTGGACAAGGACTATAAACCGGAAGTGACGCTGGATATCTACAGCCGGTATGACCAGATTCCGGACACCAGTTCGTTGTCTATCCGCACCTCCGGTCTGCTGGGTGAGCAGTATCTGGCGCTCAGTAAAGGGTTTGAGAATACAACCGATCCGGATCTGCCGATGACTGAAATGCTGAAAGACGGCAGCCGTATTCAGGACACCAAACCGGCGATGGTGCTGGAAGATTTAATCGGTCAGTTCCTGTATAAGAGCGGCGACGGCGAAGGGGGTAATACCCCGGCACCGGCTGCACAGCACTGATACGAAAAGTAATGTAAAAACGGATGTTTTTGCCCGCAGAGGCAGACATCCTGCATAATACTGTTTACCGAAGACACCTTCACGGCGGAAAGTGCCGGTGATTAATCAGGAGTTGATTATGTTTAAGCGTTTACTGATAGCGGCGATGCTGGTGGTGATGGCCCCGTTTGCCGGAGCTGTTGACCAGACAAACCCGTATACACTGATGAACGATGCGGCGGCGAAAACCTTCAGCCGTCTGAAAGCCGAACAGGCGCAAATCCGGCAGAACCCGGACTATCTGCGCACTGTTGTTCAGGAAGAATTACTGCCGTATGTGCAGATCAAATACGCCGGTGCACTGGTGTTAGGCTCTTACTACAAAGATGCGACGCCGGCACAGCGTGATGCTTACTTCAAAGCCTTTGAGGCTTATCTGGCACAGGCATACGGCCAGGCACTGGCAATGTACACTAACCAGACTTATCAGATTGATCCTGCACAACCACTGGGTGATAAAACCATCGTGGCTATCCGTGTGACACTGACAGAGCCGGCAGGGCGTCCGCCAATCCGTCTGGATTTCCAGTGGCGTAAAAATACCAAAACCGGTAACTGGCAGGCTTATGACATGATTGCCGAAGGCGTGAGTATGATCACCACCAAACAGAATGAGTGGGCATCTATTCTGCGTCAGAAAGGGGTTGATGGTCTGACTGCGGAGCTGGAACGCAGCGCGAAAACCCCGATTACCCTGGATCAGAAATAATGACGGCTGCGCTGACGTGGGAAAAACAGGGTGAAACGCTCGCCCTGAACGGGGAACTGGATCGCGATACACTGCTGTCGTTCTGGAATGCACGTCAGCAGCAGATGAGCGCCGTGCAGACGGTGGATGTTTCCGGTCTCAGTCATGTGGATTCTGCCGGGCTGGCCATGCTGGTCCGTCTGCGGGGAGAGCGCCCGGAAGCGCCGTTTGTGTTATCCGGAGTAAGCGCTAACTTGCAGATGCTGATGTCACTCTACGGCGTTGAGTTTGAATTCAGTCAGAACGCGTGAATTTAAAATAATGTAAATAACGGCGCGACAGATACATATTTGCCGTTATTTTCCGTAAGGTAACTGCCTCCGGTTGTGTCACCACAGCCGGAGGCATTTTTAATGGTTTAAGAGCGGGGCATATTCGATTACGATAGTGCCTATAACACAATCTGATAACCAATTTGAGAAATTATGGATACGAATGAAATCAAACAGGTGCTGATGGATAAGTTAGCACTTACTGACGCAATTGTGACCGGTGACGGCAGCCATTTTCAGGTGATCGCGGTCGGCGATCTTTTTGACGGCATGAGCCGCGTTAAACAGCAGCAGGCCGTGTATGCGCCGCTGATGGAATATATTGCGGATAACCGTATCCACGCGTTGTCTATCAAAGCCTATACCCCGGCTCAGTGGGAACGGGATCGTAAACTGAGCGGGCTGTAACCGCGGCGGCTGACAATGCAGTGACAAGTAACGCGGCAGCAATTAATGATAATGAGAGTGTCTACAGATGGATAAATTTCGGGTAAAAGGTCCTTCCGTTCTTCAGGGCGAAGTGACTATCTCAGGGGCAAAAAATGCAGCATTGCCTATCCTGTTCGCTGCAATTCTGGCGGAAGAACCGGTTGAATTACACAATGTGCCGGAACTGCGGGATATCGACACCTCTGTGAAGCTGTTAACGCGGTTGGGTGCAAAAATTGAGCGCAAAGGAACCACACTGCGTGTGGATGCCTCTGCAATTAATGAATATTGTGCACCTTATGATCTGGTCAAAACCATGCGCGCATCTATCTGGGCGCTGGGGCCGCTGGTGGCCCGTTTTGGTCACGGTCAGGTTTCTCTGCCGGGCGGCTGTGCTATCGGTGCCCGTCCGGTTGATTTGCATATCACCGGTTTAGAGCAGTTAGGGGCGAAAATCACCCTCGATGAAGGGTATGTCAAAGCGGAAGTGGACGGTCGCCTGACCGGTAACACTATCGTGATGGACAAAGTCAGCGTGGGTGCCACCATCACGATTATGTGTGCGGCAGTCCTGGCGAAAGGCAAAACCGTTATCGAAAACGCGGCCCGTGAACCGGAAATTGAAGACACCGCTGCATTCCTGAATGCGCTGGGTGCCAAAATCACCGGCGCAGGGACTGACCACGTGGTGATTGAAGGTGTTGAACGCCTCGGCGGCGGCTCTCACACCGTTGTGCCGGATCGTATTGAAACCGGGACATTCCTGATCGCAGCGGCAGTTTCACGCGGTAAAATTCTGTGCCGTAACGCCAAGCCGGATACGCTGGATGCGGTACTGGCCAAGCTGCGCGAAGCCGGGGCGGAAATCGAAACCGGTGACGACTGGATAAGCCTTGATATGAAAGGGCAGCGTCCTAAAGCGGTCACTTTCCGTACCGCGCCGCATCCGGGCTTCCCGACAGACATGCAGGCGCAGTTCAGTCTGCTGAATCTGGTGGCGGAAGGCTCCGGTATGATCACGGAAACCATCTTTGAAAACCGCTTTATGCACATTCCGGAACTGATCCGTATGGGTGCTCACGCGGAAATCGAGAGTAATTCTGTGCTGTGCCACGGCGTGGAAAAACTGTCCGGTGCTCAGGTGATGGCGACCGACCTGCGTGCATCGGCAAGCCTGGTGCTGGCGGGTTGTATCGCGGAAGGTACCACAATCGTCGATCGTATTTATCATATCGATCGCGGTTATGAGCATATTGAAGAGAAATTACGCGGCCTGGGTGCGGATATCGAACGCATTCATTCAGCGGAGTAATTCTCTGATGTAAGCCATAAACAGAAAAGAGCGGATATCCGCTCTTTTTTTGTGTCTTATTCCTGTCCGCCGGGGGAGGGAGTGAACTCCTCGATGGTCACATCGACAGACCGCATCTGACCATTGCGTAACAGGGTGACCGGCACAACACTGCCCGGGCTCAGTTCCGCCACCTGATCCATCATTTCGAGTGGTGAGGTGCTCGGTTTGTTATTGACGCTGGTGATGATATCCCCGACCTGAATCCCGCCTTTATCCGCCGGGCCGTCACGGGCAACCTGAAAGACCCGCAGACCGGTTATCTGATTGATATCACTGTTGTTAGTCCGGATCGGCGGCAGCTCTTTGGAGGTGATGCCGATATACCCCCGGATCACACGGCCGTCTTTTATCAGTTTATTCATAATGCGCAGGGCAAGCTCTGCGGGGATCGCCAGCCCGATGCTGTCACTCATCCGTGACGGATCATTGCTGTCGTAAGACATGGTATTGATGCCGACTAACTCGCCTTCGGTATTGACGAGTGCGCCGCCGGAGTTACCGGCCATAATCGAGGCATCAGTCTGGAGAAAATTCTGGCGGCGGGTCGGACTCAGCCCGACACGGCCCATTGCACTGATAATGCCCTGGTTAACTGTCTGCCCGACATTAAACGGGTTGCCGATCGCCAGCACCACATCACCCACATGAGACTGACGCTTCGGGTTGATCGGGATCACCGGCAGTTTATCGGTGGTATTGATTTTCAGCACCGCGAGGTCGGTCAGATCATCCGCGCCGATCAGCATGCCTTCATACAGGCGGCCGTAATTACCGTATTGCAGGGCGATCAGGATCTGATCGGCGTTTTTAATGACGTGCTGGTTAGTCAGGATATAACCCTGATCATTCATGATCACACCGGAACCGAGGGAGGTCATTTCGGGACCCTGCTGGGAGAGGCTGCCCATATTACTGCTGTAAACATTGACCACGGCAGGCGCGGCGCGGCGTACCGCTTTGTTGTAGCTGACCGGTTCGTCATTATTAAACAGATGGGTAAACCACTGGGTCACAAATTGCGGGCGAATAGACGGGACACTGACCAGAAGCAGGGCAGCCACGAGAAGTCCCATAAAAACGGAGCGCAATAATTTAAACCACATAGTCCTTAACCGGTGTTGTGAGTACGGGAAGCAGATACTTCCGGCAGAATAGCATAATCCGGGGAAATTATATGTGTGTAATTGCGGTATTTTATGATGTGGTACAAATAAACAGGTGCGGTATCAGGCGGTTATTTATCACTGACGGTCATGAGTCTGTCAGCCGCCGGTCACTGACAGTCTCATGCGGTACAGCCGGTTAAACAGGTTTATCCCCCATCACGGTTGCTCTGTGCATAATGCGGTGAAAATCGCCGTAATCAAAACTGGCGAGATGCTGGGTGCAGCGGTTATCCCAGACCGCCACATCGCCGTCCTGCCAGTGCCAGCGGACAAAATATTTCGGCTGTGTGCTGTGTTTAAACAGGAACGTCAGCAATGTATCACTCTCTTCCGGGCTTAATTCACAGATACGGCTGGTAAAACCAGCGGTCACAAATAAACCTTTTTTACCGGTGACCGGATGGGTTCTGACCAGCGGATGACGTCTCGGCGGGAAATCGCGGCGGGCTTTTTCCAGCGCGGCTTTGGCTTCCCCGGTCTGCGCAAAACGGCTGTCCGGAAAAGAGAGGCTGATATCATGTTCCGCCGTCAGGCCGGATAAAAATTCCTGCAACGGCGGTGATAAATCATCATAAGCCCGGGTCAGGCTGGCCCACAGAGTATCGCCGCCGAAAGGGGGAACCTGTACCGCGGATAACACACAGCCCATGGCCGGTTTTTCCAGAAATGTCACATCAGTGTGCCACAGTTCGTTATCCTTCAGATCAAGCAGGTGGCTGTCGAGCACAATCAGTTCCCGCACATTTTTATGTGAAGGAAAAACCGGATGTATATGCAGTTCTCCCAGCGCAGCGGCAAAGTCCCGCTGAGCTTCCGGTTTGATATACTGCTGGCGGAAAAACAGCACCTGATGTTCCAGTAAGGCATCCTGTAATACGGCCAGCGTGGCGGCATCCGGTGTCAGGTTAAGATCAATGCCGCTGACGTGCGCGCCGATAGCGGGTGTTAATTGTCTGATATCCATATTCATTACCTCTCTGTCGGTTAAGATTCTTTGCCGTACCACGGCACTAATGCCTGCTGCAAATGACGCAATGCCAGTTCGATGGCGAGTGCCACCACGGCAATCACTGCGATACCGGTGATGACAATACCGGTGTTAAGAAACTGCGCGGCGGACTGCACCATAAACCCGAGCCCCTGCTGTGCCGCGACCAGCTCTGCCGCCACCAGGGTTGACCAGCCCACGCCGAGACCAATCCGGATCCCGGTCAGCATCTGCGGCAGTGCTGACGGCAGGATCACATATCTCAGTACCTGAAGCCGGTTTGCTCCCAGTGACTGCACGGCGCGGATCCGGTTTCCCGGCGCGGCCATAATGCCCTGCATCGTTGAAATCAGGACCGGAGCGAGAATCGCTAACCAGATCAGCAGGATCTTGGTGGTTTCCCCGATCCCGAACCAGATAACAATCAGCGGCAGGTAGGCGAGCGGGGGAACCGGGCGGTACAGTTCAACCACCGGATCCAGTATTCCGCGTATCCGTGAACTCAGCCCCATCAGTACCCCCAGCGGGATCCCGGTGATAACCGCCAGAAGCAGCGCTTTGAGCATGCGGTCAAGGCTGGCCGCCAGGTGCTGCCACAGCGTGGCATTCATGTAACCGGATTCGGATAACGCCAGAAACTGGTGTCCTATCTGAGCAGGGGCGGGTAAATAGAGCGGATTAACCCACTGAAATGCGGTAATCAGCCACCAGCCGGTAATCAGCACGGATAAACTCACAATGCTGAGTAATAAACGGCTGTGGCGGGGTTGTTTATTTCCGGTTATATCTGCCATTGATGTCACTCCGTGTCCGTTAATTAACCGCGCTGATACGCCATTATTTTGTCTGACAGTGTGTCGCGGTGATGAATAAACGCCGGATCCGATTTAATCTCACGGATACGCCGTCCCTGCGACCATTGTTTATAAAACGGGGGTTCTTCTCCGGATATTATCCGGCCGGGATACGGCGCCATTAATATCAGCTTTGTGGCCATTAACAGTGCCTCTTCAATATCATGAGTAATAATAAAAAAGGCACTCTGCTGTTTTTGCCACAGCGTCAGAATTAAGGATTGCATCTGTTCTCTGTTGGCGGCATCGAGTGCGCCGAAGGGTTCATCCATCAGAATAAAATCAGACTTTACAGCCAGTGCCCGTGCAATACCGACCCGCTGACGCATACCGCCGGAGAGTGACCAGATATTGTCGGTAATAGCATGCAGTAATCCGACTTTTTGCAGGTTTTCTTCGACAATCGCTTTTTCTTCCTGCTTACCGAGCTTTTTAATTTTCAGTCCCAGTGCGACATTTTCATAGACATTCAGCCAGGGCATCAGTGCGTCATTCTGAAATACCACGGCTCTGTCAGAGGCGGGATGCTGAATGTCGTTTCCGTTCCGCGTTATTTTTCCGCCGGAGGGCGTTAAAAACCCGGCAACAATATTCAGCAGCGATGTTTTTCCGCAGCCGGAAGCGCCGAGAATAACGGTAATACCGTTATCCGGAATGGTTAAATTAATACCGGATAAGGTTGTCTGCGGCTGACCGTGATAAACCAGATCAATATTCTCCAGTACGATATCTGCCATTATTATTTCCCCGCCGCTGTGGTGACGGCCTCCGTATTGATATTTCCGGCATAGGAATCTTTAACCGAATCAATACTGCCCTGCTGCTGTAAAAACAGCGCGGTATTGCGGATATCATCCGCCAGGGTGGTCGTCAGGATCTGTTTTTGTTCTTTCAGAACGGGATAATCACTACCCGCCATCACGCCTGGTACATCTTCCGGGCGGGCACCGGTCAGTCGTGCAATTTTGCCTGTGATGTCAGGAAAGTCCGCAATAGTATTTTTGTTCCGCTGATACCACTGAACCTCAATATCAGTAACGGCGGCAAACTGCGCCAGAACATCAGGATGCTGTGCAGCAAATTTGCTGTCCGCGACCCACAGGTCATAGGTTGGTTTACCCCATGCCCGTACGTCGCGGCCGGAAATCAGGATCTGTCCGTTTGCTTTCAGCTGACTTAAGGCCGGTTCCCAGACATAGGCTGCATCAATATCACCTCTCTCCCATGCTGCGGCAATCTCAGCAGGCCGCAGATTAATCAGCTGTACCGATTTTTCATCAACATTCAGGTTCTCCAGTGTCGCAAGCAGGCTGTAATGGGCCGTGGAGGTAAAAGGTACGGCAATTTTCTTACCGGCCAGTCCGCCTGACGGATTACGGTCATTGCGGACAATCAGTGCCTCGGCGGTGTCAGGAATGCCGGAAATATAAAAAACCTCCACCGGCAGTCCGCGGCTGGCGGCAACAGTAAACGGCGCGGAGCCCATATTGGCGATATCCGCCTCACCGGCAGCCAGGGCGGTCAGCACATCCGCGCCGCTGTCGAATTTTTTCCAGATAATCTGTTTACCGGTGGCGGCCTCATAGGCGTGGTTTGCCTGTGCAATTTTGCCGGGATCGATAATCGCCTGATAAGCGATCACCACCGGTTTTTCAGTGGTTGCCTGTGGTGCAGGCGCTTTCTGGCTGTAAATAAATGCGCTTATCACCGCCAGCGCCGCCAGTAAGGACAAAATGACCTTTAATTTATTTTTTTTCTGAGGCTGATATAACGACATTATTTTCTTCCGTTATGAAGTCATGAGTAGTTATCTATTTAGTGTCAGAGAATATATTCCGGGAAAGAATTACTTTTTATATTGAAATGCCTTTTTGTTATACATGAATAATATTCCCGCTGAAGATCATTTTTCAATTAAAAGGAAGGGTGAGAAATTCGTTATTTTTTACGTGTAATTCATTGTTTGTCTAAGTGTGAATTCCGAAAATATACGGTTGATGAATAATCGTCATGATATATCAGATTATTTAGTTATGAGTTATGGCTTTATTTTCTTATTCTCAATAAGCCGTAATACGATAACCTGGGAAATAACGGAATAATAACCACAATGAGCAATGCGGGAGTAACAGGACTATGGCAGCACAGATATTACCGGAACAGGTATTTCCGGTTTCTGCGGAGCAGCTTGCGGCTTTGCAGACGGTAACAGCAGATTTTACCTCTCAGCAACTGGCCTGGTTATCCGGTTATTTGTGGGGACGGGGAAGTACGTCTGTGCAGACAGCTATTCTACCGGCATCAAATACAACAGACAGTGACATTATTACCATTATTTCCGCGTCACAAACCGGTAATGCACGTCGCGTATGTGAAGAATTAAAAACGCGTTTTCTCAGTGAAAAATTTGCGGTTAATTTGGTAAACGCCGGAGAATATAAATATAAACAGCTCGCCCGGGAGAAGATTGTCATTATTGTGACATCCACTCAGGGGGACGGTGAACCACCGGAAGAAGCGGTGGCGTTTTATAAATATCTGCATTCATCAAAACGCCCGGATCTCAGCGCAACAGCGTATGCCGTTTTCTCGCTGGGAGATTCGTCATACGAAAAATTCTGTCAGGCGGGTATTGATTTTGATACTCAGCTGGCAAAAGCCGGGGCAACCGCACTTGTGCCGAGAGCGGATGCGGATGTGGATTATCAGCCTGCGGCAGCGGCGTGGACAGACGCACTGACACAGGTGCTGAAAGAGAGGGGGATTGCGGCGGGAGATCCATCGCAGACTACCGCTCAGGCAGTCAGTGTCACTGAAAACCGTTACAGTAAAGACGCACCGCTGACAGCATCCCTCTCCGTTAATCAGAAAATTACCGGCCGCAATTCCCTGAAGGATGTGCGGCATATTGAAATTTCTGCCGGGGATTCGGGTCTGCATTATCAGCCCGGGGATTCCCTCGGGGTCTGGTTTGAGAATGATCCGGCACTGGCGGATGAAATTATCAGCCTGCTGCATGCAGATGCGGCAACGGAGATCACAGTGTCCGGCAATACCTGCACATTGCGCGAGGCGCTGATCCGGCATCTGGAGCTCACACAGAATAACGGGGTGACGGTCAGCAAATACGCACAGTTATCACAACATGACGCGTTATCTGCACTGATCAGTGATAAGCAGGCCGCGCTGTATTACGCGCAGAAAACACCTGTCGCGGAAATGCTGCGTCAGGCGCCTTCCCGGCCTTCAGCGCAGGCTTTCGCCGGTATTCTCCGGCCGCTGACCCCGAGACTCTATTCCATCTCATCATCACAGGCAGAAGCGGACGATGAAATTCATCTGACCGTCGGCGTGGTGCGTTATGACACAGATGGCCGGGCACGGACCGGCGGGGCTTCCGGGTTTCTCGCCGATCATATACAGGAGGGCGGGGATGTGCGGGTTTTCATTGAGTCTAATGATAATTTCCGACTGCCTGCTGACCCGGATGTGCCGGTCATTATGATCGGTGCGGGCACCGGTATTGCGCCGTTCCGTGCCTTTATGCAGCAACGGGAAAATGACGGTGCCTCCGGTAAAAACTGGCTTTTCTACGGCAATCAGCATTTTACCGAGGATTTTCTGTATCAGACCGAATGGCAGCGCTATGTGCGTGATGGTGTGCTGACCCAGATCTCGCTGGCCTGGTCGCGGGATAAACCGGCGAAAACCTATGTTCAGGACAAACTGCGCGAGCAGGGAGCGGACGTGTGGCGCTGGATTGAGGACGGCGCACATATTTACGTCTGCGGTAATGCGGGCCTGATGGCCAGTGATACCGAAGATGCATTACTGGAGATCATCAGCC
This sequence comes from Morganella sp. EGD-HP17, assembly GCF_000512315.2. Taxonomy (NCBI): domain Bacteria; kingdom Pseudomonadati; phylum Pseudomonadota; class Gammaproteobacteria; order Enterobacterales; family Morganellaceae; genus Morganella; species Morganella sp. EGD-HP17. The sequence continues at coordinate 77,716 of NZ_AZRH01000001.1, forward strand.
GGTACGGTAACCGGGATCATGAATCAGCCGATGAGTTTTTAAGTGAGCTGCGCACAGCGCGCCGGTACCAGAGGGATGTCTATTAATGAGCGATAAATACAACGGGCCTTTAATCGTGGAAGGCAAACTGAGCGACAGCGAAAGAATGAAGCGCGACAGCAACTATCTGCGCGGCACCATCAAAGAGGATCTGAAAAATGGTCTGACCGGCGGATTTGAAGGGGATAACTTCCTGCTGATCCGCTTTCACGGCATGTATCAGCAGGATGACAGGGATATCCGGGCGGAACGCACAGAACAGAAACTGGAGCCGCGTCACGCCATGATGCTGCGCTGCCGTTTGCCGGGAGGTGTGATCACACCGGAACAGTGGCTGAGAATAGACAAATTTGCTGCAGAACAGACGCTGTACGGCAGTATCCGGATCACCAACCGGCAGACCTTTCAGTTCCACGGCATTCTGAAAGGGGATGTCAAACCGGCGCATCAGATGCTGCATGAGGCGGGGCTGGATTCACTGGCAACCGCCAATGATGTGAACCGCAATGTGCTCTGTACCTCGAACCCGGTTCAGTCCGGCCTGCACCGTGAAGCGTATGAGTGGGCGAAAAAAATCTCTGAGCATCTGCTGCCGCGCACCCGCGCTTATGCTGAAATCTGGCTGGATAAAGAAAAAGTGGCGGCAACCGATGAGGAACCGATCTTAGGTGAAACCTATCTGCCGCGTAAATTTAAAACCTCAGTGGTGATCCCGCCGCTGAATGATGTTGATCTGCACGCTAATGATATGAATTTTGTGGCGATTGAGGAAAACGGTAAACTGATTGGTTTTAATGTGCTGGTGGGCGGCGGCCTGGCGATGACTCACGGTGATACCGCGACTTTTCCCCGTCTGGCCAGTGAGTTCGGCTTTATCCCGCTGAAAGATACCCTGGCGGTGGCAGAGGCGATTGTCACCACTCAGCGCGACTGGGGAAACCGGACGGAACGCAAAAATGCCAAAACCAAATACACGCTGGAGCGGGTGGGGGTTGACACATTTAAACAGGAAACCGAACGGCGTGCCGGTATCACGTTTTCCCCGATCCGCCCGTATGAATTTACCCTGCGTGGTGATCAGATCGGCTGGTTAAAAGGGATTGATGACCACTGGCATCTGACGCTGTTTATTGAAAACGGGCGTCTGATTGATTTGCCGGGCAAACCGCTGAAAACCGGCGTGGCGGAAATCGCCAGAATCCACCGGGGAGATTTCCGGTTAACCGCCAATCAAAACCTGATTATTGCCGGTATTCCGGAGGCGGAAAAATCCCGTATCGAATCCCTTGCGCGGGCACACGGCCTTATCAGCGACAATGTCACACCGCTGCGGGAAAACTCAATGGCTTGTGTGTCATTCCCGACCTGTCCGCTGGCAATGGCGGAAGCGGAGCGGTTTCTGCCGGAGTTTGTCACAGAGGTTGAGAAAATTATGTCCTCGCACGGCGTGGGAAATGAAGAGATTGTTCTGCGGGTCACCGGTTGCCCGAACGGCTGCGGAAGAGCCATGCTGTCGGAGGTGGGATTGGTCGGCAAAGCGCCGGATCGCTATAATCTGCATCTCGGCGGTAACCGCACCGGCACCCGTATCCCGCGCATGTACCGCGAAAATATCAGCTCAGCGGTGATTTTATCGGTGCTTGATGAGCTTATCGGACGCTGGTCACAGGAGCGGACGGACGGGGAGGATTTCGGCGATTATCTGATCCGCGCCGGGGTGGTAACACCGGTTCTGAATTCCGCCGTGGATTTTTATGAGGCAGGTGCTGCCTGAAATAAAAAACCGCGCCGTGTTACGCGGCGCGGTTTCAGTATTCACAGCAAAAATGTATCAGCGGCCGGCATTATTCAGCAGCAGATAAATATTGTCGTCGCCGCGTAAAATATTCAGTGCCAGCACGCTTGGCTTGCCGTCGATAATTTTGCGCAGTTCAACAATGGTCATCACACGCTGGTTGTTGACGCCGATAATCAGGTCTCCCGGCTGAAGGCCGGACATGGCCGCCGGAGAATCTTTCTGTACCGCGTCAATATTCACGCCTTTATTACCCTCTTTATTACTGCCGTTGCTCAGGGTTGCGCCCTGAAGCAGAGTGGTCAGGTTTTCCGCTTTGGTGGTCTGGCCTTCGCTGTCATCCAGGATCACGCTGACTTCCAGCGGTTTGCCTTTGCGCAGCAGACCGATTTTCACTTCTTTACCCGGTGCGGTGGTACCGATTTTGGCTCTCAGTTCCGCAAAGCTGCTGACGCGTTTGCCGTCAACTGAGACCAGCACGTCACCGGACTTAATCCCCGCTTTGGCAGCGGCGGATTTCGGGATCACTTCACTGACAAACGCCCCGCGCTGAGCTTCCACACTCATTGCCTTGGCGATATCTGCGTTCATTTCAGCACCGCGGATGCCGAGGGAGCCGCGTTTGACTTCACCGGTGGCAATCAGCTGTGAGGTCAGGTCTTTGGCCATGTTACTCGGGATAGCAAAGCCGATCCCGATATTACCGCCGCCCGGTGCCAGAATCGCGGTGTTGATACCGATCAGTTCACCGTTGAGATTGACCAGCGCACCGCCGGAGTTACCCCGGTTGATGGAGGCATCGGTCTGGATAAAGTTTTCCAGCCCTTCCACATTCAGACCGCTGCGGCCTAATGCTGATATAATCCCGGAGGTCGCGGTCTGACCCAGACCAAACGGGTTCCCGACAGCAACGGTGAAATCACCGACGCGCAGTTTATCGGAATCCGCCAGGGTGATGGCGGTCAGATTCGGGGCATTTTTCACCTGTAACAGGGCAATATCGGTCTGCGGATCACGGCCGATTAAGGTCGCGTCATATTTGCGGCCATCATTGAGCTGGATCTGAATTTTATCCGCATTCTGAATAACGTGGTTATTGGTCAGAATATAGCCTTTCTGTGCATCAATAATGACACCGGAACCCTGTCCCTGGAACGGGCGGACACTTTCCTGCTGTGATGGCATATTCGGGCCGAAGAAGAATTTAAACTCTTCCGGTACCTGCTGGCGGGCAACGGCGGTACCGGAAACTTCCACGCTGACCACAGCGGGCAGCACTTTTTCCAGCATCGGTGCCAGGCTCGGCAGAGATTCGCCGGTGGCCATTTTGGCCGGTAAGGCCGCATTTGATACCGCAGGCAGCGCCGCGAGGGATAACCCGAGGCTGATGGCAACAGCACTGAGCAGGTTTTTTTTCTTTTTATTCATCATTCGTTTTGTGTCTCATCAATTAATAAGCTGAATCTGCAGGCATGAGAAGCCGCAGCATACGCAGATACTCCTATGACTCTATGTGTGTGTAAAAGTTCCTCATTCAACGGAAATAAAACAACCTTTACAAGGCTTTACGTGAACTGAAGATTAGTGAGGGGAATGGTTTGGAAGACTGTATTAAGCGGCTGAATTCAGGCGAAAAAAAACCGCAGTCGCCTGCGGTTTCAATGATTAGCTTTCTTTATTTTCGACGGGACGGAACAGGCCGGATGAGCCGTCTGAATAATCACGCGGCGGCATTTTTACCGGCGCCTGGTCATTATCGGCTTCAGCTTCCGTCAGGCGGTAGCTGAACGGATTATCCTGTGCGGACAGTTCCGGCATAAGTTCTGATGAACTTTTCGCCATGTGCTGATATAACTGGCGGTAATCTTTCGCCATATTATCCAGCAGTTCTGCACTGCGGGCAAAGTGGCTGACCAGCTCTTTGCGGTACTCTTCCAGTTCGGCCTTGTTTTTTTCCAGGTCCCGTTTCATGGCTTCCTGCTCTCTGAACTTAGAACTGCCCAGACGAACGGCCAGCGCACCAATGATTAAACCAACTGCTAATCCGATGAGTGCATATACCCAAATCATGGCTACTCCTTTAAGTGCATCATGCGCGTTAGAATCTGTTGTCACTATAACCGGATTTGCTGTCCGGGGGGAATAGTGAAGGTAAGGCTTTCCGGCATTATCCCGGATTTCCGGGTATAATACCCGCCGCTACATCATAAAAATCTCAATAAAAACCTCTGATAATATTAAGGGATTACCGTTTATGAGCACAACACCGCGTGAGTTGTATCAGCAGGCACTGAACGGCAGCGGATTTGCGCCGGACGACGTGCAGCGGCGTACCGTTGACCGGCTGACAGAGATGCATCAGGCGCTCCTGATGCGCACACCATGCTCCCCTGAGCCGGAAAAAGGGCTGCGCGGCACCCTGAACCGCTGGCTGAAAAAAGCCCCCGCGCCGGTGAGTTGTCCGCCGGTGCAGGGTATTTATATGTGGGGCGGGGTCGGGCGCGGCAAGACCTGGCTGATGGATCTGTTTTATGACAGCCTGCCCGGGCCGCGTAAGCTGCGGCTGCATTTCCACCGCTTTATGCTGCGGGTGCATGAGGAACTGACGGCGATTCAGGGACATGAAAATCCGCTGGAGAACATTGCCGACGGCTTTGCACAGGAAACGGATGTTCTCTGTTTCGATGAGTTTTTTGTCGCCGATATCACGGATGCCATGATCCTCGGCACTCTGCTGGAAGCCCTGTTTCAGCGCGGTATCGCGCTGGTGGCGACCTCCAATATCCCGCCGGATGATCTGTACCGTAACGGATTACAGCGCGCCCGGTTTCTGCCGGCCATTGATCAGATCAAAAAATACTGTGATGTGCTGAATGTGGATGCGGGGATTGATTACCGTCTGCGCACGCTGACTCAGGCCCATCTGTGGCTGACCCCGGCGGATGCGGAAACGTCAGCGGCAATGGACAGCATGTTCTCCCGGCTGACCGGCGGACAGAAAGCCGGTCAGGCGGCGCTGACCATCAATCACCGTCAGCTGCCGGTGGTGCGGGAAACGGATGGTGTGCTGGCGGTGACTTTCCGGACACTGTGTGAGGATGCGCGCAGCCAGCTCGACTATATTGCGCTGTCGAAAATCTATCACACCGTGCTTTTGTATGAGGTTCCGGTGCTGACCACGGAAAATGAGAATGCGGCGCGGCGTTTTCTGGCGCTGGTGGATGAGTTTTATGAGCGGAAAGTAAAACTGATTATTCAGGCGCAGAGCGGGATGGATTCTCTTTATCAGGGGCAGTTATTGTCCTTTGAGTTCGCCAGATGCCTCTCCCGGCTGCAGGAAATGCAAAGTGAGGAGTACCTGAAACTGCCGCATCTGGTATAATGCGCGCGCCTGAAAAGGGTTTCGGGGAAATTTTTTTAATTTGGGGTCGATTTTTTGCAGGGACTTCTCTATAATCTTGCGACCCCACGTTACAGCTGTTTTCTTTATTTCCCAAAGAAGACTGCAACTAGCGCCAGATGATTCTGCTCGAAGGGGTAGGTTTACTGGACAAGCGTCGTGTGAGCCTCAGTTTCTGAACATTGGTTCACCAACATGTAACTTATTTATTGGGTAAGCTTTAATGAAAACTTTTACAGCTAAACCAGAAAGCGTACAACGCGACTGGTTCGTTGTTGATGCAACCGGCAAAACTTTAGGCCGCCTTGCAACTGAATTAGCCCGCCGTCTGCGCGGTAAGCACAAAGCGGAATATACTCCTCACGTTGACACCGGTGATTACATCATCGTTCTGAACGCAGAAAAAGTTGCTGTAACCGGCAACAAGCGTACAGACAAAGTGTACTATCGCCACACTGGCTACGTTGGTGGTATTAAGCAAGCGACCTTCGAAGAGATGATCGCACGCCATCCTGAGCGCGTTATTGAAATCGCTGTGAAAGGCATGTTGCCGAAAGGCCCTCTGGGTCGTGCAATGTACCGTAAACTGAAAGTTTACGCAGGTAACGAGCACAATCACGCGGCACAGCAACCGCAAGTTCTGGACATTTAATCGGGATTATAGGCAATGGCTGAAAATCAATACTACGGCACTGGTCGCCGCAAAAGTTCATCCGCTCGTGTCTTTATTAAGCCGGGTAGTGGTAACATCGTCATCAACCAACGCAGCCTCGAAAACTATTTCGGCCGCGAAACAGCACGCATGGTAGTTCGCCAGCCGCTGGAACTGGTTGAAATGTTAGAAAAACTGGACCTGTACATCACTGTTAAAGGTGGTGGTATCTCTGGTCAGGCAGGCGCAATCCGTCACGGTATCACCCGTGCTCTGATGGCGTACGACGAATCTCTGCGTTCTGAGCTGCGTAAAGCAGGCTTCGTAACGCGTGATGCACGTGAAGTTGAACGTAAAAAAGTGGGTCTGCGCAAAGCACGTCGCCGTCCACAGTTCTCCAAACGTTAATCACTGGTTTCGTTGGAATACAAAAAACCCGCCATCGGCGGGTTTTTTTATAACCGTATAACTGCCGCAAATTATCCCGACATAACCTGTAATTTCATGTTTATTTCATGAATCTGTCCCTGTTAACCCCCATTTTTAGTGTTTTTGAATGATTTTTTGCCCTGACTCACCCTAAGTTGAGCAAAATCTGGTAAACTGGCACAAACATTTTTCTCGCCCCTGAACACACTGCCGCGCGCCCGGATTGGCGCGCTGTGGTTTTCTTTCCCGGATTCAGTGAGAGATTACAGGTAGGAATGGCGTAGTGCGCTGTTCATTCCTTTATTTTGATAAACTTGGAGGTTTTCATGGCTGTCGCTGCCAACAAACGTTCGGTAATGACTCTGTTCTCCGGCCCGACCGATATTTTCAGCCACCAGGTACGGATTGTACTGGCGGAAAAAGGGGTAAGTTTTGAAATTGAGCATGTCGAAGCAGGCAATCTGCCACAAGACCTGATCGATCTGAACCCATACCAGACGGTACCGACACTCGTGGATCGCGAGCTGACCTTATATGATTCACGTATTATCATGGAATACCTTGATGAGCGTTTCCCGCATCCGCCGCTGATGCCTGTTTACCCGGTGATGCGTGCGCAGAGCCGTGTGATGATGCACCGCATCGAGCAGGACTGGTACTCGCTGATGAATAAAATTGAAAAGGGCTCTGCCCAGGAAGCGAACCAGGCCCGCAAACAGTTAACGGAAGAGCTGGTTGCTGTCTCGCCGGTATTCAAAGAATACGCGTATTTCATGAATGAAGAATTCAGCCTGGTGGACTGCTATCTGTCTCCGCTGTTATGGCGTCTGCCGGTACTGGGTATCGACCTGTCCGCACGTCCGTCTTCTGATACCAAACACCTGCAGTTCTACATGCAGCGCGTGTTTGAGCGTGACTCTTTCCTGGCTTCCCTGACGGAAGCTGAGCGTGAGATGCGTTTACAGTCACGGGGTTAACCGCTGATGGATATTCAGGAATTAACACCGCGCCGCCCTTATCTGCTGCGGGCGCACTATGAATGGTTACTGGATAATGAACTGACACCCCATCTGGTGGTGGATGTGAACACCCCCGGTGTGAATGTGCCGATGGAGTATGCTCAGGATGGTCAGATTGTCCTGAATATTGCACCGCGCGCTGTGGGTAATCTGGAAATGACCAACGAGTGGGTCGGTTTTAATGCCCGTTTCGGCGGTGTTCCGCGCCAGGTGGATGTGCCGATGGCTGCCATTATTGCGGTCTACGCCCGTGAAAACGGTGCCGGGATGATGTTTGAGCCGGAAGTGGCTTATGAGGCTGCGGAAGAAGAAGATATTCTGACTCCGGCAGTGGATAACATCACCCTGATCCACGACGAACCGGTAAAACCGGCGGAAGAAAGCACCGACGGGGATGACCCGGAGCCGCCGAAACCACCGCGTGGCCGTCCGAACTTACGTGTCGTGAAGTAACAGACCGATAAATAAAAAAGACCGCGAAAGCGGTCTTTTTTGCATTTAAGGCAGCATGATCAGGTAATTACTCTGCTCATACGTGCAGATAATCGAGAATACTTTCTGCCGCCCGGCGGCCTTCGGCAATGGCGGTAACCACCAGATCCGAGCCGCGTACCACATCCCCGCCGGCGAAAATACCGCTGACAGAGGTTTCAAACGGATAAGTTGCCTGTGCCGGGGCGCTGATCCTGCCCTGCTGATCCCGTGTGACACTGAGAGCGTCCAGCCACGGCATCGCGTGCGGCCGGAAACCGAAAGCAATAATGACCGCATCGGCATCAATAATAAAAGCGGAATTATCATCCGTTTCAATCTGACGGCGGCCGCTGCTGTCCGCATCACCCAACCGGGTGGTTAATACGCGGACACCACAGGCGTTACCCGTTGCATCGGTTTCAATGGCGGATGGCTGACAGTTAAAACGGAAATTAACCCCTTCCTCTTTGGCATTTTTCACCTCCCGGCGCGAACCCGGCATGTTCTCCTCATCCCGGCGGTACACACAGGTTACTTCCGCAGCACTCTGACGGATGGCGGTCCGCAGGCAATCCATTGCCGTATCTCCGCCGCCGAGTACCACGACGCGTTTATTCTTCAGGTCAATAAACGGAGCGGAATCATCATCCGGCAACCCCATCACCTGACGGGTATTGCCGATCAGATACGGCAGGGCGCTGTACACCCCGGCGGCATCTTCATTTTTCAGCCCGCCGCCCATCGACTGATAGGTGCCCGCACCAATAAAGACGGCATCATAATTCTGCTGTAACTCACTGAGCGTGATCTCTTTTCCGATCTCGGTATTCAGCTGAAACTCCACGCCCATCTCTGTGAACAGCTCACGGCGGCGCTGCATAATGGATTTTTCCAGCTTAAACGACGGAATACCGAAGGTGAGAAGCCCGCCGATTTCCGGGTGTTTATCAAACACCACCGGGGTTACGCCGTTGCGGATCAGCACATCGGCACAGGCCAGCCCGGCAGGACCGGCGCCAATCACCGCGACCTTTCTTCCGGTCGGACGGACAGCGGAGAGATCCGGTTTCCAGCCCATTTCAAAGGCTTTATCGGTGATGTAACGTTCAATATTGCCGATGGTGACCGCGCCAAACTCGTCATGCAGGGTACAGGCACCTTCGCACAACCGATCCTGCGGACACACCCGGCCGCACACTTCCGGCAGGCTGTTGGTCTGGTGTGACAGCTCTGCGGCCTCAATAATCCGGCCTTCCTCCGCCAGCCGCAGCCAGTTGGGGATATAGTTATGTACCGGGCATTTCCATTCACAGTACGGATTACCACAGCCGAGGCAGCGGGTCGCCTGCTCTTTCACCTGCGGCGGCGAAAACGGCTCATAAATCTCGATAAATTCGGTTTTACGGAGTGCCAGCGGCAGCTTTTGCGGATCCGTACGCTGTAATTCAATAAACTGATAAACATTGCGGCTCATCTTGATTCCCCTTACTGTGCCCGGATCCGTAATTCAGTGTCTGCGTGGCGGGTTACCCCGGCAAGTGCATAAATATCCGCAGATTTCGGCTTGACGAGGATAAACCGCCCGGCCTGCTCTGTCCAATCTCTGAGAAGTGCGTCTGCTCTGGCGGAACCGGTCAGGCGGCGGTGGTCTTCCAGCATGCCGCGCAAATGTTCCTGCAGAACCGGCAGCCCGCTGATATCGCGGGTTTCCGCCATTTCAGGATTGACACGTCCGGCGGCGGTGCCGTCCTCATCATAGAGATAAGCGAATCCGCCGGTCATCCCGGCCGCGAAGTTAATTCCGGTTTTGCCGAGCACACAGACAATCCCGCCGGTCATATATTCACAGCCGTTATCACCGACGCCTTCGACCACCGCGAGTGCGCCGGAGTTACGGACAGCAAAGCGCTCTCCGGCACGGCCTGCGGCGTAGAGTTTGCCGCCGGTGGCACCATACAGACAGGTATTTCCGGCAATTGTGGTGTCGTGAGCGGCAAAGGCAGAACCCGGATGCGGATGCAGAACAATCTGCCCGCCCGCCATGCCTTTACCGACATAGTCGTTGGCATCGCCCGTGAGCGTCAGTTCAATCCCGGCGGCATTCCAGACCCCGAAACTCTGCCCGGCGGTGCCGGTAAAATGCAGTTTCAGCGGCGAGGCGGCGATCCCGCTGTTGCCGTACAATTCTGCCACAAAGCCGGAGAGCGCAGCCCCCACTGAGCGGTCGGTATTGCGGATATCATAATAAAAGGCACGGGATTGCTGTGTCTGCACACAGGTCCGGGTATCTTCCAGGATGCGGCGGTTCAGTTCCCCCTTATCAAACGGCGGGTTAGTTTGAGAGCAGAACAGTGCCGCACCTTCATGCGGTACCGGAGAGACCAGTAAATCGGACAGATCCAGTTTCTGCTGCCGGGCAGTGGTGCCTTCAATTCTGACCAGCAAATCAGTGCGGCCGATAAGATCGGTCAGTTTTCTCACCCCCAGTTGCGCCATCAGCTCACGGGTTTCCTGTGCAATAAAGCGGAAATAGTTCATTACCCGCTCCGGCAGGCCGTGATAGTGATCGCGGCGCAGCGTTTCATCCTGGGTTGCCACGCCGGTGGCGCAGTTATTCAGGTGGCAGATGCGCAGATATTTGCAGCCGAGGGCGACCATCGGGCCGGTACCGAAACCAAAGCTCTCCGCACCAAGAATGGCGGCTTTGATGATATCCAGTCCGGTTTTCAGTCCGCCGTCTGTCTGTAAGCGGATTTTATGGCGCAGACCGTTGCTCACCAGTGCCTGCTGGGCTTCTGCCAGCCCCAGCTCCCACGGGGTACCCGCGTATTTGACAGAGGTGAGCGGACTGGCGCCGGTGCCGCCGTCATACCCCGAAATGGTGATGAAATCGGCATAGGCTTTGGCCACACCGGTGGCAATGGTGCCGACGCCCGGTTCAGAGACCAGTTTGACGGAAATCAGTGCTTCCGGATTGACCTGTTTGAGATCGAAAATCAGCTGTGCCAGGTCTTCGATAGAGTAAATATCATGGTGCGGCGGCGGGGAAATCAGGGTGACGCCGGGCACCGAATAGCGCAGCGAGGCGATATACGGCGTGACTTTATCTCCCGGCAACTGGCCGCCTTCGCCGGGTTTTGCGCCCTGTGCCACTTTGATCTGGATAACCCGCGCGCTGCGCAGATACCCCGGTGTCACACCAAAGCGGCCGGAGGCCACCTGTTTGATTTTAGAGTTTTTTTCTGTGCCGAACCGCGCCGGGTCTTCTCCGCCTTCGCCGGAATTGGAGCTGCCGCCGAGCCGGTTCATGGCGACAGCCAGTGCCTCATGGGCTTCCGGGCTGAGGGCACCGATAGACATGGCGGCGGTATCAAAGCGGGAAAACAGGGATTCCGCCGATTCAGTTTCATCAATGCTGATGGGGTGCGTGTCCGTGCGCAGTGCCAGCAAATCGCGCAGCATAGCCGCCGGACGACCGTTTACCAGGGCAGCATAATGCTGATAATCCGCATAATGTCCGCTGTGAACCGCTTTTTGCAATGTTGCGATCACATCCGGGTTATAAGCATGATATTCACTGTTATGAATGTATTTCAGCAAACCGCCCGCATCGAGTGGTTTGCGCGGCAGCCAGGCGAGGCGGGACAGATTATGCAGATCCTGCTGAAAATCACTGAAATCCGCGCCGCCGATCCGGTTCGGTACACCCCGGAAGCAGAGCTCTGCCACAGAATCACTCAGGCCGACTGCTTCAAACAGTTTGGCACAGCGGTAGGAGGAGACAGCAGAGATCCCCATTTTGGACATGATTTTATACAGTCCTTTGTTGATACCGTTGCGGTAGTTGAGCAATACCTGTGCCGGTGAGTGCGTGAGGACGTTATCACTGCACAGTTTCAGCAGGGATTCACAGGCAAGATAAGGGTAAATGGCGGTGGCACCGAATCCGAGCAGCACAGCAAAATGATGCGGGTCACGGGCACCGGCGGTTTCGGCGATGATATTGGCGTCACAGCGCAGGCTCTGGCTGACCAGCCGTTGCTGTACCGCGCCTACCGCCATCGGTGCCGGGATCGGCAGGGTGTCCGGGGAAATCTGCCGGTCACTCAGTACCACCAGTACAGTACCGGCGCGGACAGCGGCTTCCGCATTATCACACAGGGTGCGGATCGCCTGTTCCAGTGTGGTTTCCCGCGGATCAAAACAGAGTGACAGATGTTCTGCACGGTAATAATCCGGATCACGGCTCAGTAATTGTTCGAAATCCGTGTGCATCAGCACCGGTGAGGCCATACTCAGCCGGTGTGCCTGGCCTTCCGCTTCGCAGAAGACATTCATTTCCCGGCCGATGCTGGTGGCGAGCGACATAACATGGGCTTCCCGCAGCGGATCGACCGGCGGGTTGGTTACCTGGGCAAACTGCTGGCGGAAATAGTCATAAATCAGGCGCGGGCGGGCGGAGAGTACCGCAAACGGGGTATCATCCCCCATTGAGCCTACCGCTTCCTGGCCGTTTTCCCCCAGCACCCGCAGAACCTGCTCCAGCTCTTCCAGGGTGTACCCGAACTGTTTCTGATACACCGCCAGTTGTGCATCACCGAAGGCGCGCTGCGGCGGTGTTTTATTCATCAGATCCTGATACGGCGTGAGCCGCACAACATTTTTCTCCAGCCACGCCTTGTACGGATGACGGGTTTTGAGATCGTTATCGGTCTCGCGGGTATGCAGGATACGGCCTTCCTGTGTATCAATCACCAGCAGTTCGCCCGGCCCGACACGGCCTTTTTCAGTGACTTCATCCGGCTGATAATCCCAGATACCGATCTCAGAGGCGCAGGTGATCAGTTTGTCTGTGGTAATGACATAACGGGCAGGGCGCAGCCCGTTGCGGTCGAGGTTACAGGCGGCATAGCGCCCGTCAGAGATAACAATTCCGGCCGGGCCGTCCCACGGCTCCATATGCATGGAGTTAAAATCAAAAAAGGCGCGCAGATCATCATCCATATCCGGGTGATTCTGCCAGGCAGGCGGCACCAGCAGCCGCATGGCACGCACCAGATCCATCCCGCCGTTGAGAAACAGTTCCAGCATATTATCCAGCGAGCTGGAATCCGAACCGGTTTCATTAACAAACGGGGCGGCGGTGATGAGATCCGGGATCAGCGGTGTGCGGAATTTATAAGCACGGGCACGGGCCCACTCGCGGTTACCGGTGATAGTGTTGATTTCGCCGTTATGGGCGAGATAGCGGAAGGGCTGTGCCAGCGGCCAGCGTGGAACGGTATTGGTTGAAAAACGCTGGTGAAACAGGCAGATAGCGGATTCCATTCTTAAATCGGCCAGATCCGGATAAAAACGCGGCAGATCGGCGGCCATGCACAGCCCTTTATAAATCGTCACCAGATTGGACAGGCTGCAGACATAAAAATCCGGGTCGCTGATGCGCTTTTCAATCCGGCGGCGCGCCATAAACAGGCGGCGTTCCAGATCCCGTGCCCGCCAGCCTGCGGGAGCATTGATAAAGACCTGCTCAATCTGCGGCATACCGGCGAGGGCGATTTCGCCGAGGATCTCCGGTCTGACCGGCACTTTACGCCAGCCTGCGATAAACAGTGTTTCGTCCGCCAGCTCTTCTTCGATAATATCGCGGCAGGCTTGTGCAATGACCGGATCCTGACTGAGAAACAGCATCCCGACTGCATAATTACGCGCCAGCCGCCATTCATTCTCCGCAGCAATCATCTGAAAGAAGCGATCGGGTTTTTGTAATAACAAACCGCAGCCGTCCCCGGTTTTGCCGTCGGCGAGGATCGCACCGCGGTGCTGCATCCGCGCCAGCCCGCTGATGGCAGTACGCACGACTTTGTGGCTGGGTTGTCCTTCGAGGTGGGCAATCAGGCCGAAACCGCAGTTGTCCTTATCCTGTGACGGGTTATAAAGCATAAGTGGCCCCTTTTGCATGTCTCACATTAGGCCGCATTTCTGCGGCAAAGCTGTTTCCGGGCCTCAGTCAGCCCTGCTGACGACAGATATCTCAGCAAAGGGTATTGTGATGTGTGTTTGTGCCGCGACCGGCAAGCGAATAATTATTATATCGGTGCTGACCACAGGTGATCCGGAACGTCGTTTTTCAACTTACCGGGAAATACGGTGACGGTCAAATATCAGGTAACTGACAGTATGTGAGCATGGTTTTTGCGATAATTTAATGAAAAAAAACTATTTTCAGGATTTTAATCCGCTGTTTCCGCAACCGGAGTACCGATTTTTTGTGTGATGTACATCACTGTTTTTTGCGGGTTATTACCGCGCAGCATGGGCATTTTTATTTATAACCTGATTTTATCTGCTCTGTTTCTGCTAATTTGCAGATAAATGTCGTGTTTTTAATTTTATTCAGATAAAAAAACAGTACCGGGTGGTAATCCGGCCATATTATCCGGCTGAGGATGCCTGTAACGCCGGCTGATTTGATTTTTTACTTAATCCGCGCCGGAAACGCTGTGATCCGCCAATTTTACGTTATGATACTAACCCTCATTCAGCGGGTGGAGCAGGTATGAAATTGCTACGCGGTTTAGCACAATATTATGTTGATTTACTGATGAAACTGGGCCTGGTCCGGTTTTCGTTATTGCTGGCATCGGGACTGGTGGTGCTGGCGATGGTGGTGCAGATTGCTGTCACCATGCTGCTTCAGGGGGAAGTACAGAGCATTGACCTGGTGCGCTCTGTCTTCTTCGGCCTGCTGATCACGCCGTGGGCGGTCTATTTTATGTCTGTGGTGGTTGAACAGCTGGAGGAATCCCGCCAGCGCCTGTCCAGACTGGTCAGTAAACTGGAAGTGATGCGCAAGCGGGATCTCGAACTCAATGAACAGCTGAAAGAGAACATTACCCAACTGAATCAGGAGATTACCGAGCGCGAAAAAGTTGAGGATGAACAGGTTGTTCTGCTGGATAAACTGAAGAAAGAGATCAGCCGCCGCGAACAGACCCAGCTCGAATTTGAACAGCAATCTGTCCTGCTGCGCTCCTTCCTTGATGCTTCGCCGGACCTGGTGTATTACCGCAATGAGAAAAATGAGTTTTCCGGCTGTAACCGCGCGATGGAACTGCTTACCGGCCGCAGTGAAAAACTGCTGCGCGGCCTGACCCCGCGCGATATTTATGAACCGGAAATCGCTGATAAGGTGATGGAAACGGATGAAAAAGTGTTCCGTCATAATGTTTCGCTCACCTATGAGCAGTGGCTGGTCTACCCGGACGGACGCAAAGCCTGCTTTGAGCTGCGCAAAGTACCGTTCTATGACAGTGTCGGCAAACGCCACGGCCTGATGGGCTTTGGTCGTGATATCACTGAGCGCAAGCGTTATCAGGAAGCGATTGAAAACGCCAGCCGTGAGAAAACCACCTTTATCTCCACCATCAGTCACGAACTGCGTACGCCACTGAACGGGATTGTCGGGCTGAGCCGCATTCTGCTGGATACGGATCTCAATCCGGAACAGGAAAACTACCTGAAAACCATTCATGTCAGCGCCGTCACCCTCGGCAATATCTTCAATGACGTGATTGAGATGGACAAACTGGAGCGGCGCAATGTCCGCCTCGATACCCAGCCGGTCAATTTCACCGAATTTATTTCTGATCTGGAAAACCTGTCCGGCCTGCTGGTGCAGCCGAAAGGGCTGCAGTTCACCCTCGACCTGATCCAGCCGGTACCGTCTGTGATCATGGCGGATGGCACCCGTCTGCGCCAGATCCTGTGGAATCTTATCGGCAACGGCGTGAAGTTCACCCGCGAAGGCGGTATCACGGTGAAAGTGTGGCGTGAAGCCAATGATATGCTCTGCTTTGAGGTGCGGGATTCCGGTATCGGCATTCCGAAGGATGAGCTGGAAAAAATCTTCGCCATGTATTACCAGGTAACGGACAGCGCGGGCGGACGCCCTGCCACCGGTACCGGTATCGGCCTGGCGGTCTCCCGCCGTCTGGCACAGGCAATGGGCGGTGATATCACCGTGACCAGTGAGCCGGGCAAAGGCTCCTGCTTCACGCTGTCGGTCTGCGCACCGGCCCAGGAGGCTCCGGAGGAGGAGGACGATGACGGTCTGCTGCTGCCGGCCCTGAATATCCTGCTGGTGGAAGATATCGAGCTGAATGTGGTGGTGGCGCGCTCTGTCCTGGAAAAACTGGGTAATACGGTGGATGTCGCGATGAACGGCCGTGACGCGCTGGCGATGTTCTCGCCGGAGGAGTACGACCTTGTGCTGCTGGATATTCAGCTGCCGGATATGAGCGGACTGGATATCGCCCGTGAGCTGCATCAGCGTTATCAGGCGGATGATTTACCGCCGCTGGTGGCACTGACCGCCAATGTGCTGAAGGATAAAAAAGAGTATCTGGACGCCGGTATGGATGACGTGCTGAGCAAACCTCTCGCTGTGGGCGCTCTGACGCAGATGATAGCGAAATTCTGGGGAGACGGTAGTGAGGCACTGCCTGCGGAGGAAAGCGGCTCAGCGGCGTCTGAGGACGTGTATGCGCAGTCACTGGATCTGGAGATGCTGAATCAGTACATCGAACTGGTGGGACCGAAACTGATTGAAGACAGCCTGGATGTGTTTGAAAAAATGATGCCGGGCTATCTGGCGATCCTCAATTCCAACATGGTGGCGAAAGACCGCAAAGGCATTGCGGAAGAGGGACATAAAATCAAAGGCGCCGCCGGGTCAGTCGGGCTTATCCATCTGCGGCAGGTTGCACAGCAGATTCAGTCACCGGAATTACCGGCATGGGACGATAACGTGCAGGAGTGGGTCGATGAACTGAATCACGATTGGGAAAGTCAGGTGGGAATTTTAAGAAACTGGCTGGCAAATCGCAGGTAAAAAATAACCCCAACCGAGGTTGGGGTGCGCGAATACTGCGCCAACACCAGGGAAACTGGTTCACCCGCGACAACTATTTATCGTTATTTAGGCGAGTGATGAAATAGGCTCTTACATCATACAGGCTTCAACATAGCAAAGATAAGTATTTTTGTTACAAGATTCATTAAAAACTGTGATGAAGATTGGTGTTTGCACCTCTAAAGGGTTAAGCATTAATCTACTACAAAAGGAGTCAGATATGAAATCTGTTGGTATCGTTTTAAGCGGATGCGGTGTTTTCGACGGTAGTGAAATCCATGAATCCGTTCTTTCGCTGCTCAGTTTAACCCAATCCGGCGCACAGGTGTATTTTTTTGCACCGGATGAACCTCAACGCACTGTTATCAATCATCTTTCCGGTGAGGAAAAATCAGAAAAGCGCAATATGCTGGAAGAGTCAGCACGGATTTCACGCGGAGAAATCCGTCCGCTGGCCGAAGCGGATGCGTCACAGCTGGATGCACTGATTGTTCCGGGCGGTTTCGGTGCGGCAAAAAATCTGTGCGATTTTGCCGTAAAAGGTGCTGACTGCGAAATAGATAAATATTTTTTATTATTGACGCGTGGGATGTTATCTCAGGGCAAACCGATGGGATTTATGTGTATTGCACCGGTGATGATCCCGAAAATCGTTAATTCATCAGTACAACTTACCATTGGCAATGATTCTGATATTGCGGCGGCGATCGCGGAAATGGGCGGCGTACATGTCAATTGCACGGTGGATAATATCGTCGTAGATGAAACCCATAAAATCGTGACAACCCCAGCCTATATGCTGGCTGAGAATATCGCACAGGCACAGATCGGGATTGATAAACTCGTGAAGAAAGTGCTCGGAATGGCCTGATAAAGAATGAGGGAAATGATGGGGAGGATATTGCGGTTTCTGCGAAAAATAGTTGTTTTTGTTATGTTGTTATGGGTAACAATGATAATTTTGTTCGCGTTCCTCCCTGTCCCTTACTCTATGGTGATGCTGGAAAGGCAGCTTTCGGCATGGTCAACATTCAATTTTTCTTATGTCGCTCACAGTACATGGGCGGGTGAAGACGCTATTTCCCCGCAGATGAAGCTGGCGGTGATTGCGTCTGAGGATCAGAATTTCCCGCACCACCACGGTTTTGACTTTGGTGCTATCTCCGACGCACTGTCAAAAAGCGGTAAGAAAGGCAGGGCGGCACGCGGTGCATCCACACTGAGCCAGCAGACGGTCAAGAACCTGTTTCTGTGGGATGGCCGCAGCTGGGTACGAAAAGGGCTGGAAACGCTGCTGACGCCCGGTATTGAGCTGGTCTGGTCAAAGTCACGGATCCTGACGGTGTATCTCAATATCGCGGAGTTCGGGCCGGGAATTTTCGGTGCCGAAGCGGCGGCGCAGCACTTTTTTGGCAAAAGCGCGAAAAATCTGACGGCGGCTGAGGCTGCATTACTGGCTGCCGTGCTGCCGAATCCCCACCGGTTGCATGCGGATAAACCTTCCGCGTATCTCCGCCAGCGTCAGCAATGGATATTGCATCAGATGCAGTTGCTGGGCGGAACAACGTTCCTGAAGAAAAATAATCTGGCTGATAATTAGCCGCAGTATAATGAATTTATCTTACTGATTTGTTTTTTTACAAAAATGATAAGTAAATATAATAATGACCGCAGCTCAGACTGTTTTGGTATAATATTCTTATTATTTGTTATTTATTGATATATCCTGCATTTTATCTGCATTCAGGCGGATGAGCAGAAAGCAGGCATCCGGCACGGGCATAAAAAAACCTGACATTAAGTCAGGTTTCTTATCGGTTTCCGAAAGCAGACGGAATTAATTCAGCCAGGTAAAGGCGGTGGTGACTTTTTTCGCGCCATCCGTTTCACTGGCTACTTTCGCCGCGGCAGCCCCTTCCTGACGGGTAACCACCCCTAACAGGAAAATCTCACCGTTTTCAGTGATTACCTTGATATTCGCGGATTTTACCGCATCACTGGTCAGCAGCTTAGAACGGACTTTTGTCGTAATCCAGGCGTCTTTGGAGGCAGTCCCCAAATCAATCGGTGTTCCCTGGCGGACTTCGTTATACACCAGTTCGGTACCGTCCACTTTGGCGGCAATCTCTTTTGCCCGCCGAGCCAGAGAGAGATCTTCCGCCTGACCAATCAGCAGGACTTTCCCCTGATAAGCCACCGGAATAATCCGCTGCTGTTTGATATCTTTATCTTTATTGAGCTGGCCGCTGACACGGGCTTCCAGTGTGCCGTCATCGACCTGTGTGCCGACAGAACGGGGGTCTGATGCGGCTTTGGTCGCAACTGCCGCAGATCCGACAAGTGCTGCGCCGATACATCCCTGTAACAGTAACGCGCTGCAGATTAGTGCTGCCACGGGCACAATTCTCATAATATCTCCTTAGTCTTCCTGGTGGGGGAAAAGGGTATTGTCGATTAAATCACATAAACAATTCACCGTCAGCATATGCACTTCCTGTATGCGGACACTGTGCTGTGAGGGTACGCGGATTTCCGCATCACGCGGACCCAGCAGACCAGCCAGCTCCCCGCCGTCGTAGCCGGTCAGGGCCACAATGGTCATATCACGGGTCACCGCAGCTTCAACCGCTTTGATAATATTGCGGCTGTTGCCGTGTGTGGATATCGCCAGCAGCACATCACCGGTCTGGCCGATGGCGCGGACCTGCTTGGCATAAATTTCATCCTGCTGCCGGTTGGCGGCGATTGCGGTCATCACCACATTATCCGTATTCAGTGCCAGTGCGGGCAGGCTCGGGCGTTCGGTTTCAAACCGGTGGATCATACTGGTGGCGAAGCGCGAAGCTGTCGCCGCCGACCCGCCGTTACCGCAGCAGAGGATTTTATTGCCGTTGAGCAGCGACTGAACCATCATCATGGCCGCCCGGGAAATAGCATCCGGCAGGGCTTCTGCGGCTGCAATCTGCGTCTGAATACTTTCAGTAAAACACTGTTTAATTCTGTCTAACACGTATAAGTCCTGCTATCAGCAACGGATAACGACATTAACAAAAGTCGGCGTGACCAAAGGCATTTTTCAGCCAGTCGATATGGTCACCGGTTATGGCGCAAATGTCAAAACGGCAGTCACAGGTCAGCATACTCAGCTGTTGCTGAGATAACCAGCAGGAAGCCGCATAAAGTAAGCGGCGCTGTTTGGTTTTTGTGACACTGGCAGCCGCTCCGCCATAGTGTGCATTGCGGCGGTAGCGGACCTCGGTAAACACCCAGGTGCCGCTGTCCCGCATAATTAAATCAATTTCGCCCCGGCGGAAACGGACATTCTGCGCAACAAATGTCAGTCCCTGCTGTTCCAGCCAGCGCCGGGCAAATTGTTCATGACGACGGCCTGTCAGCCATGTAAGCATAAATACGTTCCCTGTATATCAGCAATATAAAGGTGACATCCTGTCACCTGTAAAATTCAGACAAAGACTAGTTTGCGGCACCCAGCGGGGCAAGATTACCCTGCTTAAACTCCAGCCACGGCAGGTGACGGTAAACGGTGCAGTTATCAGTGACAGTGATGTCTCCGCTGGCGCCATTCATGCGCAGAGTATGACGCTGCATATCACCGAACTGATTCGCCAGACGCCATGCATCCATGCCCATCGCATAGAGGCGGACACGGGTATAGTCGTTGCCGAATTTCCCGGCTGCCTGACTCAGTAACTGCGGATTACCGCCCGCAATCAGCGGGATATCTGTCAGTTTCAGCCCTTCCATTTCAAACTGAAAATCTTTGCCGGTTCCGGCTTTATTGCTGCGGGAGCTGGCATAAAACGCCGGGCGTCCGCGCGCACTGGTGGCAAATTCCAGCGCCGGTTTGATGTAAATCAGCTGATCAGAGGTGGCGATAATATAGACAGAGTCCACACCGCCGCTGACAGGCTGCGGCTGTACCACGGTACCGTCCGGCTGCGCTGCCGCTGATGAGGATGGCTGCACCGGCACGCCGGTCAGTGAAAGTGAACTGCCCGGATTGCCGGAGAAGGTCTGATGCAGTACCAAACCACCACCATTTTTCTGCCACTCATCGGCAAAGCTTTGTGCGATCCGGCGGCCGAAGCTGTTATCCGGTGTCAGTACCAGCGGCGCGGTTTTGTTATCCTGACGGATAAACTGTGCGGCGTTGCGGGCTTCATCTTCCGGTGAAAGTGAGAAGTAGCAGACATTCGGACGGGCGATTGGTGTATCTAATTCATTGAGCGCCAGAATGTTCAGCGGGGTGTTTGCGGTTGCCAGTGTGGCCACATCCCCTTTGAGCAGCGGCCCGACAATCAGGTCCATGCCGTCAGCCTGTGCCTGCGCCAGCAGAGTTGCCAGCGGTTTGCTGTCGGTATCATAGATTTTCACGTCAGTGACAGTGCGGGACTCGCCGCTGTACGGCAGTACCTGCGGGGCAGATACCGGACTTGCGGCGGTTGCGCCGTCTGCGGTGCTGTCATTTGACGGTGCACCGTTTGCTTCATCCGGTGCGGTGATATCTTTATCCGGATCTGCCGGGCTGAGGGTGGTCTGTGCCGGAACGGCGCTGACCGGCTGTGCGGCCGGAATATCAGCAACCCGGTAACCGGTACTGTATACCGCGCCGTTTTGTGCATCAGTAAAGCCCTGACGGATAGCATCACCCATCAGTTTCGCCTGGCCGCTCAGCGGCAGGAACAGGGCAACGCGGGCATTTTTACCGGTCTGGCCGTAGGTGCTGCTCAGGGTCTGGATAAGGTCCTGCGGCAGGGATTTGGCGGCCGGGTTATCCGGGTAACGGATTTGCCAGTCACCCAGTGCGGCGGAAAGCGCTTTCAGATCCTGCTGGTTGTTCTGATACAGAATAAGCAGATCAACCCAGCCCTGTAAGACGCTTTCATCAGCGTTAACCTGAATGTTATTGCGCTCTTCGGGGGTAAAACGTGTTAGCATCAGCCAGGTTTCATCAATATTCTGCTGATGTGCATCCGGATCAGTGAGCAGCGGCTCCTGAGCGATATAAGCACGGATTGCGTCAACGGACGGCTTTCCGGCGGCTGCATCAATAATCTTCTGATATTGCTGAACCTGTGTTTCCGGCTGGCCTTTGCCGGCTGTGCCCGCATGCCGGTTCTCAAGTGTACAGCCTGAGAGAACCAGCGTGGAAAAGAGTGCGGTACAAAGTAATTGCCTGCGGTAACGCGATAAAGTTAAGGAAAACATACTGTACCCGGTTATAGTTTTCTGAAAGCTCAATTCTAATGTGATCATCTGGACGAAACAATGAATCAACCTAATCAAGCCGTGGTTGCGGCAGCGACACTTTATGTTGTGCCGACACCGATCGGTAATCTGAATGACATCACAGCACGTGCTCTTGAGGTGCTCACGAATGTCGATCTGATTGCAGCGGAAGATACCCGGCATACCGGCTTATTACTTTCGCACTTCGGTATTAATAACCGGTTGTTTGCGCTGCATGATCATAATGAACAGTATAAAGCAGATCAATTAATTACCAAATTACAGTCCGGGATCAGTATCGCATTAGTGTCCGATGCAGGTACACCTTTAATTAACGATCCCGGTTACCATCTGGTCCGCCGCGCCCGTGATGCGGGGCTTACTGTGATCCCGCTGCCCGGTGCCTGTGCGGCTGTCACCGCGCTGAGTGCTGCCGGTCTGCCCTCTGACCGTTTTTGTTACGAGGGATTTCTGCCGGCCAAAACCAAAAGCCGGCAGGACACACTGCGGACGCTGGCCGATGAACCGCGCACGCTGATTTTTTATGAATCCACCCACCGCATTCTGGATACACTGGCCGATATGGTCACCGTCTGGGGGGAAGACCGTTATGTGGTGCTGGCGCGGGAGCTGACCAAAACCTGGGAATCCATTCAGGGGAAACCGGTCGGGGAACTGCTGGCCTGGATTAAGGAAGACGAAAACCGCCGCAAAGGGGAGATGGTACTGATTGCGGAAGGTGCTAAGCCGGTGCAGGATGAGGAATTCAGCCCGGAAATTCTGCGTGCACTGGCGATTGTGCAGAAAGAACTGCCGCCGAAAAAAGCGGCTGCGGTGGTGGCGGAACTGTACGGCGTGAAGAAAAATGCTCTTTACCGTTACACCCTGGACGGGGATTCTGCCGCAGAGTGATGCCTTTTCCGCCATCCGCTCTTCCGGAGCGGAGTTATTCTGTACATCAGCGGGAAAGCTGCTTATAATCCGCAGCGGAGTCAGCCAGGCAATCGCTGCTTTATCGTAGTCCCTCCGGGAGACGGGTAAAGGGGAGGAAAGTCCGGGCTCCACAGGGCAGGGTGCCAGATAACGTCTGGGAGGCGCGAGCCTACGACCAGTGCAACAGAGAGCAAACCGCCGATGGCCCGTAAGGGCACAGGTAAGGGTGAAAGGGTGCGGTAAGAGCGCACCGCGCGGCTGGTAACAGTCCGTGGCACGGTAAACTCCACCCGGAGCAAGGCCAAATAGGGGTTCATATGGTGCGGCCCGCACTGAACCCGGGTAGGCTGCTTGAGCCAGTGCGTGAGTGCTGGCCCAGAGGAATGATTGTCCACGACAGAACCCGGCTTAACGGCTGACTCCTCACTATCACAACCCCGCGTCTGACGCGGGGTTGTTTCATTTCAGGCCGTGTGTCAGGCCAGAATATCAATAAGCAGTGCCCGGCAGGGCGTTTTCGCCTGAAAGGTCACTTCCCGGCTGTCCTGAATAAACGCGCCGTCACCGCATTCAATTATCCCCTGTTTCTGCCCGTCATCCGCCGTCACTGTACCGTGAACCGACTGATAGAATGCCCGTTTACCGTACAACGGCAGTGTCAGGGATTCACCGGCAGGAAGCAGGATATGGGAAATCCGCACCCCCTGCTGTAAATCAAGACTGCCGTCTTCACCATCCGGCGAGGCAATCAGCTGTACCGGCTGCTGTGTCAGCATCAGTTTTTGTGAACTGCCGCGCAGGCTGCCGCGTGCAGCTTTCAGCCAGATCTGAATCCGGGTCAGCGGTGATTTCTCACAGGGATTGGTTTCAGTGTAACTGACATCCCTGCGCGGTGAGAAAAACAGACACTCATCCTGTCTGCTCTCCAGATACAGTCCGTCATTATCACGAATATCGTGCTTCCCTCTGAGGATCAGGTTTACAATATCCACATCGGGATAGGATTTGGGCTGGAAACCGGCACCGGGAGCCAGTACCTCCTGATTCAGTGCTTTCAGCGGGCCGTACCCCATAAATTCGGGGTCAAAATAGTGCCCGAAAGAGAAAGCATATTTCGCCTGTAACCAGCCATAGTCGGCGGACCCGGCCTGTCCGGCGGTTCTGTGTATAATCATAATGGTCTGCCTGTTATTCTACATGGTGAAATAATAAAGGGCTGGACGCTGAATTGTTAGCCAGTTAATCTGGTGGCGACATTCAAAATTTCTGACTGAGATAATGATGAGTAAAGACAAAGCGTTAACGCTGGAATCATTGCGCGTGATGGATGCCATCGACCGCCGGGGAAGTTTTGCGGCGGCGGCGGAAGAACTGGGGCGTGTACCGTCCGCCCTGAGCTATACCATGCAGAAACTGGAAGAAGAGCTGGATGTTGTTCTGTTTGACCGCTCGGGTCACCGGACAAAATTCACTAATGTCGGGCGGATGCTGCTGGAGCGCGGCCGCCTGCTGCTGGAAGCGGCGGATAAACTGACCAGTGATGCGGAAGCACTGGCAAGAGGCTGGGAGCCGCATCTGACCATCGTCTGTGAGGCGCTGATCCCGACGGCCTCGCTGTTCCCGCTGGTGGACAAACTGGCACAGAAATCCACCACTCAGCTGACTCTGGCCACCGAAGTGCTTGCCGGTGCCTGGGAGCGGCTGGAAACCGGGCGTGCCGATATCGTGATTGCGCCGGATATGCATTTCCGCACTTCTTCTGAAATCAACTCCCGCCCGCTCTATTCTGTGGTGAATGTGTATGTGGCGGCACCGGATCACCCGATCCACAAAGAGCCGGAGCCGTTATCCGATACCACCCGGGTGAAATACCGGGGAATTGCCGTGGCGGATACTGCCCGCGAACGTCCGGTACTGACGGTGTTACTGCTGGACAAACAACAGCGCCTGACGGTCAGTTCTATTGATGATAAACGTCGTGCCCTGCTTGCCGGACTGGGTGTGGCGAGCATGCCGTACCCGCTGGTGGAAAAAGATATTCAGGAAGGCCGCCTGAAAGTGATCGGCTCCGAATACAGCCATGAAACCAATGTGATTATGGCGTGGCGCCGCGACAGCATGGGTGAGGCCAAAGCCTGGTGTCTGCGGGAAATTCCGAAATTGTTTAGTGGAAAATAATTATTGGCGCTTACCATCAGATACCTGCCCGGTTATCCGCGGCAGGTATTTTTTTGTGTGCCGGAGGCCGGTTGCCGGGAAATGCGTTAATCAATAATAAGAACAACAGCGATTGACCGGTGATATATATCCGTTAGCATTCAGTGAATATTCACCGGCAATAAAAGGTATGTCATCAGTGTATTTGCAGGAGGCAACGTGGATCTGAAGCGGTTTATGTCGGATGAGAATTTCGCACTCGATCATAGCTTTATAGAAAAAGTCATTTATATCAATCTCGAATCCCGGCCGGATCGCAAAAACGATATTATGGAAGCACTGGAAAGTATTTAAATCCCCCACCATAAAATTATCCGCTTTAATGCGGTTAAGAAAAAACCGGGATTTCTGGGATGTGCGCTTTCTCATGCCGCTGTGATGAAAATGATCGCTGAAAATGACTGGGGACCGGTGCTGGTTGTTGAGGATGACTGCAATTTTTATTGCGATGATGAACATATTCTGCAGGCTAATCTCTTTTTATCCGCGCTTCAGAAAAGAGAGTGGGATGTTGCATTATTAGGCGGAAATTATTACAACGTTTATGAGCATGAAGCGGATATTTGTTCTCTCAGCCTTAAATATGCATATTGTGCCAATGCCTATATTGTGAACCGGGGTTATGCGGAAAAAATGATGCATATTTTTGATAAATCTGTTCAGAAACATCCGCCGGAGCGGATGTTTCACAATAGTATTATTTATTATATTGCTGTGTGGCTTTGCCTGAATGCAATTACCATTTCTTTTTCAGTAAATAATCGATACTGAATTTACCCGGTCCGGTAACAGCCAGCAGTAAATAACCGCCTGCAATGGTAAAGTTTTTCATAAACATTAACTGGTTGGCACCTTCCGCAAAATTACTGTGGAACAGCAGGGCGGTCAGCACAGTAAAACCAAAGGTGAAAATCGCGGTTGTGCGGGTTAAGAAACCAAACAGGATGGCCAGGCCGCCGCCCAGTTCAAGCAGAATGGTTAACGGCAGCAATGCCCCCGGAACACCCATTGCCTGCATATATTGCTGAGTTCCTGCATAAGCATCCCCTAATTTGCCGTATCCGGCCACAATAAATAAGACAGGCATCATGATACGTGCGACTAAAATAGCGTAGTTGTTCATTGTTAGATCCTTATTAGCTCAACAATACTGAATAGTAAATATGACGATTGAGTCACATATTCTTTTGTTTAAATGGCACGATATGCCAATCCGTTTCGTTGGGATAATAGTAAGTGCGAATGAGAAGGATTGTTAGCAAGAATTCTTAATAAACAACATCAAAAATTTTGAATCCGGGGGGCGGGATACGTCAGTTCTGCCTGTTACGGGGGAAACTGCTCTGAAGTGTGCGGAAAACACCCCACAGTCCCAGGGCGCGTTGTCCCCAGCGGATAAGTTTTTTCGGATGGCGGACAGCAAAGACGGAAAACAGGCTGACACCGGCGACAACCAGCGGACGCAGTTGTGACAATGTTTGCCAGGTGCGGTCAAATGATTCGGTTTTTTTCAGCCACTGATCCGTGGCCTGTGACAAATCGCTGCGCTGGGCAGCGATAGTGTCAATCAGTGCCTGCTTTTTGCGGGCGCGTTCAGCACGCAGATGCTTATTCATGATCCTGCTCCTGCTTTTTTCTTTCCAGCAGTTGCCTGTCGATCGCCAGCTGTTCGCGGGTTGCGCCCAGCAGGGATGAACGGCGGGCTTTGCGGACGGCCCACAGGGCGAAAATCAGTGCCCCGCCGAGCAGAACAGATGTCATGATAATCACCGCGGTCAGGCGGTACACAGGATCAACGGCCCACATAACCAGAATCATCAGGCTCATCAGACCGAATGCTGTCAGCAGCAGAGCGGCACCGGCCAGCAGAATCAGCTGGATCAGGTTGGATTTCTCTTCCTCCAGCTCAGTGGCGACAAGCCTGAGCCGGGTTTCTGCCATGCTGATAACGATGGCGGCGATACGTGTCAGTGTATCAAGGAGCCCTTTGCCGGGCCCCTGCGGACGCTCCTGATCGGTCATAACTCAGCGGCGGGCCAGTAAAACACCTAACACCACACCGACAGCGGCACCGATACCGACTCCGGTCCACGGATTTTCGCGGACATAATTATCGGCTTTGCCTGCGATCTCTTTTGTCTGCTGCACAACCTGCTCTTTCCCTTCCGCGAGACGGGTACGGGAATTTTCCAGCGCGGCCTGTGCTTTTTTCTTCAGTGAATCCACTTCTTCTTTGGATTTACTTTCTGCCGTATTCAGCACAGATTCCAGGGTGTCAGCCAATGATTTCAGTTCAGCGCGTAACTCTTCATTTGTATGATGTGACATAGGAACTCCTCGTGGTGGTTATAGCGTAACAGATTCAAAGTAACCGCTTTTTATCTGCAATTAAAGGTAAATTATAGTTTATTTTCCGGTATTGTTCTGCACATTGCGGGTGATGACGGGGTAATTCAGAGGAAATGACGCTGAAACGGCGGACAGAGAGATAATGTTTCCCGGCCGGCTGCTGTAATTGCACCGGCCGGAAAAATAGTCTGGTAATTTATTGTGCGTGAGTGTCGTCAGACGTTTTTGTCCGCTTGCGTTTCCACACCACCCACAGGCTGGCGAGTAAACCAAAGACCAGCAGCACCACCGGGATCAGCATCAGAATATTCATCAGATGATGCTCATATTTTCGGAAAATCGGGCTGATACCGAGGCAGTAACCGAGAGACGTTAAAATACCGACCCACAGGAAGCCGCTCAGCCAGTTGAAGAACTGAAAACGGCGTGAATTCAGACCGGCGATCCCCGCCAGCATCGGCAGCAGGGTACGGACAAACGCCAGAAAACGGCCGACTAACAGCGCCGCAAGGCCGTGACGGTGGAATAAACTGTGTGCCCGCTGATGGTAATGCGGCGGCAGATGAGACAGCCAGCCTTTCACTATTTTGGTATTACTGAGCCAGCGCCCCTGTAAATAGCCCACCCAGCAGCCGAGACTGGCACCGGCGGTGAGGACAATCAGGGTTGTCGGGAAATCGAGAGTATCTTTGGCGATCAGTACCCCGACAAGAATCAGCAGGCTGTCGCCGGGTAAAAACGCAGCGGGAAGCAGGCCGTTTTCCAGGAAGAGAATGGCAAACAGCATAATGTAAATCGCCCACAGCAGGGACGGGTTTGACAGGGTTTCATAGTCCTGATGCCAGAGGGCGAAAAAAAGTTGCTGCATTGTTTCCATCAATTATTCCCGGATCTGAAGTAAGCTTATTTCATGTTATGGGGCATTTCTGCGGATATGACCGGAACCCCTGATATATACACTGGTAAATCCGGCCACTTTAGCAAATTAGGGGTAGCGGAGACAGTGAATTTTTCCCGCAGCCCCGAAACAATATTAAGATTAAATTCAGCCTTTTGCAGATTATATTTTACGGGAAATCAATAAGTTCTGTAATGAAATGTCAATTACCGGTCAAACCTGCTGTAAATGAAGGATTTTTCTTAAATAATGTTATGTTGAACATCTGTTTTATTTTCCGGCTGCGGCAGTTGCAGGCGTTCACAGACGGCCTGCGCCACATTATCCAGTAACTGATAACGGCGGCGGTATTCGGCACGTTTTTTACTGGCTATTTCATCAATGGGTTTACGCGGCAGGGTCAGCGGTATTACATATTCGTGCTGCGGATTGGCGGTGCCACCGACAGATTCCCAGAACGAATTATAATCGGCCACCCATTGTGTCAGTTTTTTATGGCGGTAACGGCGGCTGCGGTAAATATGGGTCTCATTACTGGTGGCAATAATCTGCTGACACTGAAACAGTGAGGCGATAAGGCAGATAACTTCCGTCAGAATGCGTTTAGGGAATACACCGTGACAGTTTTTAGTCGCCGCCCGGATAGCATTGTGAGCCTGCTCACTGACGCCGCCCTGGAGCGCGCCGATAAACAGTGACCGTTTTTCATTCAGGTTCAGCAGGGTGAATGCACTGCGGGCCAGGATCTCACCGGCATCATCCCGCATTTCCAGCGTCAGCTCGCCCTCTTTGTTAAATGCATCCTGCACATCCAGCCAGAGGTGACAGAGGCTCTCTTTTCCTTCAACCGGGCAGAGATAAAACTGCTCATTGCTGTAGATACGGCTGAATACAGCCGGTGGCAGAACGGCTTTGGTGATCCGGTAATGGTCGCAGATAGCCGCCGATTTGTTTTTCCGGTGAAAATTAATGCTCAGATACGGGCGCTGTAATTTGGTCGGCAGCAGCGGCTGCTTTTTCAGAATAGCATCACAGCAGGCAGTGTTTGTCAGGCCGGACAGGTATTTCATGGTGGACAGCGGCATAAACAGGCTGCGGGCCGCGAATTTTAAGCGGTTACGGGCGGAGTCCCAGTGCATACCGGGACAGCATTCTTTGGTGAGTAGTTGTTTGAACAGCAGGAGGCCGGACATAGTAGTGCCTTTAATGAATGAAATTATTACACAGTGAAACAATTCACCCATTTTAACGGCAGAATAAAGATAAAAATTAAAAAAAGCTTATCGCCGGGCAGCAGTCTTAACGGAATTTAAGGATTCCGTGGAAATCCGGCTGTTACAAAAATACAACAATTGGTTGTATTATCACCGGTAAATACGATGAAAATTGAATTATGATTTAAAATCATACTGTTATTCGTGTATTTGCTGCCACTGACGGAAAACGGGCTGCCGGGATTCATTAGTAATATTCAGGGGATTTTTATTATCCGCCGGTATTTTATCTTGCCGGAGGGAATAACCACTGCAAAAAACGGAAAAACCGGCAAAATAACCGTGGTTTTTCAGCAGAAGAGAAATAACAACAGAGAAAAATAGTAATGAAAACTAAACAATATTAATGAACCGCCTTCTTGTTTCTGTTAATAATTTGTAATTTGCTTCGTTTTGCGGGATATAAAACTGTATTTTCACTTAATTTATGAATTTAAAAACTGAATTATGTTTATTTTACAGAGTAAAAAATTGTGATCATGTCGGCATTTATGAAAAATTATTAGTCATCATAAAATGCATTGAATGTATATATGTTATTGATATTTATAATTTTATTATTAATTTCGTAACGTGATTTATAGTTCTGAGATCATTTAAAATGCAATGAATTTGGCGCAAAGTAATGACATTACCTCAGCGTAATTTACTATTTTGGAGCTCATTGTGAATCAGTCAGAACTTATCACGCTCGCCTCTGCGAATGCGTTAAATAAAGATTTCGAAGTTAAATACCAAAACGTCATCAGTGATTTCTTCAGCCGGGATCCCGGCAAATGGCCGATTTTTAATCACCCGCAAATTCAGGCAATTACTCAGTTCCGCCAGACCACCGACGCGGATGTGCAGCAGATCAACCGCTATCCGCAGGGTAAGGATCTTTTTGCACAACTGGCCGGTGAGTCACATGTCCGTCAGAACGTGATCCGTCCGGGAGAAGGGCAGGATGATTTACTGGTGTTTGCGTCCGCGCTGTGCAAAAACTGGGAAAACCCGCTGGCCGTGGAAAACGTTATCGCCATGCCGTCAGACCCGGCAGTTTACGGCTCTATGCTGGGCTTGCTGGGTAACCCGAACATGGTGTACTGCGAATACTCCGGTGTGGCGGATAACATGGAAAAAACCGTTATCCGTAAAGTGGCCAATCTGATTGGCTATGATGCGGACAAAGCATCCGGTCTGTTCACCCAGGGCGGAACCATGTGCAATCTGTACGGCTATCTCTTCGGGATCCGTAAATCGCTGAAACAGTCAAAACATCTCGGGATGTCCGTTGATCAGGATTTCCGGATCATCAACTCACAGGGCGGTCACTACTCCAATATGACTAACCTGTCCCTGTTAGGTGTGGATATCACAAATAAAACAATCCGTATCCGGGTGGCGTCAGATAACACCATTGACCTGGCGGATCTGGAGCAGCAAATCCGTGCCTGCTATACCGTCCACTGTAAGATCCCGGTGATCCTGCTGACCGCGGGAACAACCGATACCTTTGGTGTCGATGAAATCAAACAGGTTTATGATCTGCGCAACCGCCTGTGTGAAGAGTTCGAAATTACAGAAAAACCGCATATTCACGTGGATGCGGCGGTCGGCTGGCCGATTATTTTCTTTATTGATTATGATTTTAACACCAACCCGCTGGCGATTAACGATGCCACCCTGGCTGGTCTGCGTCACAATGTTGAGAAATTTAAACAGCTGAAATATGCAGATTCCATCACTATCGACTTCCACAAATGGGGTTATGTGCCGTATACCTCGAGTCTGGTGATGGTGCGTGACGGTGATGATTTCAAAGCACTGGAAAATGACCCGGAAAACTTCACCTATTTTGAGCATGCGCTGGAAGGACAGACTCACCTGCAATCCACCATTGAATGCAGCCGCAGCGGTGTCGGTGTGTTCGGGGCTTATGCCGGATTGCATTATCTGGGGGTTGAGGGTTATCAGACCATCATTGCGCACTGTCTGCAAAATGCGAACTACATGCGCAACCAACTGCTATCCATGGGCAATGCCTGTGTGATGGTGCCGGAAAACCAGGGGCCGAGTGTCGGTTTCCGTCTCTATTCACCGAAACTGGTGAATGATCCGCAGGCAATGTTTGCACACGAACTGACCTGTGCCGGAGATAAAACGGCCTATGACATGATGGTGCGCAACAGCCGCTGGCATCGTGAGCTGTTCCTGAAACGCGGTAAAGCAGGACTGTTTACCAACTGGGTGGATTCTATCGCCTGCTCGGCCTATGCGGAGCATAACCGGTTCGCGTATATTCCGGGGGAAAAGGCGGTCTTTATGAACCCGGTGACGCAGCGTCATCACATCGATGCGTTTGCAAAAATGCTTAAAACCATGAGTGCAGAATAAAAAAGGGTGTTTTTTTCTTTTCTGTTTGTGGTATAAGAGAAAAAGAGCGTCACGGCAGTGTCATATAACGGCACTGCCTGTGAAGCAAAAATTAATGATTTTCAGAGAAGAGTAAACCGATGAACCGCATGATGAACCGTCAGCTAAGCCTAAACCTACTACTCAGTTAGGTGGCTTCGTTTATCTGTTTTTCTTCATAAGCCACCAGTAAGGTGGCTTTTTTGTGCGTGTAAACCTGCTGGTGGAACTGTTTTTTTCGGGAGAGTTCCTATGATGTCAGGTTTTACCGCAAGGATTATTATCAGCGCAGTTTCACGATCGGTCTGTTGTTCTGCCGCCGCTTCTGTCTCTCAGATAACACAGCAGGAGGCCGTATGAGTCAGCAATGGACATCCCGTTTTGGTCATATCTTAGCCGCTGCCGGGTCTGCCATCGGCATCGGCGCCATCTGGAAATTTTCGTATGTAGCCGCCAATAACGGCGGTGGCGCCTTCCTGGTTGTTTTCCTCTTATTCAGCTTTGTTATCGGTCTCGCGGTATTACTGGCTGAAAATATCCTCGGCAGCAGCACCCGCAGTGAAGCCGTCAACGCCTTTAAAAAAATGATGGGACGCCACTGGGCGTGGATCGGGGTTATCGGCGTATTCAGCTCCTGGTGTATTTACAGCTTCTACAGCGTGGTCGGTGGCTGGACTATCGGTTACACCGTGATGGCCGCCGCCGGAGAGCTGAACATTACTGACAGCAGCCAGCTGACCGGCATTTTCACCCGCTTTATCAGTAACCCGTGGTGGCCGGTGATTGCCCACCTGGTGTTTGCGGGGATGACCTGCTTTGTGGTACTGGCCGGGGTGCAGCGTGGGCTGGAAAAATCCGTGAAAGTAATGATGCCGTTACTGTTTATTATTATGATCGTGCTGATTATCGTCGGGATAAGCTTACCGGGCTCATCCGCCGGACTGAAATTATTCCTGTATCCTGATTTCAGCAAACTGACCGGCAAAGGCGTGCTGGATGCGCTGGGGCTGGCTTTCTTCTCCCTCTCTATCGGTCTGGGGATCCACATTACATACAGCGCGTATTTGTCTGATAACAAAAGCATTGCCAACTCCAGTATGTGGGTGGTGATCCTCTCGTGCATGGTGTGTGTGCTGGCCGGACTGATGATTTTCCCTGCATTAGCGGCGGCCGGTCTGGAAGCGAATGCCGGTCCGGGTCTGACCTTTATGACCATGCCGGTGTACTTTGCCCATCTGCCGGGCGGATCTGTGCTGGCAGTGACGTTCTTTGTCCTGTTGCTGATGGCGGCGCTGACATCTGCTATCTCACTGCTGGAGCACATTGTGGCGTATGTTCAGATGCGTTTTCAGTGGACACGCCGCAGAGCGGGCCTGGTGGTGACGGCATCGATTATGTTGATGGGGATCCCGGTGTCATTATCTTTTGGGCCGTTAAGTGATGTGACGCTCGGCGGGAAAACGATTTTTGATATCCTCGATTACCTGACATCCAATATTCTGATGCCGCTGTTCGGTATTGCTGTCTGCCTGATTTTCGGCTGGTCACGTAAAGCGAATGCGCTGATTCCGGAAAATATTACCGGACTGAAACGTCAGAGTTTATTACTGGTCTGGCGTTATGTGGGACCGATCTGTATCGGTGTGATTCTGGTACACGGTCTGATCAGTTAATAACAGATAAAAAACGGCCCGCATGCGCAGGCCGTTGTGTTTTACTGACTATCAGAACCGGTAATTCCCCCCCCGGGAAGCCGCTGAATGAGCGGGCGGCATCGGTTTTGATGCTCATCTCATTAAAAAAGAGCAGAAAGGATGAAAATGAAATGATTGTTTCAGGTGATCATCACTATTAAAACGAATAATAAACAGAATATAAATTGTCCGCCTACGTATAAATAGCTGACTGTTTTACAAGGATAATCGTCTTATTATGCATTTTCAGGTGTTATTCACTATTTTTACTCTTTTTGTGGTGATAATAGCTGATTAATTAGATTTGATTTATCCCGGAAGAAAAATAAGATATTTAATATTAATTGATTTAAATCAAAATAAATAACTCTCCATATTATGGAAATTGATTTTTTTAGTGATAAATAACTGCGTGACTTTATTGAAAATAGCATTTATTTGAGCTTAACCGATTAAATAACACCGGATGAGAATGTATTTCATTTTTATTTTAAATGGCTGTGGTTATGTGAAATTCATTATTCACCCTGATTCAGTTAATTCTGAAAACACGCAGGGTTGTATCTGAATAACGGGTGAGAAGCAGATGGTAAATGCTGCCTGTTTTCCTGTCGGTAGTGAAAAATTCCGCCATTCTCATTGCGGGTAGCCGGTGCGCTATATATTAAATTGATATAAATTAATAAAACCGATAAATAGATTAAATGTTAAAAATAGAAAAAATTCTCATTATCTGTAAAATAATATTTCAGATTTTATTTTTTTGTTTATTGATTATGTTCCGTGTCTCAGTAATTTAATAATAACCGGATTATATTAATATTAAATTAACACAATGGAATATAGAGAATGATCGAAGATAATACCTTTATTACTTCTGATATCACTTCTGAGGGTATTGACCGGCGAAGCTTTCTGAAACTCTGTGCGGCCTTAGCGGCCACCATGGGTCTCAGTGCAAATGCATCTGCCGAAATCGCGGCGTCCGTCAGCCGTAAGGATTGTCCCCCCGTCATCTGGATATCTGCACAGGAGTGTACCGGTTGCACTGAGTCCCTGCTCCGGGCGACGCACCCGACCATCGAAAATCTCATCCTTGATATGATTTCGCTGGAGTACCACGAGGTACTCTCGGCAGCATTCGGTCATCAGGCTGAAGCCAATAAGCACAATGCGATTGAGAAATACAAAGGCAAATATGTGCTGGTGGTGGACGGCTCTGTACCGGTGAAGGATAACGGCATTTACTGCATGATTGCCGGCGAGCCGATTGCCGATCACATCCGCCGGGCAGCGGAGGGCGCTGCCGCAATTATTGCCATCGGCTCCTGTGCCGCCTGGGGCGGTGTGGCTGCCGCCGGTGATAACCCGACCGGCGCGGCATCACTGGAAGCGGTTCTGCCCGGCAAAACCGTGATTAATATTCCGGGCTGCCCGCCTAACCCGCATAACTTCCTGGCAACGGTTGCCCACATCATCACTTATGGCAAAGCCCCGGGGCTGGATGACAAAAACCGGCCGCTGTTTGCTTACGGTCGTCTGATCCACGAACACTGCGAGCGCCGCGCTCACTTTGACGCCGGACGTTTTGCCAAAGCATTCGGCGACCACGGTCACCGTGAAGGCTGGTGCCTCTATCACCTCGGCTGCAAAGGACCGGAAACGCACGGCAACTGCTCCACACTGCAGTTCTGTGATGTCGGCGGCGTGTGGCCGGTGGCTATCGGGCATCCCTGCTATGGCTGTAACGAGGCCGGAGTGGGCTTCCACAAAGGGATCCACCAGCTCGCCGGGGTACAGAACCAGACACCGCGTTCTGAAAAACCGGATGTGGCTCTGAAAGAGGGCGGTTCGGTATCGGGCGGCGCTATCGGTCTGCTTGGCGGCGTGGTTGGTCTGGTGGCCGGTGTCAGTGTGATGGCTGTCCGTGAGCTGGGCCGCCAGCAGAAGAAAAACCGGTCCGGCGATCCGCGGGGAGAGTAACTGTGAACAGGCGTGACTTTATTAAAGTGGCTTCCGGCGGGGCATTACTGCTGGGTAATACATCCGTGAGCCACGCGGCGGCGGAGAACCGCCCGCCTATCCCCGGTGCATTAGGCATGCTGTATGACTCCACTCTGTGTGTCGGCTGCCAGGCGTGTGTGACCAAATGCCAGGATATCAACTTCCCCGGCCGTAATCCGGAAGGGGCGCAGACGTGGTCTAACAATGACAAGCTGTCGCCGTACACCAACAACATTATCCAGGTGTGGACGAGCGGTACCGGCGAACACAAAGATCAGGAAAAAGACGGCTATGCCTACATCAAGAAGCAATGTATGCATTGTGTCGATCCGAACTGTGTCTCCGTCTGCCCGGTCGGTGCGCTGAAAAAGCATCCGGTCACCGGTATTGTGCATTATGACAAAGATATCTGCACCGGCTGCCGCTACTGCATGGTCGGCTGCCCGTATGATGTGCCGAAATACGATTACGACAACCCGTTCGGTATGATCCACAAGTGTGAACTCTGTAACCAGAAGGGTGTTGAACTGCTCGATAAAGGTGGTTTACCCGGCTGTGTGGAAGTGTGTCCGACCGGGGCGATTATCTTCGGCACCCGCGAAGATCTGATGAGTGAGGCGAAAAACCGTCTCGGGCTGACAGCCGGAGAGGAATATGCCTATCCGCGCCAGACACTGAAAACCGGCGATAACTACAAACATCCCGTGCCTTCCTATTACCCGCATCTGTACGGTGAAAAAGAGGGTGGCGGAACCCAGGTGATGGTACTGACCGGCGTGCCGTATAAAAATCTGCAGTTGCCGGAACTGGCTGAACTCTCCACCGGAGCCCGCTCTGAAAACATCCAGCACACGCTGTACAAAGGGATGATCCTGCCGCTGGCGGTACTGGCCGGGCTCACTGTGCTGGTGCGCCGCAACAGCAAAAATGACACTCACGACGGAGGTGATGATCATGAGTCATGATCCCAAACCCCTCGGCGGCAAATTATTCAGTAAGCCGATCATCATTTTCGGGCCGCTTGTTATCCTCTGTGTTCTGCTTATCGTCAAACGTCTGGTCTTCGGGCTGGGGTCAGTCTCTGATCTGAACGGTGGTTATCCGTGGGGGATCTGGATTGCGTTTGACCTGCTGATCGGTACCGGTTTTGCCTGCGGCGGCTGGGCGCTGGCGTGGGCGGTGTATGTGTTCAACAAAGGGGAATATCACCCGCTGGTGCGTCCGGCGCTGCTGGCGAGCCTGCTGGGGTATTCACTGGGCGGATTGTCTATCACCATTGACCTCGGCCGTTACTGGAATATGCCGAACTTCTTTATTCCGGGTATTTTCAACGTTAACTCCGTCCTGCTGGAAACCGCGGTCTGTATGACGATTTATATCGGCGTGATGGCACTGGAACTGGCACCGGCATTCTGTGAGCGCATGGGCTGGAAAGTCTCCCTTAAGCGGCTGAACAAAATCATGTTCTTTGTGATAGCGCTCGGCGCGCTGTTACCGGCCATGCACCAGTCCTCGATGGGCTCCCTGATGATTGCGGCGGGCTATAAAGTGCATCCGTTGTGGCAGAGTTATGAAATGCTGCCGCTGTTCTCTCTGCTCACCGCCTTTATTATGGGATTCTCCATTGTGGTATTTGAAGGCTCCCTGGTACAGAGCGGCCTGAAAGGCAACGGTCCCGATGAAAAACGCCTGTTCGGCAAGCTGGCACTGACCGTCAGTGTGCTGATGGCACTGTTTCTGGTGCTGCGCTTCGGGGAACTGATCTACCGCGGCAAGCTCGGACTGGCTTTCGCCGGGGATTATTACGCTGTGCTGTTCTGGTGCGAGATTGTGCTGATGGCGATTGCACTGGCGGTCTTCAGTATCCCGGCGTTCCGCCGTGACTCCCGGCTGCTCTACATTGGCGCACTGAGCATGATGCTCGGCTGTGCGGCATGGCGTCTTGCCTATTCATTGCTGGCGTTTGATCCCGGCAATGGCTATCACTACTTCCCGACGGCGGAAGAACTGTTAATTTCCATTGGTTTCGTGGCTGTTGAGATCTGCGCTTACCTTTTCCTGATCCGCCTGTTACCGATACTCCCTGCAGTCAATAAAACCGCAGCTCACCCTTATCATGAGGCAAGTAAGTCATGAGCCAGATAATTACGATTGATCCGGTTACCCGTATCGAAGGACATTTACGCATTGACTGTGAAATCGGCGATGGTGTGGTCACCAAAGCCTGGGCGTCAGGTACCATGTGGCGCGGAATGGAAAAAATCGTCAAAGGGAAAGATCCGCGTGATGCGTGGATGATCCTCCAGCGCATCTGCGGTGTCTGTACCACCACACACGCACTGGCATCGGTGCGTGCCGTGGAAAATGCCCTGAACCTGGATGTGCCGGTAAATGCGCAGTATATCCGCAATATCATTCTGGCGGCGCACACCACCCATGATCATATTGTCCACTTTTATCAGCTCTCCGCGCTGGACTGGGTGGATATCACCTCCGCGCTGAAAGCGGATCCGGCAAAAGCCTCTGCCATGCTGAACGGCGTTTCTGACTGGCCGCTCAACAGCACGCAGGAATTCGTCAGAGTGCAGGATAAAATCAAAGCACTGGTGGAAAGCGGGCAACTGGGGATTTTTGCCAACGGCTACTGGGGACACCCGGCGATGCAGTTGCCGCCGGAAGTGAACCTGATTGCCGTCGCACACTATTTACAGGCGCTGGAATGCCAGCGCGATGCTAACCGTATTGTGGCGCTGCTGGGTGGCAAAACGCCGCACATTCAGAACCTGGCGGTCGGCGGCGTGGCAAACCCGATTAACCTCGACGGTATCGGTGTGCTGAACCTGGAACGCCTGATGTATATCAAATCATTTATCGACAAGCTGAATGATTTCGTTGAGCAGGTTTATAAAATTGATACTGCGGTCATTGCTGCATTTTACCCGCAGTGGTTTGAAACCGGGCAGGGCGCAGTGAACTACCTGAGCACCCCGGAATTCCCGACCGACGGCAAAAACGGCAGTTTCCTGTTCCCGGGCGGCTACATTGAAAACGCTGACTTAGCGACTTTCCGCCCGATCGATTCCCAGACGGATGCTTTCCTGCTGGAAGGGATTCAGGAAAGTTCTCCGCACTCCTGGTATCAGGATGAAGCGCCGCAGAAACCGTGGGAAGGCACAACTGAGCCGAAATACACCGGCTGGGATCCGGACGGTAAATACTCGTGGGTGAAATCACCGACGCTGTACGGCAAAACCGTGGAAGTCGGCCCGCTGGCCAATATGTTCTGTAAACTGGCGGCAAAACACCCCGGCACAGCCGAAAAACTGAATGAAATTATCGCGGTTTACCAGACCCTGACCGGCAACACCCCGGAGGTAAAACAGCTGCATTCCACACTCGGGCGGATTATCGGCCGTACGGTGCACTGCTGTGAATTACAGGCGGTGTTGCAGAACCAGTATGCCGCGCTGATCGCCAATATCGGTACCGGGGATCATATCACTTATGTGAAACCGGAATTCCCGGCCACCGGCGTGATAAAAGGCGTGGGTTTCCTGGAAGCACCACGCGGCATGTTATCGCACTGGGTGGTGATCAAAGACGGCGTGATTGAGAACTATCAGGCGGTGGTACCGTCCACCTGGAACTGCGGGCCGCGCAATCACGATAATGTGGCGGGGCCGTATGAGCAGTCGCTGGTCGGGCTGAAAATTGCTGATCCGGAAAAACCGCTGGAAGTGGTGCGCACTATCCACTCATTCGACCCGTGTATGGCATGTGCGGTTCATATTGTTGATGTTGATGGCCGTGAAACGGTATCAGTGAAGGTGCTGTAATGCGGATTCTGGTATTAGGTGTCGGCAATATTCTGCTGACTGACGAAGCTATCGGTGTGCATATCGCGGAAGCACTGGCGGAGCGCTATATCCTGCCGGATTATGTGGAAGTGATGGACGGCGGCACGGCGGGGATGGAACTGCTCGACAGCATGGCCGGGCGGGATCATCTGATTATCACTGACGCTATTGTGACGGCGAAAAGCGCCCCGGGCACCATCCGCATTCTGCGGGATGAGGAGGTTCCGGCGCTGTTCACTAATAAAATCTCCCCGCATCAGCTGGGGTTATCCGATGTCTTGTCCGCGCTGCGGTTTACCGGGGAATTCCCCGCCAAACTGACGCTGGTGGGCGTGGTTCCGGCCTCGCTGGAGCCGGATATCGGTCTGACCCCGCAACTGCAGGCTGCCGTTGAACCGGCACTGCAGCAGGTGCTGGCTGTACTGCGTGAATCCGGTGTTGAGGTGGTGAAGAAGGAGACGGCAGATGCCTGAGGATATTCAGGGCTTTATGCACAGCCCGACAGAGCAGATCCGCAACGCGTTTGAAAAAGTAGCGGCGGATACTATGCACGATCTCACCTTCCTGCACCCGTCAATGCCGGTTTATGTCACGGAACTGACGCTGTTTGAAGGGCAGTGGACGGGTTGTGTGATCACGCCGTGGATGTTCAGTGCCGTGATTTTTCCGGGGCCGGAGCAGCTCTGGCCGCAGCGTAAAGTCAGTGAAAAAATCGGCCTGCGGCTGCCGTACGGCATCATGACATTCACCGTCGGTGAGCTGGAGGGCGTATCTCAGTATCTGGCGTGTTCGCTGCTGTCGCCGTTGCCGCATACACTGTCACCGCAGGAAGGGATGCGGCTGGCGGATGACAGTGCGCGTATGCTGCTTTCACTGCCGGTCACGGACCCGGATGCTCCGGCGATGGCCGGGCGCAGGGCGCTGTTTACCGGAAAACCGGTACCCCGGCATGCATGAGTTATCCCTGTGTATGAGTGCGGCGGACATTATCCGCGAACAGGCTGAACAGCACGGCATTGCGCGGGTAACGGATGTCTGGCTGGAAGTCGGCGCACTGGCGGATGTTGAGGAGAGTGCACTGCATTTCTGTTTTGATATCGCCTGCCGTGATACCGTGGCGCAGGGCTGCACACTGCATATTGATGTTATCCCGGCACAGGCATGGTGCTGGGATTGCAGCCGTGAGGCCGAAATCATGCAGCACGCCGGATGCTGTCCGCACTGCGGCAGTGAACGGCTGCGCATCAGTGAAGGTGATGATTTGCGGGTAAAAAGCCTGGAAGGTGAGTGAGTTTTACGCCGCCGCCGTATTCAGCAGCCAGCGGGCGAATTGCTGCATGGCCGGGGTTTCCGTACGGGACTGTAACCGCGTCAGCCAGTAGCCGCCGAGGGTGATTTCTGCGGCAAACGGCTGTACCAGTGCGCCTGACTGTAACAGGCGGCTGAACATACATACCGGTGCGATCGCTACCCCGGCACCCAGTTGTGCCGCCTCGGCCATGGCCAGTGAGGTATCGAACACCATTACCGGCTGTGACGGGGAAGGCGGTGTGCCGCCCGCACAATCCAGCCAGCGGCTCCATTCATCCCGGCGGAATGAGCGCAGCAGGGTAAAGCGGTGAACATCATCCGGCTGCTGTAACTGTTCTGCAATGGCCGGTGAGCACAGCGGAGCGTGTGGTGCACTGAAAATCAGTTCCGCATCTGACTCATGCCATGCGCCGTTACCGAAACGGATCGTATAATCATGCCCTTCCGCCGCCGGGTCCACATGATTGTTATGGGTGGAGATATGCAGATCAATATGCGGATGGCTGTCATAGAATCCGGTCAGACGCGGCAGCAGCCAGCCTGCGGCAAATGTTCCCACCGCACCGACTTTCACCCGCTCACGGAACTGCCCGTGAGAAAAACACTCCAGAGTATCCGCAATCCGGTCAAACGCCTCATTGAGCACCGGCAGTAATCCCTCACCTTCATGGGTCAGCACCAGTCCGCGTGAGACGCGGGTAAACAGCACACAGCCGAGTTGTTCTTCCAGAGCCCTGACCTGCTGGCTGACGGCGGCATGGGTGACATTCAGCTCAATCGCCGCACGGGTAAAACTGAGATGACGGGCGGCGGCCTCAAAGGCGCGCAGCGGGTTAAGGGGGAGATAACGTCTGACCATAATCCACCTGTAAGTTTTTCTTTAGGCTCTTGTTAT
Source organism: Morganella sp. EGD-HP17 (assembly GCF_000512315.2). Lineage (NCBI taxonomy): Bacteria > Pseudomonadati > Pseudomonadota > Gammaproteobacteria > Enterobacterales > Morganellaceae > Morganella > Morganella sp. EGD-HP17. The sequence continues at coordinate 119,514 of NZ_AZRH01000001.1, forward strand.
AATTAACCGTTTGTTCTGTCCGGTGAATCTGACGATACTTGCCGCCGTCACTCACACACGGAAGGTTAATTCTGATGAAAAAATCGTTATCTGCAACACTGATTTCCGCTCTGCTGGCGTTTTCCGCCCCGGGGTTTTCTGCCGCTGATAATGTCGCGGCGGTGGTGGACAGCACCATTAAACCGCTGATGGCACAGCAGGATATTCCCGGGATGGCGGTTGCCGTCTCCGTAAAGGGTAAGCCCTATTATTTCAATTATGGTTTTGCCGATATTCAGGCAAAACAGCCGGTCACTGAAAATACACTATTTGAGCTCGGATCTGTAAGTAAAACTTTCACAGGTGTGCTGGGTGCGGTTTCTGTGGCGAAAAAAGAGATGGCGCTGAATGATCCGGCGGCAAAATACCAGCCGGAGCTGGCTCTGCCGCAGTGGAAGGGGATCACATTGCTGGATCTGGCTACCTATACCGCAGGCGGACTGCCGTTACAGGTGCCGGATGCGGTAAAAAGCCGTGCGGATCTGCTGAATTTCTATCAGCAGTGGCAGCCGTCCCGGAAACCGGGCGATATGCGTCTGTATGCAAACAGCAGTATCGGCCTGTTTGGTGCTCTGACCGCAAACGCGGCGGGGATGCCGTATGAGCAGTTGCTGACTGCACGGATCCTGGCACCGCTGGGGTTATCTCACACCTTTATTACTGTGCCGGAAAGTGCGCAAAGCCAGTATGCGTACGGTTATAAAAACAAAAAACCGGTCCGCGTGTCGCCGGGACAGCTTGATGCGGAATCTTACGGCGTGAAATCCGCCTCAAAAGATATGCTGCGCTGGGCGGAAATGAATATGGAGCCGTCACGGGCCGGTAATGCGGATCTGGAAATGGCAATGTATCTTGCACAGACCCGCTACTATAAAACCGCCGCGATTAACCAGGGGCTGGGCTGGGAAATGTATGACTGGCCGCAGCAGAAAGATATGATCATTAACGGCGTGACCAACGAGGTCGCATTGCAGCCGCACCCGGTAACAGACAACCAGGTTCAGCCATATAACCGTGCTTCCTGGGTGCATAAAACGGGGGCAACAACTGGTTTCGGCGCCTATGTGGCCTTTATTCCGGAAAAACAGGTGGCGATTGTGATTCTGGCGAATAAAAACTACCCGAATACCGAAAGAGTCAAAGCCGCACAGGCTATTTTGAGTGCACTGGAATAATTTTTTCCCTGAACAGGCCCCTGCGGATACGCCGGGGCCGTAATTTAAGATTATTCCTTATACAATAATTTGCTTTATGGGCTGTTTTATGGAGGATGAGAGTATCGGGCACTGACAGCTTCCGGCTGAACCGGATTTCACTGTGTGCTGCGGCAAACTGATGTCAGTCTCAACACACAGAGGAAAATGTTGTCATGGACGTTCTGCGTTTTATCCTCCGCTTACCTTTTATTTTGCTGCGTCTGGCGGCTCGCAGTCTTGTTTATCTCTTTACTCTGCTGGGTTTTCTGCTGCGCCCGTTCACCGGACGGATCCGCTGGGCGGTGCCGGGCTGGGTGACCTTTGCCGGTAATCAGCTTGCCCGGCTGGAGCGGGGTGTAAACCGCTATCCGAAAACCATATCTGCCTTATTATTGCTGACTGCTGCGGTGGCAGCGGGCAGTTATTACACCTGGCACTGGTATCAGAACAAACCGAAGCCGGTGGATGTTGCGCCGCTGGTGGTGCAGGATATTTCCGCGTCTGTGCAGCGCCCTTCGGCGGTTAATTATAACCGTGACGATAATTCAGCGCAGATTGTGGTGGTGACATTCTCCCGCTCTGCCGCACCGGTGACACTGATCGGCAAACCGGTCACGGCCGGTATTACCCTGACCCCCGCAATGGAAGGTGAGTGGCAGTGGCGTAATGACCGTAAGCTGGTATTCACGGCGAAAAAAACCTTCCCGATGGGGAAAACCTACACCGTCGATATGGATGCCAAAACACTGCTGGCTCCGCAGGTGGCGTTAACAGAGAAACAAAAAACCTTTACCACCCCTGAGTTTTATTATCGCGGCGGCCGGGCGGAGTTCTATCAGGATCCACAGGATCCGATGAAAAAACACGCCATTATCGGCCTGACCTTCAATGCCCCGGCAGATGTCAAAAATCTGGAATCGCGTCTGTCCATGACCCGTGACGGCAAGCCGGTGCCGTATACCGTCACTTATGATGATAAAAAACTCAAAGCCTGGATCCACTCCGGGCAGCTGGCACTCAATGATACAGACAGCGAAGTGTTGCTGACAGTCAGAGCCGGTGTCGGGGCGGCCGTTCCGGCCAATACCACGGACAAAGATGAAACCTTCCGCGTGATCGTGCCGAACCGCTACAGTCTGGATGTGACGGGCATCGATAGTCAGCTGGTGGAATCAGATGACGGAAAAGATCGCCGCGCCCTGATTGTGTCATTCTCTGACCCGGTGAATGAAAAACAGATCACAAAAGCGGTTCGTGCCCGTCTGCTGCCGGAAAAACACCCTGATTATAATTCTGAGGGGATTTACGACGACTGGAAATCAGACGATATCAGCGAAAAAGTCATCACATTATCAGAGCCGGTCACGCTGACCCCGGATGACAGCGAGCAGGAGAATCAGGCAGCATTCAGCTTCAGTTATAACGCCCCGGCCAACCGCTGGCTGCTGGTGGAGATCACCGGCGGTATGAGTTCGGCGGGCGGTTATTATCTGAAAACATCACGCTATCTGCCGGTACGCATCCCGGATTACCCGAAAACACTGCGTTTTATGTCTGACGGGGCACTGCTGTCGATGAAAGGTGAAAAACAGATCACCGTCGCGGCACGTAACTTCCCGGGCCTGCAGCTGGATGTGAAACGGGTGATCCCGGGCCAGTTACAGCACATCGTCTCCTTTAAGGATAAAAACTTTACCTCAACGGATTTTAACCGCCTGAGTGATGAATACTTTACGGAGCACTTTACTTACCAGACGGCGCTGTCTGCCGCCAACCCCGGCGATATTCAGTACAAAGGTATCGACCTGAGCAAATACCTCTCAGCTGACCCATCCGCAAAACGCGGCATATTCCTGCTGAGCCTGCGGGCGTGGGATCCGGCTAAACCGGCGGAAGCCCCGGAAGCGGAAAGCTATGACGAAGGGGATGAGGATTACGAAGAGGATGCGGTTCTCGACTCGCGCTTTGTGGTGGTCACTGATATGGGGATCATCGCGAAATCCTCCCCCGACGGCTCGCGGGATGTGTTCGTGCAGTCCGTGTATACCGGTGAGCCGGTCAGTGGCGCAAACGTTTCTGTGGTGGCCAAAAACGGCACCACACTGCTGAGCCGTACAACCGGCAGTGACGGCCACGCCGCATTCCCGCCGCTGCATGATTTCCGTAATGAGCAGATGGCGGTGATGTTCCTGGCGGAAAAAGAGGGGGATGTCTCCTTCCTGCCGGTCAATGCCTGGTATGACCGCCAGCCGGATTTCTCGCGCTTTGATATTTACGGCGACGAAACCCCGGAAGATCCGCGCACCCTCAGCAGCTATCTTTTCTCAGATCGCGGTATTTACCGGCCGGGGGAAACCTTTCATGCCGGGCTTATCACCCGTACCTATGACTGGAAAACCCCGCTGACCGGCATCCCGCTGCGGGCGGAGATCCGCGACCCGCGTGACACTCTGATGCATTCACAGCAGATTATTCTGGATGCCACCGGTTTCAGCGAACTGAGCTACACCACATCGGAAAACTCTCCGACCGGCGACTGGAATATCTATCTCTATCTGGAAGGTAAAGATGAGAATGACCTGCGTCTGCTCGGTACCACCACCGTGGTGGTGAAAGAGTTTGAGCCGGACAGCATGAAAGTGGCACTGAAACTGACGCCGGATCGTCAGCAGGGCTGGGTGAAACCGGATGAATTACAGGCGGCGGTTGATGTGCAGAACCTGTTCGGCACCCCGGCGCAGAATCGTCGTATCGCGACAAAAATGACCATGCGACCGGTTTATCCGTCATTCACGCAGTATCCGGATTACCGTTTCTATGAAAACAGCCGCAGTACGGATAACTTTGAAACCCAGCTGGAAGAGCGCACCACCGATGAAAACGGTGCCGCACTGCTGGCGTTAGGGCTGGAAAATTACGCGGAAGCGACCTATCAGTTACAGCTGTTCACCGAAGCGTTTGAGCCGGGCAGCGGCCGTTCAGTCACGGCAGCAGCGCGGGTACTGGTCTCCCCGCATGACTCGCTGGTGGGTATCAAAGCGGACGGCGACACGGATTACATCAGTAAGGATGCAGTGCGGATGCTGAATCTGATTGCGGTGGATCCGTCACTGACCCGCATCGAAAAAACCAATCTGAAACTGGTGCTTCTGGAACAGAAATACATTTCTGTACTGATGCGCCAGCCGTCCGGGGTCTTCAAATATCAGTCCAGACTGAAAGAAACCCGGATTGATGAGCAACCGCTGACTATCAGCAGCGCCGGCACTGATATCACACTGAATACCTCGAAACCCGGTCACTTTATCTTACAGGCGGAAGATGCGGACGGTAATGTGCTGAACAGAACCGACTACACCGTCGCCGGTAACGCGAACATCACCCGCTCGCTGGATCGCAATGCGGAACTGCAGCTGACGCTGAATAAAGAGGAATATAAACCGGGTGAAGAGATTGAAATTGCCGTCAGCGCGCCGTACACCGGCAGCGGTATTATCACCATTGAGCGCGACAAAGTGTATCAGTGGGTATGGTTCCGTGCAGACACCACTAACTCAGTGCAGAAAATCCGCGTACCGGCAGAACTGACCGGCAACGGCTATGTTAACGTGCAGTTTGTCCGTGATATTAACTCCGATGAAATCTTTATGAGCCCGCTGAGCTTCGGCGTGCAGCCGTTCCGCGTCAGCCATGAGGCGTTTAATGCGGGGATCACGCTGGCATCGCCGGACGTCATGAAACCGGGTGAAAACCTGGCGGTTCATGTGAAAACCACCTCGCCGCAGAATGTGGTGGTCTTTGCCATTGATGAGGGCATATTGCAGGTGGCGCGTTACCGCCTGAAAGATCCGCTCGACTATTTCTTCCGCAAACGGGCGCTGGAAGTGAAAAGCACTCAGATCCTCGACCTGATCCTGCCGGAATTCAGCAAAATGATGGCGCTGACCGCAGCACCGGGCGGGGATGCCGGAGAGGGAATCGATCTGCATCTTAACCCGTTCAAACGTAAGCGGGATGAACCGGTAGCGTACTGGTCGGGGATCACCGCCGTTGATGGCGACGCGGTCTTTAATTATCAGGTGCCGGATTATTTCAACGGTAAGATCCGCGTGATGGCAGTATCGGTTTCACCTGACCGCATCGGCCACACACAGAGCAGCACCACGGTACGGGATGATTTTGTGCTGACGCCGAATATTCCGGCCATGGTCTCCCCGGGGGATGAATTTGATGTCTCCCTCGGTATCGCCAATAACCTGACCGGCCTGAACGGTGAAGCGGTGCCGCTGGATGTCACCGTCAGCGCCGATCCGGCACTGGAAATCACCGGCAGCAGCCATGAGCAGATCACGCCCGGTGAGAAGAAAGAAACGGTATTGTCGTTCCGCCTGAAAGCCAATGCGCTGCCGGGCACGGCGGATATTACCTTCCGCGTCACTTCCGGGGATAAATCGGCGGTCCGCACACAGAATCTGTCGGTCCGCCCGGCCTCGGCTTACCGCACCCGTTCGTCTCTCGGACGGATGGACGGTAAACAGCAGCGGGTGACGGCGCTGCGGCAGATGTTTGATAACTATGCCAAGCGGGATGCGCGGGTCTCATACTCGCCGATGGTGATGAGTGAGGCGCTGTCGCAGTATCTGGATAATTATCCGTATAACTGTTCGGAGCAGATCACCAGCCGCGCCATTCCGCTGCTGTTCAGTCAGCGTAATCCGGAAATCAGCACACTGCAGTCACAGACGGAAATCCGCAAACAGCTGCAACAGACCATGACCACACTGCTGACGCGGCAGAACGGTCAGGGTGGTATCGGCGAATGGCAGGCGATGCCGGAAACCGATCCGTTTGTCACACTGTATGTGGTGCAGTTCCTGCTGGAAGCACAGGATGCGGGCTATCCGGTGCAGGAATCGCTGCTCGGCTCCGCCAATATTTACCTGAAGAAAGTGGCGGCGAACCCGATGCTCAATACGCAGGATGATCTGCGGATGCGCGCCTTTGCTGTCTACCTGCTGACCCGTCAGGGCGAGGTGACCACCGGACTGCTGGCTGAAGTACAGACACAGATGCAGAGCAGTTATCCGGACTCCTGGCAGGATGACCCGGGCGCGCTGTATCTCGCGGCATCCTACAAAATGCTGAAGATGGATAAACAGGCGGATATGATGCTGGCGCCGACCTGGAAAGCCCTGAACTCGGCTTACAGCAAAGCATGGTGGACACGGAGCTACCTCGATCCGCTGGTGCAGGACAGCACACGGCTCTACCTGATTGTCCGTCACTTCCCGGAAAAAGTGTCTGCTATCCCGCCGCAACTGCTGGAAAACATGGTGCTGCGCTTTAAAGATGAGCGTTACACCACCTATTCAGCGGCCATGAGTATTCTGGCAATGGAATACTACAGCCGTCATATGCAGCAGAGCGGGGCACAAGCCGGTGAACTCACTATCAGCGTTCTGAAAGGCACAGAAGCGCCTGAAGTGATTTCGGTGATGAAAAATGCCTCTGCGACCGGAAAATTCAGCGACGGTGTCAGTGAAATCCGCTTTGATAATCCGTCGGATAACCCGGCCTGGTATGTGGTGACAGAATCCGGTTTTGATCGCACACCGCCGCAGGCTGCGGTGGCGAAAGGGCTGGAAATCAGCCGTGATTACCTGAATGAAAAAGGTGAGGTGATAACCAGTGCGGCACAGGGCGAAAAAGTCTATGTCCGTCTGCATATCCGCGCCAATGCCAGACAGGGGCTGAATAATATTGTGGTGGCGGATCTGCTGCCGGGCGGGTTTGAGGTGGTGCGTCAGGATCCGGAAGCGGCGGACAGCCTGCAACTGTCACAGCTCCCGTTCAGCACCGGCCGCCGCTGGGTACCGGACTTCAGTGATGCCCGCGAGGACAGAGTGCTTATCTACGGCAGTGCCGCGGCGGATAGTCAGGAGTTTATCTATCAGATAAAACCGGTGAATACAGGGCGATTTATCATTCCGCCGGCGTTCGGCGAAGCCATGTATGACCGGGAGATTCAGGCGCAGTCTGCGGCAGCCGGGGTATTTACGGTTCTGCCGCCTGCCGCAGATAAACCCTGAATGCACGGGCGGTATCGGTCAGAATGAGCGGCATCCGGCGTGTAATACAGAATCTGGCGGCAGTAATTATCCTGCTGGCGCTGTTTCTGACCGGATTCCGCCTCTGGCCGCATCCGCCGCTGTCAGAAGGTGTGCCTCTGTCGGTTGCCTATTATGACCGCAACGGCACACTGCTGCGCCTGACGCTGGCAAACGATGACCGCTACCGGCTGTGGACACCGCTGGAAGAAATGTCCCCGCTGCTGACAGAGGGAACGCTGCGTTATGAGGATCGCTGGTTTTATCTCCACCCCGGCTTTAACCCATACAGTCTCACGCGCGGTTTTTTTGTCAGTTATATCAGCGGGGAGCGGCTTCAGGGCGGCTCAACCATCACCATGCAGCTGGCACGGATGCGCTGGCATCTCAACACCCGCACCCTGCGGGGGAAAACCGAACAGATCCTGCGGGCTGTGCAGCTGGAACTGAGCTATTCCAAACACGACATTCTGGAAGCCTATCTTAACTATGCCCCCTATGGCCGGAATATTGAGAGCGCCGGGGCAGCCTCACTGGTCTATTTCAATAAAAAACCGGCGGATTTAACGCTGCCGGAAGCCCTGACGCTGGCGGTACTGCCGCAGTCGCCGGGATATCGTGTCACACCCGGAGGTGCGGATATCAGCCAGCCGCTGATGCAGGCACGCAACCGGCTCTGGCAGCACTGGCGGCAAGAGCATCCGGACAATGAAAACATGGCGGCACTGTTTGAACTGCCGCTGATGCTGCGTCAGCCGGAACAGATGCCTTACATCGCCCCGCATCTGATTGAGCAGATAGCCCGGCAGAACCGGTTCAGTGCTGAAAAACCGCAGACGGTGGTTACCACGCTGGATGTTAATCTTCAGCGCATTGCCGAAAAACAGGTGGCTGCTTTTATCGCCCGCCGTCAGCAGGCGGGATTGCACAACGCGGCGGTGCTTCTTGTTGATACCCGTGATATGGGCGTGCGGGCGCTGGTGGGTTCGGCGGATTATTACAACACGGAGATCCACGGCCAGGTGAACGGCACCAACGCCAAACGCTCTCCCGGCTCGGCACTGAAACCCTTTATTTACGCCCTCGGGCTGGAGCAGGGCGTGCTGCATCCGCTGACCATTCTTAAAGATGTGCCGTCCACCTTCGGCAGCTACGCGCCGGAGAACTTTGACCTGCGCTTTATGGGGCCGCTGCCGGCAACACAGGCACTGAACTACAGCCGTAATATTCCGGCGGTGGATATCGCGGCAAAACTCAGCAAACCGAATCTCTATCAGTTTCTCCGTCTGGCCGGGCTCTCCGGGATGGCGGGGGAAAAGCACTACGGACTGTCGCTGGTCCTGGGCGGCGGTGAAGTGACCGCGCAGGAGCTGGCAAAACTCTATGCGATCCTCGCAAACCGGGGCGTTCTGCGCCCGCTGCGGATGACCGAATCCGAACAGCCCGCCGCGCCGGTCCGCCTGCTGAGTGATGAAGCGGCATTTATCACCCTGGATATGCTGGGGCAGCACCGCCGCCCCGGTAACACCCTCGCACAAAAACCGATGACACTGCCGGTGTACTGGAAAACCGGCACTTCCTGGGGATTCCGTGATGCCTGGAGCAGCGGTATCACCGGCCCGTATGTGCTGGTGGTCTGGCTCGGGAACTTTGACGGCACCGGAAACAGTGCGCTGATTGGTGCGGAAGCTGCCGCACCGCTGTTTTTCAATATTATCGACAACATTATGGCGGAGTACCCGGCACTGCGGGAGCCGGACTTTCCGCTGCCGGAAAACCTCCGTCAGGTGGAGGTTTGTCTGGCCAGCGGCAACCTGCCGACGCAGTGGTGTCAGCGGCGGGGCAAAACCTGGTTTATCCCGGGTAAATCCCCCATTGCGGTTGATACCATCTACCGCCCGGTGGCGACGGATAAAATCACCGGCGACGTGGTCTGCCCGCCTTATGATCCTGCACAGGTGAATATTGATATCTATGAATACTGGCCGTCTGACCTGGCGCGGGTGTTTGCCCTGGCCGGTCTGCCGAAGAAAACCCCGCCGTCTGTCGCACACTGCAAAGGCGGCAACAGCCTGATCGGCGGTACACCACCACAAATTACCTCACCGCTGCGCAACACCACCTACACACTGCGGCGGACAGCAAACCAGCCATCCTCCCTGTTTTTTACCGCCACCGCCGATAATGACAGCAGCGTGATTTACTGGTTTGCCGGTGATGCATACCTCGGTAACAGCACCAGCCGCCGCCCGCTGGAATGGAAACCGGAAGCCGCCGGACGCTACCGTATCCGCGCCGTGGATGACCACGGCCGCGCAGATTCACGGATTATTCAGGTGGATATTCTGGGGGTGAGGGACAGGTAAATTGTAAACACCCTCTGGAACAAATCACATTCCGGGAGGGTGCTGATAATAAAACCGCTTATTTATTTTTTATCGCTGATACGGGAAAAATCCCACTCTTTTAAAGCTTCTGCGGCATCTTTATTGCCGTATTTTGCCGACAATATCAGGTTATCCCGTGCTTTTCGCAGATCATCATCGCTGCCGGTACCGGCCATTTTGTGATAGTACATCCACGCGACTTTATATTTCGCCATTTCATGATGATTGCCCTGTTCAAGAGAGGTCATTTCATAATAGCGGGCAGCCTGCGGATAATCTTTTTCCAGCCCGGCCTGACCGAAATAGAGCATATCCCCGGCGAGGTGTGCGGTATTGCTGTCACCCAGTTTTGCTCCCGCATCAAAATACGCGAGGGCTTTTTTACCGTCGACCGGGATCCCGCGCTCATTCGGTTTGCGGTAGAGATTACCCAGCACGTTGTAAGCACGGGCGTACCCGTTTTTACCGGCCAGCTCATAGTAATAGATCATTTTTTCCGTATCTTCCGGAACGCGTTCGCCACGGGCATAGTTTACCCCCAGCGAGAATGCGGCCGGGCCGTCACCGCTTTCTGCTTTTTGCCGCTTCGCTTCAATTTCCTGTTCATAACGACCGTATTGCTCATACACCTGCTTTTTCTTAATACGCTGCAGCACGGTGTTGCGTTCTGCATCCGTCAGTGTGGCGATAAGGTCGTCCCCCTCCCGGGAGCTGACACCGGCGAGTGAACCGTAGTAATAGGTTTCCGGAGCATTCTTCTTCACTATCTGCGCGTCATACATACCTTTCAGGGCATGTGTGTTGTTATACGTCAGTGAGCGGGTATACCACGCGATAGCTTTGTCAGGATCCGGTGCCCGGTTACAGAAGCCTTCAAGCCACGCATCACCCATGGCTTTGGTCCGCTCTTCCGGCGGCATCAGCATATGGTTATCGGTATTTTCCGGATAGTCCGATTTTTTCAGCCACTCCGTCAGATACTGCTCCGCTTTAGCGGGATCGGCATTGTCACGGCGGCAATATTCCGGCGACATATAGTATTCGTAGAGTGTTTCTGTGGCAGCGATATCGCCGCTATCATGGCCTTTTTGCAGATAAGACAGTGCTTTATCCATGTCATTATTCTGCCGGTAATAATAGAACAGGTCGATTTGTGCATCTGCCCGTTTATCTGCCTCCGATTCCAGCAGTGTGAGATATTTTTTGTTGTCTGCCTTATACAGATAGCTGCCGTTGTCATCTCTGAGAGTGCCGCGATACAGCTGAGTCAGTGCTTCAAACGCGGCTTTTGACACCTCTTCATCACTGTTTTTCAGACCGTTTTCCACTCGGGTGATAATACCGGTCCACTCCGGTGAATCCTGTGTAATGCGGTTCTCTCTGAGCTGCATGATGGCCAGCATGGTATCGGAGCAATTGTCACCTTTCTCCGCGCCACGGCGTAATACCGCCATTTTACCGTTATTGGTTTCAGTCGCTCCGGCCAGAGCGCAGAATGCAGGCAGATAACCGCTTTCCGCGCTTTTTTCAAACCAGTAACGGGTGGTATCATAATAGCCGCTGCTCTTATAGTGTTCCCCGGCGGCGTTCATGGCGCTGCTGTCTCCGGCCAGTGCCGGTTTTATCGTGCTCTCATAGAATGCGATATTTTCTGATACATCACGCGGCCCTTTGTAGGCACGTATCAGGACAATGGCTTTATCCCAGTCCGGTGTGATAATCCGTCGCTGTGTCTCTTTATCGTACTCTCCCTTTTCATAGGTATCTGCCAGCAGGATTGTGGCATAGTTATGACCGGCATCTGCTGCCTTTTGCAGGTATGGCAGGGCTTGCAGCAGATCTTTTTGTGTGCCGCGCCCGAGAAAATAAGCATAACCGGTTTCATAAGCAGCATTTGGGCTTTCATCCGCCAGTTTTACATTTATTTCAAACTGATCCATTGCTTTCAGCTCGTGAGCACCGTAATCACCGGCTTTGCTGAAATAATAACGGGCTTTCTGACGATCTGCGCTGACAAGATTGCTGCCCTGCAGGTACTGTGTACCCAGATCACGCAGATAGCTGTTATTGCCGGTTCCCGGGAGTTTGTCATACAGCGACAGAAGCAATTTTTTATCTTCCGGACTGAGCGTGTCTGCGTTTTTGTAGTCATCAATCAGTGTGGTGACAGCATTTTCGTTACCGCCTTCGGCTGCCATTTTCAGGTAATACCGTGATTTTTCCGGATCCTGAATCAGGCCGTGGTTGCCGTTCCTCCAGGCATAAGATAATTCATAGGCGGCTTCAGCATCCCCTTTCTGTACGCGGGCATTCAGGTCTGCCAGGGTGTCACGGCTCTTTTTGACTTTGCTCAGGCGTGATTCTGTGAAACGGTAATCGCGATCAGGAATTTTTTCGTACCAGGCGACGGAGGTATTCAGGTCAGCTTTTACACCGTATTTACCTTCATAATAGATCTCGCCCAATTCATACATACAGGCCCATCCTCCGGCATCTGCACACTGTGTCAGCCGGGGCACAATATCGCGTTCTGTCAGTCCGGTTATCCGCAGAAACGCCTGATTCAGGTTGCTCTGCGTGCCGGAGCGGGTCGCGCTCTTCAGACGATTCACCATGTATTCACCGGCGTCTGTGTTGCCCAGCGCTGCCGCTTTCATCATCAGTTCAATATCCGGACGCAGGATCTCATCGGTCATATCCGGTTTATCTTCCGCATCTTCCAGTTTCAGCTTCGCATAGTAATACGTGACAACAGGATCCTGACCCAGCAGCGGTTCAATCAGTTTCTGCGCTTCCGCGTTATTATCCCGCAGGGCAAGCAGGACCCAGAATTGCCTGGCAAGGAGGTTGTTTTTACCTTCGGAGAATACAATCTGCGTGACATCATGCCATTCTTTTTCCGTCAGCAGGGAACGGGCATATCCGCTTTTCATTATTTCCAGTGCCAGCTTTAAAGCCTGTTCATTATTGCCGGTATTGAGCGAAATAAGCGATTTTGCCAGGTGAACATCAGCACTGGGGGTATATTCGCTGGCTTTCAGATACAGTTCCATAGCTTGTTTACGGTTTTTTACCGGATCTTCCTGCAACAGATAATCGGCATAAAAATACGCCTGGCGGTAGTTATCATTTTCTTCGATATCTTTTTTCAGGAACGCGATAATCTCTTTTTCATCAATCTCACCGCCGGTATCAAAGGAAAAATAGAGATCGGTTAAACGCCGGTAAGCCTTATCCTGAAAATAGGGATCTCTCAGCAGCGATTTATAGATCCCGACCGCTTTTTTCATATCCTGCTCAACACCGATACCTCTGGCATATTTATAGGCCAGTTGATCCTGTGAATCCGGCAGGGGAGATAATTCAGCCGATTTTTTATTCAGTTCAAAGGCGCGAACCGGATCATAAATATTCCCTTCCTGGTCACCGTAACGTGCGGAAGCCAGCATCAGCGCCTCCGGGTCATCCGGATATTTTTCCAGTAGTTTGGCTAAATAGGCAGATACCTGTGCGTTGGTGTCGTTATCCGGAAACTGATAGCTGTCGGCAATATCCTCAATAATGTTGATTAATGCATCGTGATGTCCGGTATTCGCGGCCTGTTTCAGGTATTTCGCCGCCCGCTCCCGGTCATAACCGAAGGCATCATCAAAACGGATATTACGGTGGATTTGATAGAGCAGATAAAGGGCATCGGGATATCCGGCATCAGCTGCGGCTGTCAGATATTCAGGGTTTGTTTTGGTATCAAGATACCAGGTATAAAGGGCTTTCGGATCTTTTTGATTAATCAGCGGCTGTAAATAGCGGAGGGCTTTTTCTTTATCTGCGATAACACCCGTTCCCTGCATATAAGTGTCATAGAGGGCATAACGGGCATACTGATTGCCGTTCTCTGCCATTTTTTCCAGTTTTGCCAGCCGGGCGGTTATTTCATCTGCCGTTTCTGAGCCGAAAAGGGATAATGCTTTCGGCATCAAATCATCTTCATTGAGTGAGCTGATTTGTGAAAATGCCATATAGCGGTATTTTTTTGCCTGTCCCGGATCGGCTTCTATTCCGTGACCGCCTTTTTCATATATTCCGGAAAGCAGCATAGCAGGCAGGGTAAATTGCTCGCTGAGTAACGGTGTCAGAATATCAACCGCTTTTTTATAATCTTTATCATATTCATACGCGATATAACCCAGCGCGAATTTTGCAAAAAACGATCCCTGATCTGCGGCCGCAGTCATATATTTCCGCGCCTGTTCTGCATCTGACGGAATATTGCCGTATTTATCGAGGAGATAAATAGTGCCCAGTAATTCCTGAGCCTCACGGACACCGGCCTGTGCCGCAGCCTTCAGGGAGGTAATACCGTACTGATCCTGTGCGGTATCTTGTGTTATACCGTGATAGCGGTAATAACCGAGGTTGTATAAGGCACTTTTATTACCGGCGTTTGCGGCCCGTTCCAGCCACTGATAACCCAGCAACGCATTGGCCGGTACATCATAGCCGTTGAGATACATTACAGACAATGCATAGGCTGCCTGCGGATTATGTTCCGCCTCTGCGGAAAAATAACGGAATGCCCCGTCAGTATCCCCGGATAAATACAGCTCATAGCCTTTATCTGCCGGGGTGCTGCCGGACGTCACTGAATACGTCAGCCAGGCCCCGCCGGACAGTGCAATAGCAATAAGCAGAGCAAGCCCCAGTTTACGTTGCTTTGTCATATCAGTCCTTATACGGATTAATCTTAAATAAACAGGAAGACAGAAAATAAAAATTTGACTTAGTGTAACGGAATAAAGAAGTAATTCAATGTTATCCGGCCAACAGAAAAATAAATGAAAACAGCCTGTTATTATCGGAGAATATCCGGTGTAATCGGTTTTTTGATGCGGAAAAATCGTTATCTGAATAACAAACGGGAGATGATACAAAGAAGCGAAGTTTGGGCGGAAAATTAACCTGACAAAGAAGATTTAATATATTGCATTCGTTTCCGAGAGATATTCAGAATAACAATATCCCTGAGATTTATGAATATCATTAGTAAGGTTTGCAGGGATATTTGCATTACCTGCCTGATATTGGCACACAAATCAAAAAATTGGTGGATCACTTTTGCGACACTTAGCACCTGATGTAAAAAAGCCACCCTGTGAAGAGTGGCTTAATACACTGATAAATCAGTAAAAATTTGGTGGCCCCTACTGGACTTGAACCAGTGACCAAGCGATTATGAGTTTTTGGTGTAAATATTACCTAAAAATACTTTTCATATAATTTCAACCATTTAGATAATTCACCTCATACCTGTTATTACTTAAAAATACCCCAAAATCCCGCTCTCTGGTATCCTATAGGTATCCTGGAGTCCTGCAAGCGATTTGCAGGATACCCTAATCGGTTGGTATGAGGTGCTGGTGGATACGTTCAAATTCACGAAAGCAAAACTTGAAAGTCTGCCGCCGGCAGAACGTGGACAGATTGAGTATGGCGATACAGTCGTTAACGGTCTGCGTATCCGTGTGGGTGTCAGCGGAGTAAAGAGCTTTTGCATCTCCAGAAAACGAAACGGCAAGTTCATCCGTGCAACGCTGGGACGTTTTCCTGATCTGACAATTGATAATGCCAGGGCAAAGGCTCTCGAGCTGCTGGGGGATGTTGCAGCCACAGGACAGAATCCGAACGTGGTAAAGCGTACCCATGAGAAAGCAGCCGTAACACTGGCGGAAGCTTTGGATACCTACGTTGAAAACCGTGGCGAGAGGCTGGGGTCGAAAACAGCAAAACAGTATCGCTCCATCCTACAGAACTTTTCCGGCGACTGGATGAAACAGCAACTCGCATCTATCAGCCGGGAACGGGTTGAATTACGGCATAAAGCCGTCACTGACGGAACGGTATGGTTCGGTGAGGATAAATCAACATTACGGGCCGGAGTGGGTACAGGAAGTAAAGCACAGGCTGATCTCTGGGCGCGGGTTCTCCGGGCTATCTACCGTTTCTCACATGATCATTACCGGGATGATGACGGAAATATTCTATTGCCAGACCCGCCCACAATGGTTCTCAGTACAAAGCGGAAATGGCACGGTATTGTCAGAAAGACAGAGCGAATAAGAACCAATGATCTTGCTAGGTGGTTTAATGCCCTGAGCAGTGTCCGTGAACAGGCCGAACAGGAACATGATGATATTGCAGCCGCAGTATGTGACGCTGTAGAAATGTCTATTTTCACCGGGTTGCGTAAATCTGAAATATTAGAACTGACGTGGAATAGGGTTAATCTTGGCGGCCGTTATTTCTGGATAGACACGACAAAGAACGGAGATCCGCTTGAGCTGCCTATAACTGACACCCTCCTGACTTTATTCCGACGCAGGGCAAAAATGAAATCTGGTGACGGCACTCTGGTTTTTCAGGGTGACAGAGGCGTTATCAAAGAGTACCGGCATATTATTGATCGTGTCAGTGCGGCCACAGTGCCGGAACCAAATCCAGACTTGTTACAACCTATCCCGTTTAAATGGCATGACGGCCGCCGGACGTTCGGGACTATAGCCGAGCTGGTGGGGGTAGGTAACTATATTCTCAAGCGTCTGCTGAACCACCGGACGATGAGAAGTGCTGATGTTACTCAGGGATATTTGTATTTTTCTGCTGATGAGCTGAGAGAGCCAGCGGAGAAGATAGAACGAAAAATATTAGAACATATTGGTTTAATTTCAGTAGAATCAAGTGTTAATAAAAAGCTTATTAATATTATTATGGATTTGTCGGAAGCTGAAAAAAGAAAATTAATGTTTCAATTGTTTGAAGGTGAATCTAAAAAGGCAATATTATGAAAGGAATAAAGAAATGCAATGTGTCAAGTGTAGATAATGAAAAAGAAATGATGAATTTTACGGATAAACAAAAATCTAAAAGCTTGAAACAGCTACAGAGTGATTTAAATTATATCGAATCGTTTATTGAACAATGCGTGGCTAGTATTCCGAATAATAATGATTATACATGTGCTTTCACTAAATCAGATGGTGAGGTTGCAACATATGAAGATATTCAAAATTTATCATTAGATGACAGATATAAAATGGCAATTGATTTTTATCATACTAATGATGAATGCTTTAAAGATAACGATATAGCAAAAGCTATAAGAGTTTTGTATATATTGGGGTTTAGAGAATTATCTCGGGCAATACATGTTTTAAATGTCGATTATTCAATAACAAAATACTATCAGCCAAAAATTGAAGATATAAAATCTAAAATAAAACACAAGAAAATCACAGGAAAGGGCGGAAAAGGACGAACAAATACGCATAAGGATGAAGTGCTAAAAATTGCCAGTAATACATGGGATTCAATTAAAAATGCTAGCCGCTCAAGCCTCTCAGTTAAAATACATAGTTATTTAGATAAAAAATATAGGGGCATACCAACCCCGAGAACCATCGAAGAGTGGTTAAAAAAATCTGGCCTTGATCCCAAGGTGGTGCCAAGCACAAATGATTATGAATTAATCATCAACAGTTAAGTACTATGGTGTGCATTTAGTACTTAACCGCTCCTTGTACTACTACTCTGCCATCGACAGTACTTTGGTGGTATGGGTAGTACTTTCTGTATCTATTTTTCGTAAAATCAATTCATTAAAGTACCTGTAGTTACTCATTACTTAACGGTGATAAAAATGCTACAGACTAAATCAGATAAAAAACTTTCCAGAAAAGCGGCAGCAAAAGAGCTTTGTGTCAGCCCTCAGACTTTGGCTAATTGGGCTTGTACCGGAAAAGTTAATATCCCATACCATAAGATCAGTAAGAGAAAGGTCTTTTACTATCAATCAGACATTGATGCCTATATTGCATCTACCAGAACCACCCACGCTGAGTAGTAGCAAAATCAATTAAAATAGGTATCTAAATTATGGAAAACAAAAATAAGACCGTTACAGGTCAGGGCTTCGCTCACCCTGAAATCAGTCAAAGCGATATTTCAGTTATCCGCTTTGAGGGCGTTCAGGTTCGGATCATCAAAGTGAACAATGAGCCGTGGTTTATTGCTAAAGACGTTTGTGCAGCCCTTGAATTATCAAATTCTCGGATGTCTTTACTGGCTCTTGATACCGATGAAAAGGGGGTAAGTTTAACTTACACCCCTGGTGGCAATCAGAAAATGAATACTGTCTCAGAGTCAGGATTCTATAAGCTGATTGCTCGTAGCCGCAAAGCCAGCACTCCGGGCACTTTTGCACATCGTTTCAGTAACTGGGTATTCCGTGACGTGATCCCGTCTATCCGTAAAACCGGTGCCTATGGCGTTCCGTTCGGGGTGCTGAATGACTTTACCCGGCGCAGCAATGAATATCAGAAAGTTTCGTCGCAGCGTGGCCGGGATTTGCAATCCTGCAAAGCAGAGAAAATCAGTTTAGAGACTGAGGAAAAGCAACTTTGGGATGAATATCAGCCTCAGTTGTCAGCTATGGCAGGGGAGAAATCCTGATGAATGGTATGGCTACGCATAACCTCTCCAACGGATTGGTTGATTATCAGAATCGTACCTGTCCTAATACCGTGGATTTTAACTCCGCCATTGGCGGGGTTAAAAACAATACAGAAATCACAGGCCATAATTGTGGGTTTGGAATCCCGATTACCCTAACGCCAGATCTGGCGTTTAACTCTGCTGGTGGGGAATACCGTTGCTCATATTTGAGCATCGAGTCGCAGATCTGCAACTCGCCAGGCAATAAAAAAGGCAGCACTGCGAATGCTACCTCTTTGAACTGCCTTTTTCTGAAATACCAATTAAATCAGAGTATCCATTATAGCGTAAGCCGGTTCTGGCGGAAAGTTCAGCTTTCGGATTGCTTGGCTTTGCGTTGTCTGCGTTTAATTTCCGCTTTTGCCGAGGTAACTAAAAATCCGGCGGTACTTTCTCCGTCTTCTTTTAATTTTTCGATATCTTCCATTACTTCATGGGGAATACGAACGGTAGTCATTTGTGACTTTGCATTCTTTGAACCTGTTGCCATTACTAATACTCCTTGCTTTTGGTGTATTTCAGTATACGCAAAAAAAGTCAGATTAAAAGGCTTGAAGTGTATTTCACATGATGATAGTTTTAAAAGAGGAGGTGAAATACACCTTGGAAGACAAAACCCCGTAGATGCTGAGAACACCTACGGGGCTTCTAACCACAACGTTAAACGGAGTAACACTATGGCTATGTATAAGTCTACCCAAACTCACCCCAAATTTAAATGGCGTTTCTTCTCATGCCAGCAGTCCAGATATCTCACCGTTGAAGCCCGCAGCGAACAGGAAGCCCGTTCTATGCTGCCTGATGCGCCGTGCCTCTTCTCTGCCCGTTTTCGTCAGGGGGTGAGCCATGACTGATATTACCCAGATCACCGAATATAACCGGATAAAAGAACTCATATCTCAGGCATCGGGTATCCTCACGTTAACTCAATGCGGTATGACTAGCGAAGGAACCTGGATGCATGATGTATCCGCCTCTGTTGATGGGTGCAATACCCTATTGGGGGATGCCTTTGAATTGTTTGAGGTTGTCGAAAACACCCTTGAAAGTCCGGACTGTGAGGCGAAGACGCATAATCAGAAGATGAGCCATTACCAGACACAGGGCGATTTACTGGAGCTGGCCACAGTCACTGGTGACTTACTGAAACTGATGAAAGAAATCACCTGTAACGGGTCGCCGGAACTAAACAGGTTTATTCCGACGCTGACAATACTGGCCTCTGACCATTGCGACAAGCTCATGCGGGATATTGATTTAAGGGATCTGGAGATGGATCCGGGGGTGAAGCATGATCAGTAAATTACAGTTTAACCAACTGGCAGAGCAGGTACGCCTGTATGAAACCCGCCTGACAGAGTTGGAACAGGTGATCGCCACTATGCAGCGTAAGCACTCAATTCCGGAGGGAATGGCCCCGCTCACCACACTGGCGGCGGAAATGGGTTTATCCACCAGCAAGGCGGAACTGCTGGCCCGTAATTGTGGTGTGCTGGTGGTGCGTCAGGGAAATCAGCTTATTGTGAACGAATCACGGTACCGGGAAGCCGCTACTATCGTTATCAAAGGCGCAAAGCGGAAGGTCGGGAGTAAATACTGGTATCACCCGCTGATCGGTAAATTCATCATGACGGGAGGTGCGCCAAAATGAGTTTAGCCGGAAAAAAGAAACTTCCTGAATGGTCTGATTCCTTGTTTGCATCCGTGTATTTATGGATAAAACGCGGTACTCCGCCACAGAAAGCCGATTCTGATGCGTCAATTCTGCGGTACCCGGCGGATCACCGGCTGAATGCCCTGGCTATCCGTATGCGGTCGCTGGTGATGGAAAATGAGATAACCCCGGACTGGTTTACAGAGCAGGGATACCACTCAGCCTCAAATCCGGGCAAAGCTGAAAGTAAGCGGAAAGCCGTGGTTGTGGAATATATCAGTATAGGTGAACTGAATGAGGTGTTATCGGATTCAGCGCGTGCTGATTACTTGTGGCCGCAGGAACCCGGGCAGGGAAAGCCCGTCACGGATATTAACCGGCTGGGGGATGGCAGCCGGATAAATACGGATGATATCAGCCTGCTTGATGAGGTAAATGCAACATACACTCACGTTTATGCGTTCGGTGATCACCATGTGGTCAGTATGCGTCCGAATCCGGTAACGGGGGAAACGCACTGCTTCCAGACGCTGAACTCATTCCGGAATAATTTTCTCGATCAGGGCCGCATTGCCGGTCGCCGGTTGGGTGAGGCGTGGTTAAGCTGGCCGGGGCATTCCAAACAGATCGGCGGTGTCGGCTTTTACCCTAATCCCGAAAACTGTCCCCGTGATGTGTATAACCTGTTTACCGGGCTGAGTGTTAAGCCGGTGGCCGGTGATGTCACACCATATCTTGAACACTTGGAGAAAGTGATTTGTGCCGGTGACAGTGAAACCTATCTGTATCTCATCGGCTGGCTGGCGCATCTGTTTCAGAGGCCGGAAGAAAAGCCGTCAGTGGCTATTGTGATGAAATCCATTGAGGGGACAGGTAAAGGTTCAATGGTTCGTCCGCTGCTGGAAATACTGGGCATGTACGCGATTCAGGTAAACGGCTCAGGGCAGATTGCCGGGCGGTTTAACAGCACAATAGCCAATAAGCTGTTTGTCTTCGTCGATGAGGCTGATTTAACCGATGGACGGAGTGCGGATCGCCTGAAAGCGATAATCAGTGAGGATACCGTTAACCTTGAACGTAAGGGGAAAGATCCTGAAATCATGCCGAACTATGCCCGGTTTATTTTTGCCAGTAACCGGGATCGGGTTATTAATGCCGGGTTACGGGAACGCCGGTATCTGGTTTTAGAGCCTGATGCCATATACGCGCAGAATAAAGGATATTTTGACCGGTTACATCACTGGATCAGTGATAACGGCGCACAGAAACTGCTGGCGTGGCTGCTGTCGTATGACCTGAGTCACTTTGACCCGAGACGGGCACCGGTAACAGCGGCGCTGGTGGAGGAGAAATTAGCCAGTATGCCGGCAGTCTACCAGTTTATTTACAGTGAGCTGTGGAGCCGTCAGCCGTTTAAGCTGCAATCCCGCGTTAATGCCACTGAGCTGGTGGAGATGCTGATTAACTGGAGTGAGTCGAACGGAGAGGCAATAAAGCCCCCGGCAGCGCGTTCTGCAGTCGGCCGCATTATGAAAGCAATGGGTATTCAGGTCATGGGTCGTTCAGACAGAGGGGACGGGCGTTATTATGACTTACCGGATATCAGCGAAATGAAACAGGCATTTGCCGCCATACTGGGAGAGAAAACGGAGAAACTGTTTACATAACACATGCACGAGGAAATTGCTGTACCACCTGTACCGGTATCACTGAAACCCTGATGAATACCGGCTTTACTGGTGGTATAGCAAATGGTACAGGTAATATATTTGCTGTACCACTTATACCAAAAACGGTACAGGTGGTACAGGTCAGTAATTAACCAAACCAAAGATTAACCCGCTTGTAAGCCTTGATACATAAGGGATTGGGTGAAGTGGTACAGGTGGGACAGCAAAAACAGCAAATTCGCCAAGAATAAATGTTTTGGTTAAAAAGCAATCAGAGAGGATATATGAATAATATTTTAATTATCAAAAGTAAGTTAGATGAAATTACAACCCTGTTTGAATCTGGGGGTGACAATCTCCGGTTTGATAAAGCCACCAGCCAGGAGATCAGCCGCAAGCTGACCGAACTGAAAGATTTTACCTCTGAGCTGCAAAAGTCACTGGAGAAACAAAGTAAACAGGGCAAATTAACCCACGCGGAAGAAACAATGCTGAAACCGGCAGTTGATGATATTTATTCTACCTCGATAGCTAAAATCAACCGTGGCGCAAAACCAACCCAGGAAATCTACAATCACATTGCAGATACAGAAATTACCCTTGAGCACTGGCTCGGGGAGTTTGGAACATCAAAGAGTAAAGATGTGTAAATTACTAATACCGGTGTTTTCGTATGTTTACCGCAAAGTAATCACGGTGTTTTTTTAATAATTTTCAGATATATATTGATAAGTGGCACTCAGACGTGAGCCGCCACCGGGCCGGTAAATCAAGCTGCGTGAAGCAGCCTGTGTGATGCAGAAAAAGATTATCGGCCCATACCCTTCCCGCGCTGGTTTCACGTCTTAACATTTTATTGTTTACGGAAACCACTCATGAAAAAACTCCTTGAATTACGTCAGCAAAAAGCCGCATTAACCGAACAGATGCGCTCCCTGCTGAACAAAGCTGAAACCGAAAGCCGTTCCCTGACCACTGACGAAGCAAAAAACTTTGATGAATTGCGTAATCAGTCGGAATCCCTCAATGTCGAAATTGCCCGTTACGAAGCCCTGGCCGATGAAGAACGTTCACAGGCCGGTAAACCTGCGGGTGATAATAAAAAGCCGGGTAACGATGAGTTACGCAGTTACATCCTGACCGGTGAAACCCGTGCATTATCGACAGGGGTTCCGGCTGATGGTGGCTATACCGTCATTCCTGAACTGGATAAGCAGATTATGCGGCAACTGACGGACGAGTCCGTTATGCGTCAGATCTGTACGGTGAAAACTATTCACAGCAACGAATTTAAACAGCTTGTTTCTGCCGGTGGTGCGGTGGTGAATCACGGTGAGGAAGGTCAGGCACGTACTGAAACCGGCACGCCGAAACTGGAAGAAGTCAGTATTAAGCTGTATCCGATCTACGCCTATCCGAAAACCACACAGGAAATTATTGATTTCAGTGATGTGGATATCCTTAGCTGGCTGGCAACCGAAATCGGGGACACGTTCACCGATACCGAAGAAACAGATCTGGTGAAAGGTGACGGTACCAAAAAATCCAAAGGGTTCCTGGCTTATCCCCGTGAAGCCAAAGCCGATAAAGTCCGTGCATTCGGTGTGCTGGAAAAACTGGACGTTACCGCCATTGAAGCGGACAGCCTGATTGACCTGAAATTTAAACTGCGTGCGAAATACCGCAAAAATGCCGTATGGGTGATGAATTCCAATACCGCGGCCAAAGTGCAGAAACTGAAAAACGGGAACGGGGATTATATCTGGCGCGAACGTTTACAGGCCGGTGATCCGGATACGCTGCTGGGACTGCCGGTGTATTACCTCGAAAACATGGCGGACGATGTGATTGCGCTGGGTGACTTTAAGCGCGGTTATTTCATTGTTGACCATGAAACCGGGATTCGTACCCGTCCTGACAATATTACCGAGCCGGGCTTCATCAAGATCCACACCGATAAATATTTAGGTGGCGGGCTGGTGGACTCCAATGCGATCAAAGTGCTGGAAGTGAAAGCCGCCGGTAAATAACGGAACCGGGTGCCCCTGCTGTGTCAGGGCGCCCTTTCCTGTCAGGAGTCATTGCATGAACAATACCGATTTAGAGATCCGCACCGCCACCCTGTCAGCCAGTGATAAAAAGCTGGTGGGCTACGTTATCAAATGGAATCACCGCTCTCACGTTCTGTGGGACGAGTTTACCGAACAGTTTGCCCCGGATGCGTTTAAAGCCAGTCTGCAATCCGGTAGTGATGTCCGGGCACTTTATGAGCATGACCACACCAACCTGCTGGGGCGCACCACATCAGGCACTTTACAGCTTTCCGAAGATACCACTGGGTTACGTTTTGAGTTAACCCCGCCGGATACGCAGTTAGGCCGGGATGTGCTGGCCCTGGTTGAACGCGGTGATATTGACGGCATGAGCTTTGGTTTTCGTGCCATAAAAGATCAGTGGGATATCGGGCAGGAGCCGTATGTCAGGACGGTACTTGAGGCTGAGTTGCGGGAAATCACGGTGACCAGTATTCCGGCATATCCGGACAGCGGCGTGGAAATCGCCAAACGTTCGTTGTTTGCGGCAAAACCGCGAGCGGTAAAAGATTTTGACCGCTGGTTACAATTGACTGAGGTGGAATAATGTGGCCGTTCAGACGTAAACAGCCGGAAAACCGCAGTATGACGATTGATGAATTTATGTCTCTGGCGGGTGTCCCCAATACCAAATCCGGCGAATATGTCTCTCCGTCCGTTGCCGAGGGATTACCGGCGGTGATGAATGCTGTGACGGTTATCAGTGAGGCGGTGGCCTCCATGCCGTGTTACCTCTACCGCTCTCACAACGATAAAGGCCGTGAGTCCCGTGAGTGGCTGAATGATCACCCCGTTGACTATCTGCTCAATGAAACCCCGAACGACTGCCAGACAGCCTTTCAGTTTAAACGCACACTGATGCGTCACTGCCTGCTGAACGGGAATGCCTACGCGGTGATCCGCTGGGGCAGAGACGGCCAGCCGGAATCTCTGCACCCGTACCCGCCTGCCGCAGTAGTACCGAACCGCCTGAGCGATCACCGGTACAGCTACACCATCACAGAACCGTACAGCGGTAAGGTTAAAACGTATTTACAGGAAGAAATCCTGCATCTGCGTTATGCCACAGAAGATGGTTTTCTGGGTCGTTCGCCGGTCACTATCTGCCGGGAAACGCTGGGCTTAGGGCTGGCGCAGCAGCGTCACGGAGCCAGTATCATGAAAGACGGCATGATGGCGGCGGGGGTGATTGAGTCGGGTGAATGGCTGGACGGCACCAAAGGGCAGAAAGCTCTTGATGCGCTGGAGCGGTACAAGGGCGCACGCAATGCCGGTAAAACGCCGATCCTTGAGGGCGGAATGAAGTACGCTCAGTTAGGGATGAGTAATCAGGATGCTGAGTGGCTGGCTTCCCGCCGGTTCACGATTGAGGATATCGCACGGATGTTCAATATCAGCCCGATATTCCTGCAGGAGTATTCCAACAGCACGTACAGTAATTTCAGTGAGGCATCCCGTGCGCTGCTGACAATCACTATGCGCCCGTGGCTGGCAAACTTTGAGCAGCAGATAAAATCAGCCCTGCTGGTGGCTTCCCCGGTGCCCGGCATCCGTTACCAGGTGGAATTTGACACCGCCGATTTACTCCGTGCCAACCCCCACGAACGTTTTCTCAGTTATGAAACCGCTATTAAATCCGGTGTGATGTGCCCGAATGAAGCCCGTGAACGTGAGGGGCTGCCACCGCGTGAAGGTGGTGATGAGTTCAGCCAGGCATGGAAACAGCATATTGAGGTCAGCAGCAGGAAAAAACAGGAGGCTGACGAGTGAGAGCCGGACATCTGAGACACCGGATAACCATCCGGAAACAGGAAACGTATGAGGGCAGCCTGGGAGACCAGAGAACCCGCTGGGTGGATGTGGCGACGGTATGGGCTGAGGTTAAAGCAATAGGCGGCCGTGAGCTGCTGAGTTCAGGCACGGTTTACGCGGAGGCTACCCTGCGGATCTGGCTGCGTTACCGTCCTGATATCAATACCGATAACCTGATTGTGGTTCATGACGGCAATACACAGGGTGACAGCTTTGATGTGGTGGCGGTGATACCTGACCCGAAACGCACCCGGCTTGAACTGCTGTGTAAAGGAGGGGCAGCATATGCCTGATATATCACTGAACGAGATTAAGCAGCACTGCCGTCTGGATGAGAGCTTTACCCTTGATGATGACCTGCTGACAGGATATGCGGCCGCCGCACTGGAAGTCTGCCAGCGGCACATCGGGAAACGGTTTGATGAGGGACTGGCATTCACCCCGGCGGTTAAGGTTGGCTGCCTGATGTATATCGGGATGCTGTACGAAAACCGGGAGACAGTCAGCGAACTGAAACTGAATGAGGTGCCGTTTGCCCTGAAATCCCTGTGGTCAGTCTACCGTGATCCGGGAGTGTATTAAATGGCATGGCAACCTTTAAAGCGGTGCAGTTATCCCGGCTGTAACAAGCGGGTGAAGTCAGGCCGCTGTGATGAACATAAACGGGAAGCCCGGCGGCAGCAGGACAGCAGACGCGGATCAAGACGTGAGCGTGGCTATACACCCGCATGGGACAAGTACCGGCTGGGCTATCTTAAACGGAATCCGTTATGCGCTCATTGCCTGAGGCTGACAGTGTATACCCCTGCAACCATCGTTGACCACATCATCCCGGTTGACGGCGGCAGTGATGTCCTGTTCTGGCCTGAATGGAATCACCAGTCGTTATGTCACGCCTGCCATAACATTAAGACATTCAAGCACGACCCGCTCACCAAGCAGAAGCGTAAGAACGGAGATTACCGGGAGCAGGAAGAAAGGGCTGAACACCGTAACGACTGGATACATGAGTATAACCGCAATGCGTGATGATGAGATAAATCAACTGATTAACGGGCTGCTGAAACACAGTGAACCGTACAGACAGCAGAAACTGAAACGTTCTGAGAAGTCCGTGGTGAAACGCACATCACAGCGTGACCGGGAGATAACCGAGTGCTTCCGGAATCGATAGAGGAGCGCACAGAGGGGGTGGGGGTATCTGAAATGACAAACGCCCCTCTTCGTGGCACCGGCGGCTTCCTCAGATTTTTACGCACGGTAATTTTTTCAATAGCAGTAAGTACAGGAAAAACAGATAATTATGGCAAGAGCACCAAAACCCCCGATGTATTTAAATGAGATTGCCTCGCAGCAGTGGAAAGCACGGGCGAAGCAACTGGCCGAACGCGGCGACCTGACTCCGGCGGACTGGAGCAACCTCGAACTGTACTGCGTTAACTATGGTATCTACCGCAAAGCCGTTGAGGACATTGAGTTGCGCGGTTTTGCCGTTGAGGGTTCACGCGGGGCGGCCACCAGTAACCCGTCATTAAAAGCGAAAGCGGACGCGGAAAAAATCATGATTAAAATGTCCTCGCTGCTGGGATTTGATCCGGTGTCACGCCGTAAAAATCCGGTGGAAACAGGCGAAGAAGACGAGTTAGATCGCCTGTGAATCCGTGGGAGCAGTACGCTGAGGATATCAGAAGCGGCAGAATACCGGCCTGTAAGCGTTTAAAACAGGCCGTTGAGCGTTACTATTCTGACCTGAATAACCCGCTTTACACGTTCGATACAGCGATTGTGACGCGCTTTACCGGGTTCTCCCGTGTCTGTCCGCACGTTAAGGGGCATCTGCGGGGTAAGCCGATAGAGCTTGAGCCGTGGCAGCAGTTCACGTTTGCCAACCTGCTGGGGTTTAAGGTTCGGGCGACCGGCCGCCGGAAATACCGCAGTGCCTATATTCAGGTGCCCCGGAAAAATGCCAAATCCACGGTGGCCGCCATACTGGCAAACTGGTTTCTGGTGATGGAGGACGGGCAGCAGGATATTTACACCGCCGCCGTCAGCCGGGATCAGGCGCGGATTGTGTTTGATGATGCCCGGCAGATGTGCCTGCTGGCAAAACCGCTGAAAAAACGGGTACAGATACAGCAGCATAAAGTCATTAATCCGAAGCGCAACAGCCTGTTAAAGCCGCTGGCGGCAAAAGCGGCCACTATCGAGGGGACTAACCCGAGCCTGGCGATCGTCGATGAGTATCATCTGCACCCGGATAATGCGGTTTACTCTGCCCTTGAGCTGGGAATGGGCGCGCGTCCCGAGGGTATTCTGTTTGCTATCACCACCGCCGGCAGTAATGTTATTTCAGCCTGTAAGCAGCATTATGATTACTGCTGCCAGATCCTCGCCGGTGAGGAGCAGAATGAATCGCTGTTTGCCCTGATTTACGAACTGGACGACGAGAAAGAGATTGATGATGAGCGGCTCTGGATAAAGGCCAATCCCAATCTGAACGTGTCAGTTGACGGTGATGCCCTGTATGACACGATACAGAAAGCCCGGGGTATTCCCTCGCAGTGGACGGAAATGTTAACAAAACGCTTCAATATCTGGTGTCAGGGTGAGACACCGTGGATGGGTGAGGGAGCGTGGGCTGCCTGTGCGCTGGATTATGAGGAACGAGACCTGCGCGGTATGGAGTGTTACGCCGGTATGGATTTATCATCAACGGGGGATATCACCAGCGTCTGCTACACGTTCCCGGTGGAAAATGAACTCTGGTTACTGACCCGGCACTATATCCCGGAAGCACAGCTACAGAATCCTGCCAATAAGAACAGAGCCATTTACCGCCAGTGGGTTAAATCCGGCTGGCTCAGAACAACCCCGGGGGACTGTATCGACTATGACCGCATCCGTGATGACATTCTGCGGGACAGCCAGCAGTTCAGCATCCGGTTAACCGGCTTTGATACGTGGAACGCAACTCACCTCAGAACGCAGCTACAGGGCGCAGGGCTGGACGTTGAGGCGTTCCCGCAAACCTATATGAAATTCAGCCCGGTAGCCAAATCCGCCGAGGTATTCGTTAACCGTAAAATCATCCGGCACAACGGGGATCCGGTGCTGACCTGGGCGATGTCCAATGTGGTGATGGAAACGGATGCGAACGCCAATATCAAACCGAACAAAAAGAAGTCTGCCAATAAAATAGATCCGGCTATCGCATTCCTGATGAGTTTCGGGACGTGGCAGATTGAGCATGAGGACTTTGCTTTCAGCCTGACCGGTGAACAGCAGCAGCGGCTGAGTACGTTTGATGGTGTGTAAGATGCTGATTTTTATCATGACGCAAATTTGCGGAATGTCATTTATCTCACGGATAGCCCTTTCTCCCCAACGGGGTAAAAGTGATGATCCAAATTTGGTTCATCTCAACAATGGTCATATGACCATACCTTCCGCCGGTTTCCGCAGTTATCAATCAGTTATACCGATAGTTGATAGATTGTGAAGAATTTCGTCGGAAGCCGCCAATGGCGTTCCCCGAAGATATCAACGAGTTAGCCTTTGGTCAGTACGCCAGACGTACCAACCCGCTTTCAGGACAGCTTGAATCCAAGCCTTCATAAACAGGACTCCTTAATATCAAGGAGACTAAAAAATTCAAGAAAAAATTATTTCTGTTTAATATCACTACTGGCAATTAATGTTTTTTTGTTCTTTTTTATGGTGGTAATAACAAAAATAGCAATAAATAAAGAAATTATAATCATGAAGATAGGTGCTACCCACCTTAAAAAACCAAACATCTCAAATAATATATTGAATTTATCTCTGGAACTTGAAATAAGAGTCATCATTAACGTGAGCAAACCAGTCACGGTCGCAAAAAAAACACTGAATTCGGTAATGTTTTTAGTTCTCATATCCCGCGCTGTAGCCGCGGTCGTGCTTGCATTATCACTTTCTATTATTGATTTTTCAGCGATACTAAAATCAGATAAAGAAGATGATAGTAGATCACAATATTGCATTTTATTATTAGATGAAATAAAACTTGAATCCATGACTTCCTTGGTTAAATCCTCAATTATTTCACTATAAGAATAAGCGTCTTTGACGCTTACACCTTTCTTGCGGCACGTTGCTTTAATTAATCTAAGTATGACTTCACGCTTAGGTAGGCACCCTTCGGATATACCAAGACGCAATGCATATATAATTTCATTATTTACAGAATTGGTTTTTTGCAAATATTCTTTATTGTCTTTATTTGAAAAAAATAACCGACTCAACCAATATGTGGCCAAACTGCTGACAATACCGCCTGCTATACCTATAAACCATGAGTTATTTACAACATTGATAAAAAAATCCATGCATATTTCCTTCAAAATCTAACGTTTACCGATAAATCAACAGTATTGTTGAGATGAATTTATTGGAAAAATGGAACTATCTTGTCTAATCGGTTAGCTATGGATACCGCATATTACCGTTCGCTGGTATCCTATAGGTATCCTGGAAAAAACAAAGGAGCCACGCTGTTAACGTAACTCCTTGATAAATTTGGTGGCCCCTACTGGACTTGAACCAGTGACCAAGCGATTATGAGTCGCGTGCTCTAACCAACTGAGCTAAGGGGCCGAAGTGGGTGAGATTATACTGCCAGTTGTCTGCGGGGTCTAGCGTTTCTTGTCTATCTGACTGTTTTATGAGCGGAATATTGCCTGTCAAAAATGATTTCTGAATATCAATTGTGTAAGTGAATTACTTCTTGTCCGGCAATGAATAAGCATAAAAAAAGGCGCCGTTAAACGGCACCTGATAATGCTCTGATCCTGAAGCGGATTATTCGTCCAGGAAGCTGCGTAACACTTCAGAACGGCTCGGGTGGCGCAGTTTGCGCAGTGCCTTCGCTTCAATCTGACGGATACGTTCGCGGGTAACGTCAAACTGTTTACCCACTTCTTCCAGCGTGTGGTCAGTATTCATATCAATACCGAAACGCATACGCAGAACTTTCGCTTCACGCGGGGTCAGGCCGGCCAGCACTTCGTGAGTTGCGGAACGCAGGCTCTCTGAGGTGGCTGAATCCAGCGGCAGTTCGAGGGTGGTATCCTCGATGAAATCCCCTAAGTGCGAATCTTCATCATCACCAATCGGTGTTTCCATTGAGATTGGCTCTTTGGCGATTTTCAGCACTTTGCGGATTTTATCTTCCGGCATCAGCATCCGCTCTGCCAGTTCTTCCGGTGACGGCTCACGGCCCATCTCCTGAAGCATCTGACGGGAGATACGGTTGAGTTTGTTGATAGTCTCAATCATATGCACCGGGATACGGATAGTACGCGCCTGGTCCGCGATAGAGCGGGTAATCGCCTGACGGATCCACCAGGTGGCATAGGTTGAGAACTTATAACCACGACGGTATTCAAATTTATCAACCGCTTTCATCAGACCGATGTTACCTTCCTGAATCAGATCCAGGAACTGCAGGCCACGGTTGGTGTATTTTTTCGCGATAGAGATAACCAGACGTAAGTTCGCCTCAACCATCTCTTTTTTCGCACGGCGGGCTTTCGCTTCACCGATAGACATGCGGCGGTTAATATCTTTGACCTGTTCAATGGTCAGGCCGGTTTCTTCTTCAATCTGACGCAGACGTTGCAGGCTGCGTTCAACTTCTTCCGCGACATCCTGCAGTTTTTCAGACCACGGTTTGTTCATCGCGACAGCAGCAGTAAACCAGGAATCACTGGTTTCATTGCCGGTGAACAGGGTGATGAAGTTTTTCTTCGGCATTTTGCTCTGCTCAACGCAGAGTTTCATGATGTAGCGTTCCTGCTGACGGACACGATCCATCATTTCACGCATGTTGTTGACCAGATGGTCAAACTGCTTCGGAACTAAACGGAACTCTTTGAAAACTTCAGAGAGCTGCTGGATTTCCGCATTGGTGTTCGGGTGGTCGCGGCCGTGAATTTTAATCTGCTGACGCGCTTTTTCATGCTGCACACGCAGCGCTTCGAATTTCTGACGAGCCAGTTCAGGATCGATGCTGTTATCGTCATCGCTGTCACTGTCATCCTCTTCTTCTTCGTCTTCGTCGTCGTCATCTTTGTTTAATTCTTCGGCCGGCAGCTCAGAACCGATGTTGGTTGCGGTTGGTGCCAGATCTTCTTCCGCGTTCGGGTCAACAAAGCCGGTAATCAGGTCAGAAAGACGGACTTCGCCTGCTTCAACGCGGTCGTACTGATCGAGTAAATACGTGATTGCCTCAGGATATTCAGCAACGGAACACTGAACCTGATTGATGCCATCTTCGATGCGCTTGGCAATGTCAATTTCGCCTTCGCGGGTCAACAGTTCTACCGTCCCCATTTCACGCATATACATACGTACAGGGTCAGTGGTCCGGCCAATTTCCGATTCTACACTTGAGAGGACTTGTGCTGCAGCTTCGGCTGCATCATCATCGGTGTCTGTTGAATTCTCTGCCAGCATCAGATCATCAGCATCAGGTGCTTCTTCCATTACCTGAATGCCCATGTCATTGATCATCTGGATAATATCTTCGATCTGATCAGAATCGACGATATCTTCAGGCAGATGGTCATTGACTTCAGCATAGGTCAGATAGCCTTGCTCCTTACCACGGGTGACAAGAAGTTTCAGCTGTGACTGCGGGTTTTGCTCCATAAGACGGTATCCACACTTCTGAGTATTTAGGTTTGTGTTGGTCGGCAAAACAACTTAGCCAGCAACAATAACAATCAAGGATTTCTTTTCTTCGGCCATGAACCTTGGTGACATGGCATGCAGGGCTGTTCCTGCTGTCTGCGGCACTTAAGCCGTTATATTCATCATAGTTTAATAATAATACTTATTGCCGGACCCGCACGAGAAGACTCACTTCATTGCGCTCTTCAGGGGTCAGACCTTCTGTCCGCTCTTTGGCGATCAGGAAGTTAAATCTGTCATTGAGAGCAGATACCACCAGATGATTTAAGGCATCTTTGAAGGTTTTTTCTGCTATCTCATCTATCTCTATATCGTTCCATCCGGCCAGTTTTTCAAGCTGTGGCGCTAATTTATTATCACGGTAGTGTTCCAGTAACTGACCGGTGGTCAGCCCGGGCTGTGATAAACAGGTATCAATCAGCTCCCTGAATAATGAAAAACCGGCAATACGGCTGGTATCAATGGATTCCAGCGGCGGCACTAATTGTGCAAACTGCGGATTCTGCACCAGCAGGGCAATCAGGATCCGCATGGTAGTCGGTTTCAGTTTCGGAGCCTGATAACCGGGACTGTTTTCACTCTGGCGGACCGCCTGTTTGAGCTGCGTGATATCCGGTAATCCGAGTAAATTGCCCAGATCCTGCAATAAAAACGCCTGTTGGGCTTCACCCGGCACGCGGCTTATCAGCGGCATGGCGAGGGCATTCAGCTTGCTGCGCCCCTCCGGGGTGCTCATATCCACCTGGCGCAGCAGGGTATCGAACAGAAACTGAGACAGACTGTGTGCCTCATTCTGCCGCTGCTCGAAGGCTTCACGGCCTTCGCGGCGCACCAGTGAATCCGGATCGTCGCCGTCCGGTAAAAACATAAAACGAAGCTGCCGCCCGTCATTAAGATGGGGAAGAGCAGTTTCGAGTGCCCGCCAGGCGGCTTCACGTCCGGCGCGGTCTCCGTCATAACAACAAATTATGGTATCAGATGTCCGATAGAGCAACTGTATGTGCTCTGCCGTTGTCGATGTCCCGAGTGAGGCCACCGCATAATCAATACCGAACTGTGCCAGGGCAACCACATCCATATAGCCTTCCACCACAAGGATGCGGGACAGTTCGCGGTTATTCTGCTGCGCTTCATACAGCCCGAATAACTGGCGGCCCTTATGAAAAATATCGGTTTCCGGTGAATTCAGGTATTTCGGCAGTGCGTCATCAAGAACACGTCCGCCGAAGGCAATTACCCGGCCGCGCCGGTCGCGGATAGGAAACATCACACGTTCCCGGAAACGGTCATAGCAGCGGCCGTTATCATTGACCACTAACATGCCGGCATCCAGCAATTGCTGACGATCATCCTCACTGCGGGCAAAGCGTTTGAGAACGTTGTCCCATCCGGCGGGGGCATAGCCGATTGCAAACCGGCTGATAATTTCCTGACTCAGACCCCGGCGGTTCAGATACTCACGGGCATGACCGGCGTTATCGGCCTGTAATGCATGGCGGTAAAAGCTGTCCAGTTTTTCCATCAGCTGATACAGGTTCTGGCGCTGATGTTTTTCTATCTGGCTGCTGCCGCTTCCGGTTTCATAAGGAACATCCAGCCCGTGCATTGCTGCTAATTCTTCGATCGCCTCGACAAACTCGAGCCGGTCATAATTAATTAAAAAATCAATAGCATTGCCGTGGGCACCACAGCCGAAGCAGTGGTAAAACTGTTTATCGCTGCTGACTGTAAAAGAGGGAGTTTTTTCGTTGTGGAAAGGACAACACGCCTGGTGATTTTTACCGTGTTTTTTCAGCGGCACCCTGACATCGATAAGATCGATGATATCGGTTCTCGCTAATAAGTCGTTGATAAATGTGCGTGGAATGCGCCCGGCCATAACCCCTTTTTCGCCTGTCTGATAACGATAATAAGCCGCGCTTCCTTCCGGAAACACGGCCATTAACTGCAACTACTGCGGTCTGACTAAGTTGCGGCGCGGCCGCAGCGATTAGTACAGACGAGTGCGACGTGCGTTTTCGCGAGCCAGTTTCTTAGCGTGACGCTTAACAGCAGATGCTTTAGCGCGTTTACGTACAGTCGTTGGTTTTTCATAAAACTCACGACGACGTACTTCAGCTAATACGCCTGCTTTTTCGCAGGAACGTTTGAAACGACGCAGTGCAACGTCAAATGGCTCGTTTTCACGTACTTTAATTACCGGCATGTGCCTCTCACCTCAATAAATAGGTCTGTACTGGCGTTATGCCAGTTGTCTTTAAAATGGTGCGGAATTTTACTTCAATGTGACCCACGTTGTAAAGTGCTGTGGATAATCAGACAGAGAAATACCCCGGATATGGTCAGGTGTTACCGCCAAGACCGGATCCGCACACCCGACAGGGGTTTTACAGAGGGTGCAGATTATAGCGGATACGCGGCGATTTGTCAGCAACAGAAATCCGTTATGCAGGGGAAAAGTATGTGGATAACTGTGTTCATCCTGTGAATAAGCGGTTTTTGCTGAATAAAAATACGACAGAAAAGCCCCGTATTTCACCTTAATACCTGTCAGCACGCCATTATGGTGATACACTGTTCTCTTTGCGGAGACGGATTTGCTTCCTGCTGTCCGCCGCCAGTCCCGTCAGTTTTTGTTCCAGCGAGTTAAGTCCCATGCGAGTGTTAGGCATTGAAACGTCCTGCGATGAAACCGGAATCGCAATTTATGATGATGAAGCCGGTTTGCTGGCTAATCAGTTATACAGCCAGATCAAAGTCCACGCAGATTACGGCGGCGTGGTGCCGGAACTGGCATCCCGTGACCATATCCGGAAAACGGTGCCGCTGATTCAGGCTGCGCTGAAAGAAGCCGGTCTGACGGCACAGGATATTGATGCGGTGGCCTATACCGCAGGACCGGGGCTGGTCGGGGCGCTGATGGTCGGGGCAACAGTCGGCCGTGCGCTGGCGTTTTCCTGGGATGTCCCGGCGGTGCCGGTTCACCATATGGAAGGCCATCTGCTGGCACCGATGCTGGAAGAACATCAGCCGGAGTTTCCGTTTGTCGCGCTGCTGGTATCCGGCGGTCATACGCAGTTAATCAGTGTGACCGGTATCGGTGAATACACGCTGCTGGGTGAATCTATCGATGATGCAGCCGGTGAAGCCTTTGATAAAACAGCCAAATTACTGGGACTGGATTATCCGGGCGGGCCTGCACTGTCACGCATGGCAGCACAGGGCACGCCGGGACGTTTTACCTTCCCGCGTCCGATGACCGACCGGCCGGGGCTGGATTTCAGCTTCTCCGGGCTGAAAACCTTTGCCGCTAATACCATTCATCAGAATGATGATTCAGACCAGACAAAGGCGGATATCGCCCGTGCTTTTGAAGATGCGGTGGTCGATACGCTGGTGATCAAATGCAAACGCGCGCTGGAGCAGACCGGATTTAAACGGCTGGTGATGGCAGGCGGCGTGAGTGCAAACCGCACGCTGCGCGAACGCATGGCGCAGACACTGCAAAAACTGGGCGGAGAAGCGTTCTATGCCCGTCCTGAACTGTGTACGGATAACGGTGCGATGATCGCGCTGGCCGGGATGATCCGCTTCAAAGGCGGTATGCGCAGTGAATTAGGCGTGACTGTCCGTCCGCGGTGGCCGCTGGCTGAGTTACCGCCGCTGGACAAATAATTTCCGGACACAAAAAAGGCGCTTCAGCGCCTTTTTTTAATCCTCTTTTTCCTGCTCTTTCGCTTCCTGGATTATCTCTTTATCCGTTTTGGCCCGCTTTTTCTTCAGCTTCTGCCAGATGCGACTTTCTTGTCCGCGCCACAACCGCTGAATATTGTCATGATGGCGGATAAGCACCAGACAGGAGAGCATGGCGACCGGGAAGGTAAACTCCGGTTTGAACCACCAGACATAAAACGGTGCCACCAGCGCACTGACAATCGCGCCTAATGATGAGTAACCACTCAGCAGCACGGTCAGCAGCCAGGTTCCGGCAACCAGTCCGGTCAGATCCCAGCCGATGGCGGCAATCGAACCAAATGCCGTTGCCACGCCTTTTCCGCCTTTAAAGTGGAAAAATACCGGATAAATATGGCCTAAACAGGCGGCAATGGCGATAATGCCGAGGTAAAAATACGGTATTTGCAGGAGGTAAGCGAGCCAGACCGGCAGCATACCCTTGAGTACGTCGCAGATAAGGACACCGGCAGCCGCCAGTTTGCCGCCGATGCGCAGCACGTTGGTCGCCCCCGGGTTTCCGGAGCCGTGATGCCGCGGATCCGGCAGTCCCGCAAGACGGCAGATCAGGATCGCACTGGAAATTGATCCCAGCAGATAAGCGAAGATGATCATACCAAGCGCGATTCCACTCATGCTTCTCTCCTGACAGACGGTAAATTACAGTTATTGGCCTCCATGGATAATACGCATATTTCATGGGAAGTGATATCCGATGAGCATAAAAAAACGAGGTAAATGCGGATGGATGTTGTTTTTATTAAGAAACTTGTTGTTTTTACAACGATTGGTGCTTACGACTGGGAAAAGGATATTACGCAGAAATTAGTGCTCGATATCGAAATGCACTGGGATAACAAACGCGCATCTGAGAGTGACGATGTGGAACATTGTCTCGATTACGCCAGCGTGAGCACTGCGATTCTGGATTATGTGCAGACAAGACAGTTCGCACTGGTGGAACGTGTGGCGGAAGAAGTGGCGTCATTATTACTGACTGAGTTCGGCACCCCTTGGGTCCGTATTTGCGTGGCTAAGCCGGGTGCGGTGGCACAGGCGGAAGAAGTGGGTGTCATTATTGAACGAAGTGCGGCCTGATGTTGTCATAATGCCGTCAGCGGAACTGTCATAAAAGCGCTGAGGGTGTCATGAAATTGTCACACTTGCGTCATATGCTGTTCTCCGTATCCGGCATTCCCGCGTCCGGGAGTGCTTTATTTTATCTGCCATACAGGGCGTTATATGGGCGATATCACAAGTTTACTGCATGCATTGATTCTCGGGGTTGTTGAAGGATTAACCGAATTTCTGCCGGTGTCATCAACCGGTCATATGATTATTGTTGCTGAGCTTATCGGCTTTACCGGCGATAAAGCAAAAACGTTTGAAGTGGTTATCCAGCTCGGTTCCATCCTGGCGGTGGTTTTCCTGTTCTGGCGGCGGATGTTTGCCCTTATCGGTATTCACTTCGGCCGGGTTCCCCATGAAGGACAGACTCAGGGAAAACTGAATTTACTCCACATTATTATTGCTATGTTACCGGCGGTGGTTCTCGGTTTACTGCTGCGGGATCAGATTAAGTCTCTGTTTAATCCGGTGAATGTGATGTACGCGCTGGTTGCGGGCGGTATCCTGCTGATTGTGGCTGAAGTCTTTAAGCCGAAGAAGGTGCAGGCTACTGGTCTTGATGATATCAGCTACCGTCAGGCGTTTGCCATCGGCTGTTTCCAGTGCCTGGCTCTGTGGCCGGGATTCTCCCGTTCGGGTGCCACCATCTCCGGCGGTATGCTGATGGGGATCAACCGTTACACTGCATCAGAGTTTTCCTTTATTCTGGCCGTACCGATGATGATGGGCGCGACAGCACTGGATTTATACAAGAGCTGGCATTTCCTGAGCAACTCGGATATTCCGATGTTTGCGGTCGGTTTCCTGGCTGCGTTTATTGTGGCGCTGATTGCCATGAAAACCTTCCTGTCACTGATTAAACGTATCTCCTTTATCCCGTTTGCTATCTACCGCTTTATTGTGGCTGCTGCCGTTTACGTGGTGTTTGTCCACTGAGTTTCGCGTAAACACATCACTCTTTGCGCAGGGAAAATCCATCTGACCTGCGCAAAGTCAAAGCGGGCACTCCGCAGATTTGCTACTAATATAATTAATAACGGATACATAAAAGCTGGTAATGGTTTACCGGCTTTT
Organism: Morganella sp. EGD-HP17; assembly: GCF_000512315.2. NCBI lineage: Bacteria > Pseudomonadati > Pseudomonadota > Gammaproteobacteria > Enterobacterales > Morganellaceae > Morganella > Morganella sp. EGD-HP17. Next base: position 157,685 of record NZ_AZRH01000001.1, read on the forward strand.
ATGTGTAATATTTTATTTATGTTGACTGCCCGACACAGCGTGATCAGATGCTCCGCACCTGTCACGAGTCTGACCACAATGCCGCGCCGGAGCCAATAAATCGAGCAGGAGTCAGGATTATGTGCAGCACATGCGGTTGCAGCGAAGGAAACGTGCAGATTGAAGGTCACAGCCACGACCACCACGGCCATGATCACCATCATCATGAACATGACAACCATTCCCGCCCCGTCATCATTCATCACCACCACTATCATCATAACGGCGATGTGAATCACTATTATTATGACGGCCGTGAAGCCGGTGAAGAGCATGCTCACGGATACAGTCATGAGCACAGCCACGGACATGAACACACTCATGATCACGGGCACGGCCACAGCCATTCTCATGAGCACGAACATGCTCACGACCATCATCATTCACATGAACACGACCACGGTCATGACCATGCAGCGGCTTTTGCGCCGGTAATTGATAAAGACAATATGCATTACGGGATGGGCGAAGCGGGCACACACGCGCCGGGCCTGACCCAGAAACGGATGGTGCAGATTGAGATGGGGGTGCTGGATAAAAACAACCAAATCGCCGTCCATAACCGCGAACATTTACAGGAGCAGGGCATTCTGGCGCTGAACCTGGTATCCAGTCCCGGCTCCGGCAAAACCACATTACTGACCCGCACACTCAATTACCTGAAAGACAAAGTTCCATGTGCTGTGATTGAAGGCGACCAGCAAACCACCAATGATGCTGAGCGGATCCGCGCAACCGGCGTACCGGCGATTCAGGTCAATACCGGCAAAGGGTGTCACCTGGATGCGCAGATGGTGCATGACGCCATGCATCACCTCGGACTGAAAGATAACAGCCTGTTATTTATCGAAAATGTCGGTAACCTGGTCTGCCCTGCCGGTTTTGATCTGGGTGAGCAGCATAAAGTGGCAATTCTGTCAGTAACAGAAGGTGAAGATAAACCACTGAAATACCCGCATATGTTTGCTGCCGCAGACCTGATGCTGATTAACAAAATCGACCTGCTGCCGTATGTGAATGTCAATATTGAAGCCTGTGTGAATGCGGCACGCCGTGTGAATCCGGATATCGATGTCATTGTTCTGTCAGCCACCACCGGTGAAGGAATGGATGAATGGGTTGCCTGGTTACAGGATCGCCTGAGCAAGGTAAATCAGCAGCGCGCTGTGGCGGAATAAGGGATGTCTATGCGTTTTGTTGATGAGTTCCGTGATCCGGCACTGGCAGAAAAACTGCTGGCGCAGATCCGGGAAGAGATGGCTTCGTGGCCGCATCCGCTGAAACAGCCTTTGCAGATTATGGAAGTGTGCGGCGGCCATACTCACGCCATCTTTAAATTCGGTCTGGATAAACTGCTGCCTGATTCAGTGGAATTTGTTCACGGACCGGGTTGCCCGGTTTGTGTGCTGCCGATGGGGCGTATTGATGCCTGCCTGGAAATCGCGGCCCGTCCGGGTGTGATTTTCTGCACTTTCGGGGATGCCATGCGCGTTCCCGGACGCGGCGGTTCGCTGCTGGATGCCCGCCGTCACGGCAGCGACATCCGCATTGTCTATTCCCCGCTGGATGCGCTGACTATTGCCCGTGATAATCCGGACAAAGAGGTTGTTTTCTTCGGGCTCGGTTTTGAAACCACCATGCCGGGCACGGCGGCCACCTTACAACTGGCGAAAAAAACCGGACTGAAAAACTTCACTGTTTTTTGTCAGCACATCACCATTATCCCGACACTGCGCACACTGCTGGAGCAAAAAGATGTGTTTATCGACGGCTTTATCGCGCCGGGGCACGTCAGTATGGTGATTGGCTGCACGCCGTATCAGCCGCTGTGTGATGAATTCGCCAAACCGTTTGTGGTGACCGGCTTTGAGCCGCTGGATCTGCTGACAGCTATTCTGATGGTTATCCGCCAGCTGAAGAAACAGGCACAGGATAACTACGCGCCGATGGCGGTGGAAAATCAGTACAGCCGCATTGTGCCGGAGCAGGGAAATCTGCTGGCGCAGAAAGCACTGGCGGAAGTCTTTGAACTGAAAGCCAGCAGTGAGTGGCGCGGACTGGGTAATATCGCGGACTCCGGTATTCAGCTGACACCGGCTTACTATGAATTTGATGCTGAACGCCGCTTCCGGCCGCAGCCGCAGTCTGTTGCCGATAACCCGCAGGCGCGATGCGGGGATGTATTAACAGGCCGCTGCAAACCGGCGGACTGTCCGCTGTTCAGCAACGCATGCACACCGGAAACGGCACTCGGCGCACTGATGGTCTCCTCTGAAGGGGCTTGCGCAGCTTATTATCAGTATCGGCGCGGAGAATAACATGAAACCTATTACTGAAATCACTCTGGCCCAGGGCAACGGCGGACAGGGGATGCAGCAACTGATTGACTCCCTGTTTTTGCAGGCATTTTCCAATCCGTATCTGAATGAAAAAGAAGATCAGGCTCGAATACCGCTGGCGGAATTACAGGCCGCCGGTGATCGTCTGGCATTCAGCACCGACAGCTATGTGATTGATCCGATTATTTTCCCCGGCGGCAATATCGGCAAACTGGCTGTGTGCGGCACAGCGAATGATCTGTCTGTCGGTGGCGCAATCCCGCGCTACCTCTCCTGTGGATTTATCCTTGAGGAGGGGTTGTCGTTTGACATTCTCTCTCAGCTGGTCAGCAGCATGGCGGAAGCCGTAAAAGCCAACGGTATTCAGATTGTGACCGGTGACACCAAAGTGGTGCCGCGCGGTGCGGCAGACAAAGTGTTTATCAATACCGCCGGTATCGGTGTGATCCCGCATCAACTGAACTGGGCAGCAGCACAATGCCGTCCGGGGGATAAAATTATTGTCAGCGGCACACTGGGTGATCATGGTGCGGCGATCCTCAATCTGCGCGAGAACCTCGGGCTGGATGCTGATCTGCGCAGCGACTGTGCGGTTCTGGAGCCGATGCTTGCACCTTTGCGGGCGATTGACGGCATCAGAGCTGTCCGTGATGCCACCCGTGGCGGCGTCACCGCTATCCTGCATGAGTTTGCCGATGCTTCACAATGCGGTATGAATATCGAAGAACAGAAACTGCCGCTGAAAACTGCAGTACGTGGTGTGTGCGAGCTGTTGGGGCTGGAGGCACTCAATTTTGCCAATGAAGGTAAAGTGGTGATTGTCACAGCCCCGGAAGCCGAAGCCACCGTGCTGGCAGCCCTCCGTAACAGCCCTCTGGGTCAGGACGCCTGTACCATCGGGCAGGTAACAGAAGCAAAACAGGTGAAAGTGCAGGGGATTTTCGGCGCGACCAGGCTGTTGGATCTTCCGTATAACGAGCCGCTGCCCCGCATCTGCTGATCTGCGAATCTGCGTCATCCTCCGGCCTGTGGCTGTGTTGGCTTCGTTCGGCTACCCCGGTCACATACTGGTGTATGCTCCCGGGGATATCCTCACTTCGCCGCCTTGCCACAAACCGGATGATTTAGCAGATTGATTTTTCTGTTTTCTGTTTTCTGTTTTTAACAGAGTTGAAGTACATGAGGGGTTAACCGGCAAAAAAAGGAAAGCGTCAAGCGCCAGGGATGGCGCGATCCGAGCGAACAAGGATGTGTCAGCGTCTTTCCGCTTTGCCGGTTATCCCGCTGCCCGAATCTGAAAGAAGATGGTTTGATGTTTTATTCTTTTCGGCACACAGTGAGTATTCAGAAGACCTGACCGGTAAAAAAAAGAAAGCATAAAGCGCCGAGGACATGCCAGTATTTTTAAAAATATTAATAAGCGAATTATCTTATACAGGAGTATGATTCTCCGGTGGATCACATATAAAGATCCTACTGGTACACACGTACTCCGACATCGATTCCCGACGCTGTCGGGATTTTTTTGGTAAAAAAATGAACTGGTCTACATTTAAATCAACGTATCTTGTCAGGTTCTGGCAGCCGTTGCCCGCAGTGATCGCCGCCGGCATCTTATCCGCATACTACTTCGGATTAACAGGCACATTCTGGGCGGTCACCGGAGAGTTTACGCGCTGGGGCGGACACATTCTGCAACTGTTCGGCGCTCATCCGGAAAACTGGGGGTATTTTAAGGTGATCGGTTTGCAGGGCTCGCCCCTGGATCGTATCGACGGCATGATGATTATCGGTATGTTTGCCGGTTGTATCGCCGCAGCCTTATGGGCTAACAACGTCAAAATCCGCCTTCCGCAACACAAAATCCGTATCTGGCAGGCCGTTATCGGCGGCATTATCGCCGGTTTCGGGGCACGTCTTGCAATGGGGTGTAACCTGGCAGCCTTCTTTACCGGTATCCCGCAATTCTCCCTCCATGCCTGGTTCTTTGCACTGGCAACCGCCGCAGGCTCTTACTTCGGCGCAAAATTTACGCTGCTGCCGATGTTCCGCATTCCGGTCAAACTGCAAAAAGTCAGCAAAGCCTCACCGCTGACACAGGATTTGCAGCGGGCGAAACGCCGTTTTCGTCTCGGTATGCTGATCTTCCTGCTGTGTGTCACCTGGTCTCTGTTCACGCTGTTTAAATCCCCGAAACTGGGCATGGCGATGCTGTTTGGCATCGGGTTTGGTCTGCTGATTGAACGGGCGCAAATCTGTTTTACCTCCGCGTTCCGTGATGTCTGGATCACAGGGCGTACCCAGATGGCAAAAGCAATTATCCTTGGTATGGCCGTCAGTGCTATCGGCATCTACAGCTATGTACAACTGGGCGCAGAGCCGAAAATCTTCTGGGCAGGCCCTAACGCCGTGATTGGCGGGTTGTTGTTCGGCTTCGGTATTGTGCTGGCAGGGGGTTGTGAAACCGGCTGGATGTACCGTGCTGTGGAAGGTCAGGTGCATTTCTGGTGGGTCGGCCTGGGTAATATTATCGGCGCGACTATTCTGGCTTATTACTGGGATTCCGTGGCACCGTGGCTGGCGACTGACTATGACAAAGTCAACCTGCTGGATACCTTCGGCCCGGCTGGTGGTCTGCTGGTTACTTACGGATTACTCGCCTTTGCCTTTATCCTGTTACTGATGTGGGAGAAACGCTTCTTCCGCCGGAAAAACCAGGCTGACACTGTCGCCGCTGCCGCACATTAAGGAGCACACCATGAATACCGAAAATACTGCAATTGTGCCGGATTACCGGCTGGATATGGTCGGTGAGCCGTGCCCGTATCCGGCAGTGGCGACTCTTGAAGCCATGCCGTCACTGAAACCCGGAGAGATCCTGGAAGTGGTGAGTGACTGCCCACAATCCATCAACAATATCCCGCTGGATGCCAAAAACCACGGCTACACTGTGCTGTCCATCCAGCAGGACGGGCCGACAATCCGCTATCTGATACAGAAATAATGCGGTTTCGGGTGCCGGTTATCCGCCGGTGCCCGTCAGCGTTTCAGTAATGCCACCGCAGCACGGATCCGCGCCTGTACCGGGTAATCCGGTGCTGGTGGTGCCAGTTTCAGGGCAATCTGGCGCAGCGGCTCTGCCATTACCATCGATAACAGCAAATCACTGGTTTGTGCTGCATCCGGCAGCGGCAGAAACGCCTGATGCCGGGACAACCATTCTGTCAGCAGCGCACGTCCGCGCTCAATACCGCAGGCCTGATAGCGGGTCAGCAATAACTCCCGGCCGGGAAACTCACTGCTCAGCAGACAAAATAATCCCGCCGCCTCAGCACTGAGCACCTTGTGGCTCATGATGGTCAGATTGTTTTCAAGCAGCTGATAAAATTCATCTTTAGTCTTTGCATCTTGCATAAACAGCGGCACAAAGGAATCCGTCCAGCCGCGCACTATCTGCTCCGCCAGATCTTCACGGTTGCCAGCGAACCGGTACAGCGTCTTTTTGGAGACACCCGCCTGTTTTGCCACCGCATCCATCGTCATTGCGGAATATCCCTGTGATAACAACAGACTAAGTGATGCCTCGCGGATTTTTGCAATCAGTTCTTCTTCCGGAACAACCGGACGGCCACGTCCGCGGGGTTCTGTGGCAGCTTCATTATTAGCCATACGTGCGATCCTCAATTGACAAATACCCGTTACAGGACAATATTAATTAGGAAACGAAAATCGTTTCTTAATTATGGAGTATACGTCATGTCAGCGAAAAAACAAAACTTACCCCGGGCACCGGATGATATTAACCAGTTATTATCTCCTGAACCACTGCGGATGGAAATGGGTCTGGAGCGCAGCGAAGAAGGGCTGCTGACAGTATCTGTCAGAACCGACCTGCACGGTTGTAAAGGGCGGATGCTGGAGTGGTGGTTCACGTTTTTTGAAACCACGCAGCATATCCGCTGGTGGCACCCACATGATCATGTGGCACATCACGGCTGGGATTCGGTCTGGAAAAAAGGGGAGAGTTATATCGGGGCGACAATCCGTGCGGTTGAGTCTCTCGGGCCGATCCCGCCGGTCGGCGCGACACTGAAATTCAACGATGCACAGGATTTCTTTGATGCGGATAAACTGGCCGCCGCGCGGCAGACGCATCAGATTTCCGGTGCTGTTTGCGCCCATATCGGGTTCGGGGATGATGTGAAAACCGATACGCTCGGTTACCCGATCGACGGAAAAATGCTGCATATAACCTATGATACAGAGTTCGGATGTGTGCTGCGCAGCCGGTTTTTACTCGGGGCGTCACTGGCGGATCCGCTGACGGAACTGCCGGATGAGATTGGTTTCGGGCTGATGAAGCACTGCTATAACGAGTTTACTTACTTGTCCCGTTTTCTGCCGTCGCTCTATTACGGCGAGCACGGTAATGATGAAAAAGCCCCGCTGCCGTGGGCATAACAGCGGATATCAGCGGGAGCCTGTTACCGGGCTTCCCGCAGATCTTATTTTCAGTGTTCCGCTTCACCGCCGAGGGCGGCAATGGTATTGCTGATCAGCGCACTCAGTTCGCCGGTCATCAGGACAAAATCAGCATCAAACCGCTGAGCAAAATCCTCGCGGTCGATATCTTCATTTTTGTCTTTTAAATCATCACTGTATTTCAGGCGTTTAAAGGAACCGTCATCAGACATCAGGAACTGAATCCGCTCTTCCCAGTCCAGTGCCAGTTTGGTGACACATTTTCCGGCTTCAATGCAGGTGGCGATTTCGTCTGATACCAGATCCTGTTTCTTACAGCGGATCACGCCGCCGTCTTCCAGAATGGCTTTCAGTTCAGCTTCATCCATCAGGGCAAAACCGGTTGGTAAATCACCGGAGCGCACCCATTCGGTCAGCGTCAGTTCAATCGGGTCTTTGGTGGTCAGCGGGATCACCGGCAGAGAGCCGAGTGTTTTACGCAGCAGGGCAAGGTTATCTTCCGCCCGTTTGGCACTGGCCGCATCGACGATAATCAGGCCGCGTTCCGCATCAATCCAGATGGCGGTCTGGCTGAAACGGCTGAAGGCACGCGGCAGCAGAGCATGAACCACTTCATCTTTCAGGGAATCTTTTTCCGTTTTCTTCAGTTTGCGATGCTGCTCATGTTCCAGCTTTTCAATTTTCGCCTGCAATTCCTGTTTAATTACCGGCGATGGCAGCATTTTTTCTTCTTTTTTAGCACAGATAAGGATCTGTTTACCGGCAGCGTGAGTCAGTGCATCACCCCGGGAGCCCATCGGCGAAACCCAGCCGGTTTTCATCATATCCTGACTGCCGCACGGCGTGAATGCCATGTGTTCCAGCTGTTTTTCCAGCTCATCGGCAGACAGCGGAAACGGCGAGCTAAGGCGGTAAACGAGTATATTTTTAAACCACATCGGACAGTCCTGTTTTATGATGCGCGGTCATTGCGCGGTGAGAATTGCATCCCGCTATGATAACGGATCTTGCCGCGTTGCTCTAATGCCTTCGCGCGGAAACTTGATTGTCAGGCCGCTGCCCTGCATTATCAGAGGTATGAAAGACAGAGCGTAAATCCACAGCAGAAGGGGACAGTATGCGGATCGGTATTGATTTGGGCGGCACCAAAATTGAAGTGATCGCACTCAGTAATGAGGGGCAGGAATTATTCCGTAAACGAACGGATACGCCGCGTTTTGACTATCAGCAAACATTACAGGCGATTGCCGGGCTGGTTCACGATGCAGAAACCGCCACCGGAGAGACCGGCACTGTCGGAGTAGGGATCCCGGGAACACTGTCGCCGGTCACCGGACGGGTAAAAAATGCTAATTCGGTCTGGCTGAACGGTCAGCCGTTTGATGCGGATCTCAGTGCATTACTGCAACGGGAAGTGCGGGTGGCAAATGATGCAAACTGCCTGGCGGTCTCCGAAGCGGTTGATGGTGCAGGCGCAGGGTTTCCGGTCGTTTTCGCGGTGATTATCGGTACCGGCTGCGGTGCGGGGATTGCCCTGAACGGACAGGTTCACAGCGGTGGTAACGGTGTGGCCGGGGAGTGGGGACATAACCCGCTGCCGTGGCAGGATGAAGCCGACCGGCTGTTTAAAGGAATGGCGGATTGCTATTGCGGCAAACAGGGTTGTACCGAACTGTTTATCTCCGGCACCGGTTTTATGGCTGATTATACCGCGCTGACCGGTGAGGTCTGCAAAGGTGCGGAGATCATCCGTCGTTTGTCACAGGGCGACTTACCGGCTGAACAGGTGATGGTGAATTATGAGCAGCGGCTGGCAAAAGCGCTCGGCCAGGTCGTGAATATGCTGGACCCGGATGTGATTGTGCTGGGTGGCGGGATGAGTAACGTCGATCGCTTGTATCAGACGGTACCGGCGCTGATGCGCTCCCGTGTTTTCGGTGGTGAGTGCGATACGCCGATCCGCAAAGCGGTGCACGGTGACTCCAGTGGTGTCCGTGGTGCGGCGTGGCTGTGGCCGAAAGCCTGATAAAAAAAAGCCCGCACAAGGCGGGCAAGGCATATTTTAATACGATAACAGAAGGTAATAACGGCGCTTTGTGACAGGTAAAGCGCCTGATGCGTCCGGGAACAGCTGCGTTTAATACGCGGCTGAGTCCGGAAGATTAGTTGAAGATTCTGAAGCGGCTTTCATCATCCATAAAGGCTTTTTCGCCGGCTTCCTGTTCAATGGAACCGAACACTAACTGTGCGCGCAGTTTCCAGTCAGCCGGGATATTCCAGGCTTTGCTGACCTGCTCATCAATCACCGGGTTGTAGTGCTGCAGGGAGGCACCGATATTCTCTTCGGACAGTGCAGTCCAGACAGCAAACTGTGCGATACCGCTGGCCTGTTCAGACCAGATCGGGAAGTTATCCGCATACAGTGCGAATTGTTCCTGTAAGCCTTTGACAACGGACTGGTCTTCAAAGAACAGCACAGTACCGGCACCGGACAGGAAGGCATTATCAATTTTACCTTCGGTCGCAGCAAACGCGTCTGCCGGGACAATGGCGCGCAGTGCATCTTTCACGATATTCCACAGTTTTTTGTGGTTCTCACCAAACAGCACCACGACGCGGGATGATTGTGAGTTAAACGCAGTCGGGCTGTGTTTCACAGCTTCTTTGATGAGCGCGGCGATACGATCCTGAGAAACAGGCAGATTATTACCAAGGCTGTAAATTGTTCTGCGTTTTTTAATTAACTCGATAAATGAATTAGACATGTTACTCTCCGTTAAATTTTTTGTCGGAAAAACCGGTTTCCGCGCTCTCTTCAGTTCATGATGAACAGCATATAAGCAATGAATCAAAAAACATACCGAAAATATTTAACCTTATGTTTCAAAAAATTCGGCCGACAGAAAAATTTCCAATAAATATCATTGAATTAATCATTGTGTGCTGACAGCGTGAAAATATCACGCCGTTGTAACACGATATTCCGGCGATAATTTACTGATCCCGAGTCCGTTCATTTTTCTGACAGAGATCTGCACTGCAATACGTTCTTTCATAGCTTCAATATGGCTGATAACGCCGATGGTTTTCCCGGTGGCATTCAGGTTATCGAGTGCATCCAGCGCGATATCGAGAGTTTCCTGATCCAGCGTGCCGAAGCCTTCATCGAGGAACAGGGATTCAATCTGTGTCTTATGACTGACAAGATCAGATAAGGCCAGTGCGAGCGCCAGACTGACCAGGAACGTTTCCCCGCCGGAGAGGGTTTTGGTATCACGCTGAGTGTCTGCCTGCCAGGTATCGGTGATTTGCAGCTCCAGGCTGTCTGCCGTTTTGCGCTGCAACACATAGCGGCCATGCAGTTTCTCCAGCCGCCGGTTCGCCAGGTGGATCAGATAATCCAGCGTCAGTCCCTGAGCAAAGCGGCTGAATTTGGCACCATCGGCAGAGCCTATCAGCATGTTGAGGCGGCTGCGGTCGGTGACGTCCTGCTGATGCCGGGTGATTTTATCCAGTAAATCGCGCTGCTGTACCCGCAGATTGTCATCCGCCGTCAGCCGCCCGCGCAATTCCCCCTGACGGCTGCTCAGTTCCCGCAGTTGCTGTGTGGCGGCGGTATGTGATTCTGTCAGCTGTTGCCGGGACTGTTCGCGGAACGGCTCCGGTTGGGCGGACAGGTGCTGCTCCAGCGCGGTTCTGGCATCCCCGAGACTGGTGGCGGCTTTCAGTTGTGCCTGGTTAAGCGCTGTTTCCAGCGCCTGTAACTGTTGGTGTTCCTCTTCACTGAGCAGGGCGGCGAGGAAATCAGCCTCACCGGCAAACGGGCTTTCTGCCAGTTGCTGCTGAAAAACCTGCTGATTGTGGTGGTGCTGCTCCTGTGCATCCAGAATCTGCTGTTGCAGCCGCTTTTCTTCCCCCCGGAGCCCTGCGAGGTTTTGTTGCAGGCTGTCGCGCTGCTGTATCAGGGTTTTCAGGCGGTTTTCCGTTTCCTGCTGCTGATAAAGCAGTTTCTGTAATTCCGTGCTGATATTTTTATCACCGAACAGTGCCTGCCGTTGTTCCGTGACAGCGTTGTGCTGTTGTTGCAGTGCAGCCAGTGCGGTGGACTGTTCTGCCAGTTGTGTGGTCAGTTTTGCCTGCTGAGCCTCCAGATTTTGCTGCTGTGCGGTCAGTTCCGCGAGTTGCTGTGCACTTTGCTGTATCTGCTGTTCATTTGCGGCGAACTGATCACTTTCCTGCTGACGCTGCGCCAGCCACTCAGCGGTTTCTGCCGGTGAGGGAATGGTGTAACCAAAGGCGGTCACTGTTTGTGTCAGTGAGGTTTCCAGCGTCTGTTGCTGCTGATAAAGCTGCGTCAGACGGGCGGCCCGTTCCGTCTGCTGCTGTGACAGAAACTGCTGTTCCTGAGTATTGCGCTGTAATGCCTGTGACAGCCGTTCACATTCAGCCTCTTCCGCCTGTAACCGGTTTTGCAGTGTTAATACCTGAGTTTCCAGGGCATGGCGGGCTTCCTGAGCCTGCTGTTGCTGCTGATACAGCCCGTCATAATGCTGAGTGATGTCATTCAGCGATGCCGGGGAATCTGTCAGGGAGTCAAATTCGCCCTCAAGACAGATTTTCTGCCACTGTGCGGTATGGGCCGCGAGGATCTCTCCGGTTTCCTGCAGTGTACTGCTCAGTTTTTCGTGTTGTGTGCGGGTAAACGCTAGCTGAGATTGCTTCGCTGCCAGTGTTTTCTCGGCCTCTCTGGCAGTGTGTGTCAGTGCTTCCAGGCGCTGTGCGGTTTCATCCGGTACTACCTGCTGATAGTCAGCGACAGCCGGGTGATCGGTACTGCCGCACAACGGACAGGGTTCTCCGGCCTGTAAACGCTGACGTTCTGCCTCCAGCCGGACAATGGTTTGCTCCAGCCGGTAACGGGCTGTCAGGTCATGCAGATGTGTCTGCTGGTCGGCCAGAACCGGTTCTTGTTGTGCAATCCATTCTGTCAGCGTTTTAATCTCTTCCTGAGAGGCATGCTGTTGTTGCAGAAGGTTTTCCAGGTTACGGGTCAGCAGGGCGATTTCCGGTGCCAGTGATGCCAGTTTTTGCAGTAATCCGCGTTTTTCACCGGTCTGTTGCAGTTGCGTGGTTAACTGCTGGTCCGGTTCAGTCTGCCGGGCCTGCTGCAATGTGGTTTGTAAGGCCGTCAGCTCTGTTTTCAGCGGCAGAACAGACTGATTGCGGACAGCCAGTTTATTTGTCATTTCTGTGTGTGCTGCGGTCAGTGACTGTTGCTGAACTTCCCCCACCTGCTGCTGTTCTGTCAGTGCGGAAATCTGAGTCCGGTATTCCTGCCGGGTGTGCAGCTCATGCCGCCACTGAACAATGGCAGACGGAAGCTCTGCTTTCTGCGCATTTTCCTGTCTGAACTGTGTGCTGAGCGCATAACTGTCACGGGTTTGCGCCAGCTGTTGCTGAAGTTGTGCTGACTGGTTTTGCAGTGCCTGCTGTTCCTGCAACTGTGCCTGATATTGCTGTTTCAGTGCATCAGACTGACTGTTCAGCAACTGCAGCCGGTTATCCAGCGGCCTGATTTCGTTCTCTGCCAGTGTTTCCAGTTGCTGATGTTGCTGTTTCAGCCCGGTGAGTAACTGTTGTTGTTCCTCACACTGACTGCTCAGTGGCTGCAGCGAGCGGGTGGTGCTCTCTGTTGTTTGTGCCAGTTCCTGCATACGGGTGGTCAGCTGTGCACTTAAGACGGCACTGTTCTGCACCGCCTCCCTGGCCGGACGCAGTTTTTCCGCCGGTTTGGCGCGGGCAAGCCGGTCAAGCCGCGGCCGGGCATCCTGTATCTGCTGCATAACAGCGGCATGCTGCTGTTGCCGCTGTTCTGTTTCTGTATTCAGTGTGTCGCTGTGCTGCCACCATTGTAGTGCGGCCTGTAACTGTGTCTGGCGGATAAGCTGAGCCTGCTCATCCGTCTGCAGTGTGGTCAGTTCAGCCTGACACGTAAGCCGTTCATCATCTGTCATCAGCCGGATAGCACCAGTCTGCGCTTCCAGCAGAGACAACGCCTGTTGCGCGGCTTTGTAGTCTTCATAAACCTGACGGGAAATCAGACGGTAAATTTCCGTACCGGTCAGTTCTTCCAGCAAATCTGCCCGTTCATTATCATCAGCATTCAGAAAAGCGGCGAAATTTCCCTGTGATAACAGAACGGAACGGGTAAAACGGGCAAAATCCAGCCCGGTGATCTCAATAATGCTCTCCCTGACCTGCGTCAGTTTGTCAGAGAGGATTTTTCCGGTGGCGCACTCAGCCAGTTCGGCCTTCGGCGGCTGAAGATTACCGTCGGCTTTATCTCTGGCGCGCCGCTGGCTCCAGAACGCGCGGTATGCTTTTCCTTTGACGGAAAATTCCACTTCGGCCAGACATTCCGCAGTATGGCGGGTCATCACATCATTCTGGGATGCGGATGTTTTTACGCGCGGGGTTTCATGGTAGAGCGCGAGACAGATAGCATCGAGTAAAGTCGTTTTCCCGGCGCCGGTCGGGCCGGTGATGGCAAATAACCCGTTTCCGGCAAAGGGTTCTGCCGTAAAATCAATCTTCCATTCGCCCTGCAGTGAATTGATATTTTTAAACCGTAATGTCAGGATCTTCATTCACTTTTTCCTTTCCGGCTGTCTGTGCGGGTATTGTTTTTTCCGCTGATACCGGTACTGATTTCACTGCTGTCACTCTCTGCCTGGTCACGAACCTGCTCACAAACGTGGCGGAAAAGGGTGGTGAGACGCGGAATATCCTCTTCTTCGGTATCACTGAGTGCCAGACGCCGGGCAAAAACATCATCCGGAGTCAGCTCATTCAGGGTTTCGCGCAGAGCTTCGCTGTTGTCTGCGGTTATCTGTCTGCGCTCGCGCCGCAGCAGGATCACTTCTGCGGCCAGCGGCTCTGTCAGTGCCTGAATGCGTTTCTGAATGTCCGGCAGGTAATCCCGCCCGGCAACTTCGATGTCCAGCCAGACCGGCTGTGTGTGTTCATCACGGGGCGGAAACTGTTCAAACGCCTGACTGATGGTATCCAGATCGCCTTTCAGGCAGACCATCGGCTGAAAACAGGGAACCGGTACCGCATCAATCGCCGTAATGCTGTTGCTATCCAGGGTGAGCAGGAAGACACTTTTTTCCTGTCCGGATTCATCAAAACTGAGCGGGACGGGGGAACCGCTGTAACGGATGGTGCCGCTGTCACCGATGGACTGTGCGCGGTGAATATGCCCGAGGGCAATGTAATCCGCCGGCGGGAAAGCACCGGCGGGAAAGGCATCCAGTGTGCCGATATAAATATCACGGACAGATTCCGATGTTTTGGCACCCACTGTTGTCAGGTGGCCGGTCATAATGATTGGGACATCTGTATCCAACTCAGTCCGTTTTGCCACCGCTCTGTCATAAAGGGACTGATAATGTGACTGTATCGCGGTCAGCAGTGCCAGTTGTTTCTCTGCTTCGGATTGTCCGGCCTGACTTTCCAGAATATCGCGCGGCCGCAGAAACGGCACAGCACAGACAATCGCACCGGGTTGGTTCTGCTTATTATAAAGTACGATCAGATCCCGCGCCGGATCCGGCCGGGCAATCACATCCGCATTCAGGCAGGCCATCAGTTCACGGGATTCATTCAGCGTGGCAACGGCATCATGGTTACCGGCAAGCACAATCAGATGACAGCCGGTCTGTTGCAGTTGTGCAACAAAACGGTTATACAGCTCACGGGCGTAACTCGGCGGGGAGGCGGTATCAAACACATCTCCGGCGACAATCAGGGCATCCGCCCGCTGTTCTTTTATCAGGTTTATCAGCCAGTCTGAAAACTGCAGATGTTCCTGTAACCGGTTTTTAGTGTAAAAATATTGTCCGAGATGCCAGTCTGATGTGTGAATGATTTTCATATATGGTTATTCCTGCCGGGCGAACTGAATGCGCATTGCGTTAGGCGGTTTACTGAAAACAGAGTATAACGGAAATCAGGCGGTAAAAATAAATATTGGATGAATATCCAGTGTTTTACGATCTGACACGCATTTTGTGTGTAGTATGTCAGTTTAATGACATTATCTTTGCGGTGCAGGCTGAGGTATCGGCTGATATTCATAAATCTGTCACAAAAGTGACGCATAATCGCGGCACTGTCTGATGAAATGAAATTAACGGTAAACAGGGAACGCCATGGCAAGACGAATTTTAGTCGTTGAAGATGAAGCACCTATCCGTGAAATGGTCTGTTTTGTACTGGAGCAGAATGGCTATCAGCCTATCGAGGCGGATGATTATGATGCGGCCATTGCCCGGCTGGTGGAGCCTTTCCCTGATCTTGTCCTGCTGGACTGGATGATCCCGGGCGGTTCCGGTATTCAGGTTATCAAACATATGAAACGGGACAGTCAGTTGCGGGAAATCCCGGTGATGATGCTGACGGCGCGCGGTGAAGAGGAAGACCGTGTCAAAGGTCTGGAAACCGGCGCGGATGACTATCTGACCAAACCCTTCTCACCGAAAGAGTTAGTGGCCCGTGTTAAAGCGATTCTGCGGCGCATCTCCCCGATGGCGGCGGATGACCTTATCGCCATGAACGGCCTGACACTCGACCCGGCATCCCACCGCGTAACCAGTAATGAGAACCCGCTGGAAATGGGGCCGACCGAATTCAAACTGCTGCACTTCTTTATGACTCATCCGGAGCGGGTTTACAGCCGTGAACAGCTGCTGAACTATGTCTGGGGGGAAAATGTCTATGTTGAGGACCGCACGGTGGATGTGCATATCCGCCGCCTGCGCAAGGCGCTGGAAGCGGACGGACACGATAAAATGATACAGACAGTCCGGGGAACGGGTTACCGCTTCTCTGTCCGTTACTGATAATAATGTTAAACCGCAAGAGGATCGCGCGTGCTTGAGCGTCTTTCGTGGAAAAAAATTGTACTGGAATTACTGGTTTTCTGCCTGCCGGCACTCTTTTTGTCACTTTTTTTCGGCTATACCGGCTGGTTTCTTGCCGGTGCCCTGTTTGCCGCTGCCGTCTGGCACAGCTATAACTTACTGAAATTGTCTGACTGGCTGTGGCTGGATCGCAGTATGCTGCCACCGCCCGGCCGCAGCAGCTGGGAGCCGATTTTTTACGGTATCTACCAGCTTCAGCAGCGTAACCGCAAGCGCCGCCGTGAACTCGCCACCCTGATCAAACGCTTTCGCAGCGGGGCAGAATCCCTGCCGGATGCGGTGGTGATGATGACAGAAGACGGCAATATTTTCTGGTGTAACAAACATGCCCAGCACCTTCTCGGTTTCCGCTGGCCGGATGATAACGGGCAGCACATCTTTAACCTTCTGCGTTACCCGGATTTCAGCCGTTATCTGACTGCAGGTGACTATACCCTGCCGCTGACGCTGGAACTGAATAACGGCAGCATGATGGAATTGCGCATCATGCCGTATTCAGAAGGGCAGTTGCTGATGGTTGCCCGCGATGTGACGGAAAAACGCCGTCTTGAAAACTCGCGGCGTGATTTCTTTGCCAATGTCAGTCACGAACTGCGCACGCCGCTGACGGTTTTGCAGGGCTATCTGGAGATGCTCGCGGATCAGGATTTTGATAATCCGATGAATAAAAAAGCGATTCTGACCATGCAGGAGCAGACCCGCCGTATGGACGGCATGGTTAAACAGCTTTTGCAGCTCTCAAAAATTGAAGTGGCTGTCAAAAGCGGGCTGGATCAGGTTGTGGATGTGCCGGGGATGCTGATAATGCTTCAGCAGGAAGCCGTGACGCTCAGCCGGGGTAACCATGACATCCGCTTTGCGGTGGATGACAAACTGAAGATTTTCGGGGATGAGGAAGAGCTGCGCAGCGCCATGTCGAACCTGGTGTATAACGCGGTAAATCATACTCCGGAAAATACACGGATTGAGGTCATCTGGGCGCTGCGTAACGGTAACGCGGTGTTCAGTGTGAAAGATAACGGTCCGGGCATTCCGGCGGAACATCTGTCCCGCCTGACTGAACGTTTTTACCGCGTGGATAAATCCCGTTCGCGGCAGACCGGCGGCTCCGGTCTGGGGCTGGCGATAGTGAAACACGCTTTACAGCATCACCACACCCATCTGGATATTACCAGCAAACCCGGGCAGGGAACGGAGTTCAGTTTTACCATTCCTGCGCGGCTTATCGCTAAGTCCTCTCATTAAAGCGGCTTTTGCCGCTTTCTTTATTTAATCGCTGCTAATTTCAGCAGATTTAAAATGTCTGATTAAAATATAAACAAATCATATAGTGTTTATTGAAGCTTACATAACAGCAATCGCTGCTTTGGAAATAGACTTCGGTATATAGTTCTGGTTTTTGCTTTGACTATTGCCTTTCTGCGCTATAAAAGTTTTACTTGTAGTGAGTTATTGGCAAATATCACTGTTTTTTAAATATAATCACTATAGTTATTAACTTAATATGAATAACGTAGTGCTAATAGAATGTTAAAACAGCAGGAGATAGCGCCGGTGACAGATCAGGGAGTTGGATTTTTATTTCCGATATTTTTATTGAATATTTCACATTAAATTAACAGTAACAGACAAAAATAATATGGCGCATCGTTTAACTTCACGAGATATTTTAGCCTTAGGTTTTATGACCTTCGCGCTGTTTGTCGGGGCGGGAAATATTATATTTCCGCCAATGGTCGGCCTTCAGGCCGGCGAAATGGTCTGGACGGCGGCAGCCGGGTTCCTGATCACCGGCGTTGGTTTACCGGTTCTGACAGTGATCGCACTTGCAAAAGTCGGTGGCGGTATTGAGGCACTCAGTACACCAGTCGGTAAATACGCCGGGCTGCTGCTGGCTGTTGTGGCCTATCTGTCCGTCGGGCCGTTGTTTGCCACGCCGCGTACAGCCACCGTTTCTTATAAAATCGGGATTGCGCCGCTGGTAGGCGGAGAATCTGATATTTCCCTGCTGATTTACAGCGTAATCTATTTTGCCTGTGTGATCGGTATTTCTCTGTATCCGGGTAAATTGCTGGACAGCGTCGGCCATGTGCTGGCACCGGTTAAAATGCTGGCTCTGGCTATCCTCGGGGTGGCTGCGGTCATGTGGCCGGCCGGTGATGCCATTATGGCAACGCCGGAGTATAAAGAAATGGCGTTCTCCAACGGGTTTATTAATGGTTATCTGACCATGGATACCCTCGGCGCAATGGTCTTCGGGATTGTCATTGTTAATGCCGCCCGTTCGCGCGGAGTGGAAAACTCCTCACTGCTGACCCGCTATACCATGTGGGCCGGGCTGATTGCCGGTGTGCTGCTGACTCTGGTCTATCTGGCACTGTTCAAATTAGGGGAAAACAGCGGGTCGATTATCCCGAACCCTGCCGATGGTGCGGAAATTCTGCATGAGTATGTCCAGTATACTTTCGGTAACTACGGCAGCTTCTTCCTGGCGGTACTGATTTTTGTGGCCTGTATGGTAACGGCGATCGGCCTGACCTGCGCCTGTGCGGAATTCTTCAGCCGTTATCTGCCGATTTCTTACCGTACTCTGGTGTGGATCCTCGGTGCGTTCTCCATGGTGATCTCCAACCTGGGGCTGAGCAAGTTGATTGCATTCTCCATTCCGGTGCTGGTATCCATTTATCCGCCGTGTATTGTGCTGATCCTGCTGAGTTTCACACTGCGTTTCTGGAAAAAACCGGGACGGGTGGTTGCGCCGGCAATGCTGGTCAGCCTGATCCTCGGGACGATGGGTGCTCTGAAAGCCACTAAAATGTTCGGCCCTTATATGCCGTCATGGATTGAGTCGCTGCCGTTCTTTAAATATGACCTGGCGTGGCTTGCGCCGTCACTGGCGGTGCTGGTGGTTTCCATTGTGGTTGATCGCCTGATGGGCGCTGAGCCGGAAGTGAATCACAAACACGCCTGATAGTCCGGATTATAAAAATACCCTGTCATGTGCGGGGTATTTTTTTGCCCGTTATTCAGGCACAAAAAAACCAGCCCGCAGGCTGGTTTTTGTATCTCTTAACTGCCGGAACTTACAGTTTGCCGGAGTTCTTTTTCAGGAAGTCAGCAACGCCTTTCGGAGATGCATTCATACCTTCCTGACCTTTTTCCCACTGTGCAGGGCATACATCGCCGTGCTCTTCGTGGAATTGCAGTGCGTCAACCATACGCAGCATTTCGTCTACGTTACGGCCCAGCGGCAGGTCGTTGACGACCTGATGACGGACAACACCGTTTTTGTCCACCAGGAAAGAACCGCGCAGAGCAACACCGGCTTCCGGAAACTCAACACCGTAAGCCCGCATGATGTCATGTTTGATATCCGCAATCATCGGATACTGAACCGGACCGATACCGCCATCGTCGATAGCAGTGTTACGCCATGCGTTATGAACAAACTCAGAGTCCATAGACACACCAATCACTTCCACACCGCGTTTTTTGAATTCTTCATAGCGGTGATCGAATGCGATCAGCTCAGAAGGGCAGACGAAAGTGAAGTCCATCGGCCAGAAGAAGATAACAGCCGGACGGCCGTTCAGGTGTTTTTTCAGATTGAAGTTATCAACAATTTCACCGTTACCCATAACGGCTGCAGCTGTAAAATCGGGGGCTTGACGGGTTACCAGAACCATAATTTACTCCTGTAAGATTATATAGAGTATGGCAATAAACAACAGACAGAATAAAGAATCCGGGGATGGTATTAAAGATCATAATACCGATTAATATAATAGGTTTTACCTATCAATAGTTCATTATTCTATCTGCTACCCGAATAAGATAGAGTTATTTGAGTAAAGTTCAAGTGCTAATTGTGTGAATGAACGTAAAAACCGTTACTGACCTGTAAACGGCTTTGTCACACTGTCCATCATCTGCGGATAGAAGCGGAAGAATATCTTTTCAAGAGACTGATAATTATCGGTAAAATCCTGATTTGTCTCCCTGAGCGCGGCAAGTTTCGGACGTCGTTTTGCCATCCCCGCCAACACCTGTCCGATATAGGGGATCTCCTGATAACGGATTAACCAGCGCTGCGGCCACATAAACTCATTCAGCTCCTGAAATTTCACCGGCGTGAACGCCAGTTGCGGTTCAATCACTGTGCGGACGTGTTGTGTGAAATCGGTCAGCGACGTTTTCGGTTCAAACTGAGACCAGTGCAGGGAAAGAAAATGATCCCAGACCACATCCAGCGTGATCGGCGCGTAGCGGCGGTATTCCGGGCGGAACAGCTGACGGGCTTCCCGCACCAGCGGGTGTGAATCGGTCAGGGTATCAATACGCCGGTGCAGCCGGATCCCCGCCGCGACCGGTGCGCTGTACTGTTCTTCCGGTGTGCCGCGGACAAAATCGGCCATCAGATTGCCGAGAAAACTGCTGTTTGCCAGTGAGGCAAGGTGGAGATGTGCGAGAAAATTCATAATACCGCAGCCTTTTATTCCGCCGTCGGCGGGTTATTTCTTGCGCCCTGCTTACCGGGGCACTAGACTATTGCGCCTGTTTTTCTTTTTGAGATGAAACCGAGAATCTCATGCGTGTTGCCGATTTTACTTTTGAACTGCCGGACGAACTGATTGCCTGCTACCCGCAGGCGGAGCGGAGCAAGTGTCGTCTGTTATCGCTTGATGGTATCAGTGGTGAACTGAACCACGGTATCTTCACCGAAGTGCTGAATAAACTCAATCCCGGTGATCTGCTGGTATTTAATGATACCCGCGTGATCCCCGCCAGAATGTTCGGCCGCAAAGCCTCCGGCGGAAAGATTGAAGTGCTGGTGGAGCGGATGCTGGATGAGCACCGTGTACTGGCGCATGTCCGCGCATCGAAAGCACCGAAAGAGGGTGCGGAGCTGCTGCTGGGCGAAGATGAGAGCGTGAAAGCCACCATGGTGGCGCGTCACGATGCGCTGTTTGAAATCCGTTTTGATGATGAGCGCGATGTGCTGACCATTCTGAATCAGATTGGTCATATGCCGCTGCCGCCTTATATTGACCGCCCTGATGAAGAGTCGGATCGCGAGTTATACCAGACCGTGTATAATGACCGCCCCGGCGCGGTGGCCGCACCGACTGCCGGGCTGCACTTTGATGAGCCGCTGCTGGCGGCACTGCGCGAAAAAGGCGTGGAAATGGCCTTTGTCACCCTGCATGTCGGGGCGGGGACTTTCCAGCCGGTGCGTGTGGATAACATCGAAGATCACATCATGCACTCCGAATATGCGGAAGTGCCGCAGAATGTGGTTGATGCCGTGCTGGCGTGTAAAGCGCGGGGTAATAAAGTGATTGCGGTCGGCACAACATCCGTGCGCTCCCTGGAAAGTGCGGCGAAAGCGGCACAGGATGCACTGATAGCGCCATTCTTTGATGATACCCAAATCTTTATTTATCCGGGATATGAGTATCAGGTGGTGGATGCGCTGATCACCAATTTCCATCTGCCGGAATCCACGCTGATTATGCTGGTTTCCGCCTTTGCCGGTTATCAGCACACCATGCAGGCGTATGAAGCGGCGGTGCGTGAACGTTACCGTTTCTTCAGCTACGGGGATGCGATGTTTATTACCCGCAACCCGCAGGCGAAATTTGAAAAAGTTGGTCACGACGACTGATATACTACAGAATTATTGATCCGGCAGATTTCAGCGACTGCTGACTGACTGCCGCTAATTAAACATCATCAGACTGTTTTTCTGATGCCGGAGGTTTTGTGAAATATGAACTGCAGACGACAGACGGCCGTGCGCGCCGTGGTCGCTTAATTTTTGATCGTGGCGTTGTTGAAACCCCTGCATTTATGCCGGTGGGGACTTATGGCACAGTGAAAGGGATGACACCGGAAGAAGTGAAAGAGACCGGTGCGCAAATCTTATTAGGCAACACGTTCCATCTGTGGCTGCGCCCCGGCCAGGAAATTATGAAGCTGCACGGCGACCTGCATGATTTTATGCAGTGGAAAGGCCCGATTCTGACTGACTCCGGCGGTTTCCAGGTGTTCAGCCTGGGTGCGATGCGTAAAATCAAAGAAGAAGGCGTGCATTTCCGCAACCCGATCAACGGTGAAAAAATCTTCTTAAGTCCTGAAAAATCGATGGAAATCCAGTACGATCTCGGGTCTGATATCGTGATGATTTTTGACGAGTGCACACCGTATCCGGCGGACTGGGACTACGCGAAGAAATCCATGGAAATGTCTCTGCGCTGGGCTAAACGCAGCCGTGACCGTTTCGATGAGCTGGGTAACCCGAATGCGCTGTTCGGTATCATCCAGGGCAGTGTTTACGAAGATTTACGCGATGTGTCTGTGAAAGGACTGGTGGAAATCGGATTTGATGGGTACGCTGTGGGCGGTCTGGCTGTCGGCGAGCCGAAAGAAGATATGCACCGGATTCTCGAGCATGTCTGTCCGCAGATCCCGGAAGATAAACCGCGCTATTTAATGGGCGTGGGTAAACCGGAAGATCTGGTGGAAGGTGTGCGCCGCGGTATTGATATGTTCGACTGCGTGATGCCGACCCGTAATGCCCGTAACGGTCATCTGTTTGTGACGGACGGCGTGGTAAAAATCCGTAATGCGAAGTATAAATCAGATACATCGCCGCTGGATGCGGAATGTGACTGCTATACCTGCCGCAATTATACGCGCGCTTACCTGCATCATTTGGATCGCTGTAATGAAATCCTTGGCGCGCGCTTAAATACCATTCATAATCTGCGCTACTATCAGCGTCTGATGGCGGGTATCCGGCAGGCAATTGAAGAAGGCCGTCTGGAAGCATTTGCCGCTGAATTTTATCAGCGGATCGGGAAACCCGTTCCGCCGTTAAGTGAGTGATTTCCCCGAAACGGGATCACCCGGTGGTGTATAACATAGGCGATACACCACCGGCAGGTTTATCTGCCTGATAATTATGTGAATAACAAGAGGATAGTTTGATGAGTTTTTTCATTTCTGACGCAGTAGCATCAACCGGTGCAGCCGCTTCTCAGGGCAGCCCGATGTCTCTGATTGTTATGCTGGTCGTTTTCGTGCTGATTTTCTACTTCATGATCCTGCGCCCGCAACAGAAACGTGCTAAATCACACAAGCAATTAATGGACTCCATCACCAAAGGTGATGAAGTGTTAACTACCGGTGGTCTGATCGGTCGTGTGGCTAAAGTGTCTGACACCGGCTACATCGTTCTGGAACTGAACGAAACAACTGAAGTAACCATCAAACGTGATTTCGTCGCAGCAGTTTTACCGAAAGGTACACTGAAGGCGCTGTAATCTTCCTGTAGTATGATTTTCCCGAAGGGACTGCCGTGTTAAACCGTTATCCTTTGTGGAAGTATCTGATGCTGATCGCTGCGATCCTCATCGGTTTGCTTTATGCGCTTCCAAACCTGTATGGAGAGGATCCGGCTGTTCAAATCACTGGCGCGCGGGGAACCGCCGCCAATGAACAGACCCTGGATCAGGTCCGGACCATTTTAGAAAAAGATCAGATCGCGAGTAAGTCGGTCGCACTGGAAAACGGTGTGATACTTGCCCGTTTCTCAAATCCTGATATCCAGTTACGTGCCCGTGAAGAGCTGGTGAAAGGCTTAGGTGAACAATATGTTGTTGCCCTGAACCTTGCCCCGGCGACACCGAAATGG
This sequence comes from Morganella sp. EGD-HP17, assembly GCF_000512315.2. Lineage (NCBI taxonomy): Bacteria > Pseudomonadati > Pseudomonadota > Gammaproteobacteria > Enterobacterales > Morganellaceae > Morganella > Morganella sp. EGD-HP17. The sequence goes on from NZ_AZRH01000001.1 coordinate 181,225, forward strand.
CTGACCGCCGTGGGTGGCGAGCCGATGAAACTGGGTCTCGACCTGCGTGGTGGTGTTCACTTCCTGATGGAAGTGGATATGGAAACCGCGCTGGGTAAACTGCAGGAGCAGAACCTCGACGGTATCCGCTCGCTGCTGCGTGAAAACAGCATTCCGTTTGCGTCTGTCCGCAAATCAGCGGATTACGGCGTGGAAGTCCGCTTCCGTGATGATGCATCACGTTCCGAAGCCAGCTCGCTGTTATCTAAACGCCTGCGCGATTTAGTCTTCAAAGACGGTACAGATAACACGCTGACCGCCGTAATGAGCGACCAGCGCTTAAGTGAAGCGCGCAGCTATGCTGTCATGCAGAACATCACTATCCTGCGTAACCGTGTTAACCAGCTCGGTGTTGCCGAGCCGCTGGTACAGCGTCAGGGTGCGGACCGCATCGTGGTGGAATTACCGGGTATTCAGGACACCGCACGGGCGAAAGAAATCCTCGGGGCAACTGCCACCCTGGAATTCCGTCTGGTCAACGGTGCTGTTGACCCTGCCGCTATCGAAGCAGGCCGTATCCCGGGTGACACTGAAGTGAAATACACCCGTGACGGACGCAAAGTCGCCCTGTACAAGCGTGTGATTCTGACCGGTGACCACATTACTGACTCCACTTCACAGAGTGATGAGTACGGTCAGCCGCAGGTCAGCATCTCGCTCGACAGCGCCGGTGGTAACACCATGTCCGATTTCACCAAGGATAACCTGTATAAGCCGATGGCGACCCTGTTTGTCGAATATAAAGACAGCGGGCGTAAAGATGCCGCAGGCCGCTCAATCCTTGAGAAAAACGAAGAAGTTATCAACATTGCCAATATTCAGTCCCGTTTAGGATCAAACTTCCGTATCACCGGGATTGATAATGCCAATGAAGCACGTCAGTTATCACTGCTGCTGCGTGCCGGTGCCCTGATTGCACCAATCCAGATTGTGGAAGAGCGGACCATCGGGCCGACTCTGGGTCTGCAGAATATCGAGCAGGGCCTGGAAGCATGTCTGTGGGGGCTGATGGCCTCAATTCTGTTCATGGTGATCTACTACCGTAAATTCGGTCTGATCGCGAGCAGCGCGTTACTGGCGAACCTTATCCTGATTGTCGGGGTGATGTCGCTGTTACCGGGCGCTACGCTGACCATGCCGGGGATTGCGGGGATCGTGCTGACCCTTGCGGTTGCGGTTGATGCGAACGTTCTGATAAACGAACGTATCAAAGAGGAACTGCGCAACGGGCGTTCTGTCCAGCAGGCAATCCATGAAGGGTACAAAGGCGCCTTCTCAAGTATTATCGACGCAAACTTAACCACACTGATTACTGCTGTCATTCTTTACGCGGTCGGTACCGGTTCGATTAAAGGGTTTGCGATTACGACAGCCATTGGTGTGGCAACCTCCATGTTTACAGCGATTATCGGTACACGTGCCATCGTGAACCTGCTGTATGGCGGTAAACGTATTAATAAGCTGTCTATTTAAGGAGCACGTTGTGGCACAGGATTATACTGTTGAACAATTAAACCACGGCCGCAGAGTCTATGACTTTATGCGCTGGGACAACGTGGCATTTACCATCTCGGCACTGCTGCTGATTGCCTCTGTGGCAATCATCGGCGTGAAAGGGTTTAACTGGGGTCTGGACTTCACCGGCGGTACCGTCATTGAAGTTAACTTCAGCCAGCCGGCAGATCTGGATAAAATCCGTGATACCGTTGCGCAGGCCGGGTTTAAAGATCCGCTGATCCAGAACTTCGGCAGCAGCCGTGACATCATGGTACGTCTGCCGCCGGCAGAAGGTACTGCGGGTCAGGAACTGGGTAAAACCGTTATCAATGTGATCAATAAAAACATTGATGAGAGTGCGGTGGTCAAACGTATCGAGTTCGTCGGCCCGAGTGTGGGTGCGGAACTGGCTCAGACCGGCGCAATGGCGCTGATCGCGGCATTAATCTGTATCCTGATCTATGTGGCGATGCGGTTTGAATGGCGTCTGGCGTTAGGTGCGGTTATCGCGCTGGCGCACGACGTTATCATCACCCTCGGCGTACTGTCGCTGTTCCATATTGAGATTGACCTGACCATTGTGGCATCCCTGATGTCGGTTATCGGTTACTCACTGAACGACAGCATCGTGGTATCTGACCGTATCCGTGAGAACTTCCGCAAAATCCGCCGTGGTACCTCGTATGAGATCATGAACGTTTCCCTGACTCAGACGTTAAGCCGTACCATTATGACATCGGCAACCACCCTGTTAGTGGTTCTGATGCTCTATATCTTCGGTGGTGCAATGCTGAAAGGCTTCTCGCTGGTCATGCTGATTGGTGTGTCTATCGGTACGATTTCCTCAATCTACGTGGCGTCTGCGCTGGCCCTGAAACTGGGTATGAAGCGTGAGCACCTGATTGTGCAGAAAGTGGAAAAAGAAGGCGCGGACCAGGAATCTATCCTGCCGTAATTTCTGCCGCGAAAAAACATAAAACACCCTGCATGTGCATGCATGCAGGGTGTTTTTTATGTATAAACAGGGTAAACTACCGCAACAGTTCATTGACCCGCAGGATAATTTATGCATTGCCCGTTTTGCTCCGCCGTTGATACCAAAGTCATCGACTCACGCCTGGTGGGTGATGGTTCTCAGGTCCGCCGCCGCCGTCAGTGCCTGGAATGCCACGAACGTTTTACCACGTTTGAGGTCGCCGAGCTGGTGATGCCGCGTGTGGTCAAAAGTGATGACAGCCGAGAACCGTTTGACGAAGAAAAACTGCGCCGCGGTATGCAGAAGGCGCTGGAAAAACGCCCCGTCAGCTCTGACGATATCGAAACCTCCCTCAGTCACATCAAATCGCAGTTACGGGCTACCGGCGAACGGGAAGTCTCTGCTAAGTTTGTCGGCGAACTGGTGATGAGCGAGCTGAAAAAGCTGGATAAAGTCGCGTATATCCGCTTTGCGTCGGTTTACCGCAGTTTTGAGGATATCCGTGAATTCGGCGAGGAAATTGCCCGCCTGCAGGACTGAACATGATGCATTCTGATGAATTTTATATGGCCCGCGCCCTTGAACTGGCGGCGCTGGGTCGTTTTACCACAGCGCCGAACCCGAATGTCGGCTGTGTGATTGTCCGTGACGGCGAAATCGTTGGTGAAGGTTACCATCAGCGTGCCGGTGAACCGCATGCGGAAGTGCATGCGCTGCGCATGGCCGGTGATAAAGCCCGTGGCGCCACCGCGTATGTCACACTGGAGCCGTGCAGTCACCACGGCCGTACACCGCCGTGTGCCGAAGCGCTGATAAATGCCGGCGTCAGCCGGGTGGTGGCCGCCATGCAGGATCCGAATCCGCAGGTGGCCGGACGCGGACTGTTTAAACTGCGCGAAGCCGGTATTGAGGTCAGCCACGGCGTACTGATGCAGGAAGCGGAAGCCCTGAATAAGGGCTTCTTTAAGCGGATGCGTACCGGTTTCCCGTATATTCAGCTGAAAATGGCTGCGTCGATCGACGGCAAAACCGCATTAGCCAACGGCGAAAGCCAGTGGATCACCTCAAAAGCCGCGCGGCAGGATGTGCAGCAGTTCCGTGCACAGGCCGGGGCGATTTTATCCACCAGTGCCACGGTTCTGGCAGATGATCCGGGCCTGACTGTCCGCCATGCGGATTTCCCGGCATCGCTGCAGCAGAGCTATCCGGAGACGGATATCCGTCAGCCGGTGCGGATTATCACAGACAGCCGTCAGCGGGTGACCGCTCAGCACCGCGTCACACAATTGCCGGGCAGTTGCTGGCTGGCGCGGACCGCTTCTCAGCCGGATAACTGGCAGGGCAACGTTGAGGAAATGATCCTGCCGGAGAACGGCTGTGGTGTTGATTTGGTTCTGCTGATGATGCAGCTCGGCAAACGCAATATTAATCATATCTGGACAGAGTGCGGCTCACATATGGCGGGCGCACTGCTGAAAGCCGGACTGGCGGATGAAATCGTGCTTTATCTGGCACCGAAGATTCTGGGCAGTGATGCGCAGGATCTCTTTACACTGCCGCCGCTTGCGCATCTGCGTGATGCGCCGCAGTTGCGGATCGACGACTGCACGATGGTCGGGCCGGATCTCCGCCTGCGGCTGACCCCGGTTTATTAACCTCTGAATTTACGCCGGAATTTAATTTTTATTCCGGAGTTTGAAAAACACAGGCGCGGTGACGGAAAGAATGTGATAAAATCCGCGCCCCGCAGTATGAAACTCGTAAGAAGGAAAGGCTATGAACGTCATTAAAGGTGTTGTCAGTGCGCCGGGTGCGCGTATCGCCATCGCAATTGCCCGCTTTAACAACTTCATCAACGACAGCCTGTTAGACGGTGCGGTTGATGCGCTTGAGCGTATTGGCCAGGTCTCCTCTGAGAACATTACAACGGTCTGGGTGCCGGGTGCTTATGAACTGCCTCTGGCAGTGAAAACACTGGCTGATACCGGAAAATATGACGCTATTATTGCACTGGGTACTGTTATCCGCGGCGGCACCGCACATTTTGAATATGTGTCCGGTGAATGCAGCTCCGGGTTATCTGCCGTTGCGATGAACAGCTCGATTCCGGTTACTTTCGGGGTGCTGACCACCGAAAATATTGAACAGGCCATTGAACGTGCGGGAACCAAAGCCGGTAACAAAGGGGCGGAAGCCGCGATGACCGCGCTGGAAATGATTAATGTAATTAAAGCCATCAAAGGCTGAATCCGGATTTTAGTAAGGGGATATGTGTGAAACCTGCAGCTCGTCGTCGTGCTCGTGAATGTGCCGTTCAGGCGCTTTATTCGTGGCAGTTATCCGGCAATAATATTGCGGATGTTGAATCAGAATTTCTGTCAGAGCAGGATGTCAAAGACGTTGATGTCGCCTATTTTCGTGAGCTGTTCTTCGGTGCGGCAACGAATGCGGTGCGCCTTGATGCACTGATGGCTCCGTACCTCTCCCGCCAGCTGGAGGAGTTAGGTCAGGTGGAAAAAGCGGTTCTGCGTCTGGCGATGTATGAATTAAGCTACCGTGAGGATGTCCCTTACAAAGTGGTTATCAACGAAGCGATTGAACTGGCAAAAGTGTTCGGCGCGGAAGAGAGCCACAAATTTGTCAATGGCGTGCTTGATAAAGCCGCGCCAAATGCCCGCAGAAAGTAATCATCTGATACTTTTATGCAAGGACATAAATGACATGATATAAAAGAGGCCGGTTTAACCGGCCTTTTGTCTTTATCTGATTGCGGAATTTCTGATTATGGCTTGTGGTGAATTTGATCTCATCCGGCGTTTTTTTGACCGGCAGCACTATTACCGCCGGGACGTTGAACTGGGTATCGGGGATGATTGCGCTCTGATGACCGTAGCGGAAAAACAGCAGGTTGCTGTCAGCACGGATACCCTGGTGTCCGGTATTCATTTTCTGCCTTCCGTTTCTGCCCGTGATCTGGCGTGGAAATCCCTTGCTGTGAATTTAAGTGATCTGGCCGCTATCGGTGCGGATCCGGCCTGGGTTTCCCTGGCGCTGACACTGCCGTCCATTGATGAAGCGTGGCTGGGCGAGTTCAGCGACAGCTTCTTTGAGCAACTGAATTATTACGGCATGCAGTTAATCGGCGGCGATACCACACGCGGCCCGATGAGCCTGACATTGACGGTTCATGGTCTGGTCCCGGCCGGGCGGGCGATGAAACGCGCTGGTGCCCGTAACGGCGACTGGATCTACGTCACCGGCACACTGGGTGACAGCGCCGCCGGACTGGCAATCTTGCTGGGTGAACTGCAGCCTGATGATCCTGCGCATAAAGAGTATCTGCTGAAACGCCATCTGCGGCCGCAACCGCGTATTTTGCAGGGACAGGCACTGTGCGATCTCGCATCCTCTGCAATAGATATCTCTGACGGTCTGATTTCCGATCTCGGCCATATCCTGAAAGCCAGCCGCTGCGGTGCCAGGATTGAGCTGGATAACTTACCGATGTCTGAGGCACTGAAAGCCTGTTCATCACCGGAGCAGGCGCTTGCCCGTGCACTGGCGGGCGGTGAGGATTACGAACTGTGCTTTACCGTTCCGGAAATCAACCGTGGCGCACTGGAAATGGCACTGGCACATACCGGCGCACCTTTCTGCTGTATCGGGCAGATGAAACCGGAGAGTGACGGTATCCGCTATTTCAGCAAAGGTGAGGAAGTAAAACCGGCCCTGAGCGGGTTTGATCACTTTGCGGTGAAAGCGGCGGCGGAGTAAGCGGCATTATTGATGACATAAAAAACCCTGCAGCAGCAGGGTTTTTTATGTCCGGAAGAATAATCAGGCTTTTGTCAGATACGCTTCGATGGATTTCTGAATATGCTCTGCATCCAGGCCCATATCGCTGCGGATCTCTTCCTGGTCGCCCTGCGGCACATAGCTGTCCGGCAGACCGATATTGAGCACCGGCACCGGCTTGCGCTGCGCCATCAGGAATTCATTCACGCCACTGCCTGCACCGCCCATAACGGCGTTTTCCTCGACAGTCACCAGTGTGTCATGGCGCGCTGCCATCTCCAGGATCAGGGCTTCATCCAGCGGTTTGACAAAACGCATATCTACCACAGTGGCATTCAGATTCTCTGCCGCTTTCAGGACTTCCTCCAGCAGGGTACCGAAGACCAGAATTGCGGTTTTTTCCCCTTCACGGCGCACAATACCTTTACCGATCTCAATCTGAGTCAGTGGCTGGAGTGTGGCACCACAGCCGCCGCCGCGCGGATAACGCACCGCAACCGGGCCTTTGCCGTAGTGATAACCGGTGTGCAGCATCTGGCGGCACTCGTTTTCATCACTCGGGGTCATGATCACCATGTTCGGCAGGATGCGCAGGAAGGAGAGGTCAAACGCGCCCTGGTGTGTCGGACCGTCGTTGCCGACAATCCCGGCGCGGTCGATAGCAAACAGGACCGGCAGTTTCTGAATCGCGACATCGTGGATCACCTGATCGTAGGCGCGCTGCAGGAAGCTGGAGTAAATTGCGACAACCGGCTTGTAACCGCCGATAGCCAGCCCGGCGGCAAAGGTGACGGAGTGCTGTTCAGCAATCGCGACATCAAAATACTGATCCGGGAAGGATTTGGAGAAGCGCACCATACCGGAACCTTCGCGCATGGCAGGGGTGATCGCCATCAGTTTCGGATCGTGCTCTGCTTCTTCACACAGCCAGTCACCGAAGATTTTTGAGAAGGTCGGTTTGGACGATTTACTTTTCGGCAGTGTGCCGGTTGACGGATCAAACTGCGGGACGGCGTGCCAGCTGATCGGATCTTTTTCAGCCGGTTCATAACCGCGCCCTTTTTTCGTCATAATATGCAGGAACTGAGGACCTTTCAGGTCACGCATATTTTTCAGGGTCTGGATTAACGCAAGCACATCGTGTCCGTCCACCGGGCCGATGTAATTGAAGCCCAGCTCTTCAAAGAACGTGCTCGGCACCACCATGCCTTTGATGTGCTCTTCGGTTTTCTTCAGCAGATCTTTGATAGGCGGCAGGCCGGAGAACACTTTCTTTCCGCCTTCACGCAGTGTGGTGTAGAGCTTGCCGGAAAGCAGCTGTGCCAGGTGGTTATTGAGGGCACCGACGTTTTCGGAGATAGACATCTCGTTGTCATTGAGGATCACCAGCATGTCGGATTTGATATCCCCGCCGTGGTTCATTGCCTCAAAGGCCATTCCGGCGGTGATCGCGCCGTCGCCGATCACACAGACAGTTTTACGGTTGCGTCCCTCACGGGCAGCGGCAACCGCCATCCCGACACCGGCACTGATGGAGGTGGAGGAGTGGCCGACACTGAGGACATCATATTCACTCTCTTCGCGCCACGGGAAGGCGTGCAGCCCGTTTTTATGGCGGATAGTGTCAATGCGGTCGCGGCGCCCGGTCAGGATTTTATGCGGATAGGCCTGGTGGCCGACATCCCAGATCAGGTTATCAAACGGAGTCTGATAGACATAATGGAGTGCCACGGTCAGTTCAATCGTGCCCAGACCGGAGGCGAAATGCCCGCTGGAACGGCTGACGCTGTTTAACAGATATTGCCGCAGTTCATCGCAGAGTTTCGGTAAACTCTCTTTCGGTAACAGACGCAAATCATCAGGCGTCTCAACGAGTGCCAAAGTCGGATATTTAGCGATATCAATACTCATGTAATGCTCACTAATTCTTATTAAAGTTTCTGAAAATACCGGAATGTGCCGGACGGATTAGCTGTTACGTTCAATCACAAAATTAGCAAGCTCACGCAGGGTTGCTGTGTTGTAATGATGTTCTTCAAGCTGTGAAAGCGCAGCCAGTGATTCCTGATAAAGCGCCTGTGCTTTATCCTGAGCTGCTTTCAGCCCGAGCAGTGACGGATATGTGCTCTTCCCGTGAGCGGCATCACTACCCTGGCTTTTTCCGATCACATCCGTATGACCGATAACATCCAGAATGTCATCCTGAACCTGAAACGCCAGGCCGATAGCCTGTGCGTAAGTGTCGAGAGCCGGTAATACGGCATAGCCTGCTTCACCGGCACTCATCGCGCCCATACGGACGGAAGCACGGATTAAAGCACCGGTCTTATGGTTATGTATTTGTTCCAGCGCATGAATACCGATGTTTTTTCCTTCTGCTGCCAGATCAAGTGCCTGGCCGCCGCACATTCCGCCAAGACCGGCGGCATCCGCCAGTTCGGCGATCATCGCCAGACGGTCCTGCGGGCGGACATCCGGCATCGGCCGGGCGGCGAGAATTGCAAATGCCTGGGTTTGCAGGGCATCCCCCGCCAGAATAGCATTCGCTTCACCAAAGGCGACGTGGCAGGTCGGTTTGCCGCGGCGCAGTGTGTCGTCATCCATGGCCGGTAAATCGTCATGGATCAGGGAATAGGCGTGAATACACTCAATCGCTGCCGCCGGGGCATCCAGGTTTTCAGCCGTCACACCAAACATCTCACCGGTGGCGTACACCAGGAACGGGCGCAGACGTTTTCCGCCGAGCAGGGCGCCGTAATGCATGGCTTTACCCATGTCGGTGGCGGCAAACGGCAGCGTGGTCAGGATCTCATCAAGAACGTGATCAACACGCTCTCTGGCCTGTGTCAGTTGGTTGCGGAATGTTTCGGGAGTTTGTTCTGGCATGGTCATTCTCGTTCACACAGGAACCGCCGGATCCGGGCGGTCAGTCGTTTTCAGGTGTAAAATCGCTCAGCGGGGCGTTTTCATCATCATTCAGCAGGATCTGAACCCGCTGTTCGGCTGCCATCAGGGTTTTCTGGCTGGTGCGGGTCAGTGCGATACCGCGTTCAAACTCGGCCAGGGCTTCTTCCAGCGGCAGGTTACCCGCTTCCAGACGGGTGACGATCCCTTCAAGGGCATCGAGTGATGCTTCAAAGCTCAGTGCATCGGTTTTCGTTGCGGATGTTTTTTTGGTCATGGTCTGTTTTTCAGTGATGTTGCATTTATGTCGCAAATAATTCCTAGTTTACACTTTTCAGTGAAAATTGTGCCTTTCATTTACGATTTTTACGGGGCAGATCGAGATATGGTGATATACTGCCGCCTTTCAATTTCATCAACGGGGATTGCCGCTGCCTGACACCGGCTGCTCCGTCCTTTGCAAATCAAGCCGATAGCCAGTAAACCGTTATGAAGTTTATCATTAAATTATTTCCTGAAATTACCATCAAAAGCCAGAGTGTCCGCCTGCGCTTTATTAAAATTCTGACCAGCAATATCCGCAATGTGCTTAAAGATCTGGCCGAAGATGTGGCGGTTGTCCGTCACTGGGACTATCTTGAAGTCCGCGTGAAGAAAGAAGAGCTTGGCGAAGGTGTGGCTGATCGCCTGACCCGCATTCCCGGTATCCACCATATTTTACAGGTGGAAGAGCGCGCATTTACCGATCTGCATAATATCTATGAGCAGACCTTCGAAATGTATGCCGCATCACTGGAAAACAAAACCTTTTGTGTCCGTGCCAAGCGCCGTGGTAAGCATCCGTTCAGCTCCATTGAGCTGGAGCGCTATGTCGGCGGCGGTCTGAATCAGCATATTCCGTCCGCGAAGGTAAAACTGACGCATCCGGATGTGACGGTGAATCTGGAAGTGGAAGATGACAAACTGATCCTTGTGGTACGCCGTCTGGAAGGGATCGGCGGTTTCCCGATCGGGACTCAGGAAGATGTGTTGTCTCTGATCTCCGGCGGGTTCGATTCCGGTGTCTCCAGCTATATGCTGATGCGCCGTGGTTGCCGTGTTCACTACTGCTTCTTTAATTTAGGCGGTGCGGCACATGAAATCGGTGTGAAACAGGTAGCGCATTACCTGTGGAACCGTTTCGGTAGCTCGCACAAAGTCCGCTTTGTGGCGGTGAACTTTGAGCCGGTGGTAGCGGAAATTCTGGAAAAAGTGGATGACGGCCAGATGGGCGTGGTACTCAAGCGGATGATGGTCCGCGCGGCATCCCGCGTCGCGGAACGCTACGGCGTACAGGCGATTGTGACCGGCGAGGCACTGGGACAGGTTTCCAGCCAGACGCTGACTAACCTGCGCATGATCGACAACGCGACAGACACCCTGGTGCTGCGTCCGCTGATCTCACACGACAAAGAAACCATTATCAATCTTGCCCGTCAGATCGGTACTGAAGATTTTGCCCGTACCATGCCGGAATTCTGCGGCGTGATCTCGAAAAACCCGACTGTGAAAGCGGTGAAAGAGAAAATCGAAGCCGAAGAAGAGAAATTCGATTTTGCAATTCTGGATGATGTGGTGCTCAACGCGCAGAACATGGATATCCGTGTGATCGCGCAGCAGAGTGAGCAGCAGGTTACTGAAGTGGAGATGGTATCAGAACTGTCTGCCACGGATGTGGTGCTGGATATCCGCTCGCCGGATGAACAGGAAGCGCATCCGCTGAAAATTGAGGGAACGGAAGTGCGCACACTGCCGTTCTACAAACTCAGCACTCAGTTCGGTGATTTACCGGCGGAGACCACTTATCTGCTCTACTGCGATCGCGGGGTGATGAGCCGTCTGCAGGCGCTGTATCTGGCAGAGCAGGGCTATACCAATGTGAAGGTGTATCGTCCCTGAGTCGCAGCTGTCATTTATTTCTGAACCCCGCCTCTGTGGAGGCGGGGTTTTTTATTGTCTTTTTTCAGAGTTTAAGGGATACCGTTGTGCCGGTTCCGGCACTATGCTGTCCGGCAGCAACCTATATTACTGACGGGGTTTCAGAATGAAAAACAGTGCGCTTCAGGCACCGGCAAGCCGTTTTGTCTATGTTATTGTTATTGTGGTGGCGCTCCTTCAGGGGCTTACACTGAATGCAACATCCGATTACCTTATCCGCAGTTCGTGGCAGGTGCCGGGGTCGCTGGTCTGGCTGCCGATGCTGCTGGCGCTGTTTGTGCCGTCGGTATTCAGTTATCTGATTAACCGTTTTTCTTCGGCGGCACTCTGGGCAGGGCTGCTGCTGACTGCCGTTCTCTGTGTCTGGATGAATTTCTGGTATCTGAGTGAGGCAACGGCGGGCCACACCCGTGAACTCTCTTCACTCATTCCTCTGATGGTTCTGCTGTTCTGGCTGATCCTGCCGTGGTTTCAGCTGCGGCAGTTGTCCGGCTCGTGGAACCCGGATTATGCGCTGCTGACAGAGCAGTATGTCAGAAATACCGTGCTGGGTGCGCTGGCGGGGCTTATCGGCCTGCTGGTGATGGGAATGCTGTTTCTGGCGGTTTACCTGTTCCGGATTGTGAATCTGGAATTTCTCAGTGACTGGCTGAATGATTCTCTGTATTTCTGGATGAGTTTTTGTCTCGGATTCAATATCAGCCTTGTGTTTATCCGCACGGTATTCACCTTCAGCACCGGCAAAATCGCCGGTTATGTGGCGCGGGTACTGTTACCGCTGCTGACTGTTATCGGTGTGATTGCGGCAGGCGGATTGCTGTTATCCGTGGTGACCGGCGTCCGTGTCAGCGGGCTGGGTTCATTCACCATGATCTGGTTTGTTTCGCTGAATATCCTGCTGCTGAATCTGGTTTACGGCAATGAATGTGTGCCGCGTTTCCGCTCATGGCTCAACGGGCTGGTGCTGGCTGGTGTGCTGTTGCTGAACGTTTTTTCGCTGTTATCGGTTTACGGCATTCTGGTGCGTGTTAATCAGTACAGCTGGAGTATCGACCGGTTATACGGATTTTGTATCGCACTGTTTCTGGCGGTGGTTGTGCTGGCGTACAGCGCGGCACTGTTATGGAAACGCAGCAGATGGGCCGGATTGCTCGGGCCGGTCAACAAAGCCGGATTACTGATACTGATGGCGATTATCCTGGTGATCAGCAGTCCGCTGGCGGATTTTAAACAGATCACGGCAAACAGTATTCTGGCGGGTATTGAAAAGGGCAGAATCAAAGTCACCTCTGATATCCGCTATACCCTGGAAGACCTGGGTAAACGGGGAGAGGCGGTACTCGCGGTGCTGAATGAAAATCCGGAATACAGTAAAGCACTGACATACTCCTCTTATGATCAGGATAACCGCCGGACACTGCGGGAGGTCATGCTCACAGTAGCGGGCAGACCGGCGTTGCCGGAGTCCTGGTGGGAAGGAAATCCTGATGTCACGCGCAGCTGGTTCTGTACCGAATCCTCTGCAGGCGGGGAGTGCATCGGCTTTATGGCGGATGCGGACGGCAACGGACAGGATGATGCGGTGGTCTGTATTACCGGTTCTTCTGATTCATCGTTCTATTGTCAGATCTGGCAGCAAGCCACGGAAGTCACAGACGGTCAGCCGGATAAACAGGTCTGGGAAGAGCGGGATTACCAGGATATTCAGTATGCCTCTGAAGAAGAGAAGCAGGCGGCCTGGGCGGCACTGAAAGCGGGACATTATTCACTGAAACCCAAAGTCTGGATGATGGTGGTTCCGGAGCCTGAAAAGGGTGCAGAACCGGAACAGGCTCCTGAGGTAATACAGACGCCCGCAACACCGGCTCCGCTTGTTATTCAGCCCTGATCAGCCAGCGTGCGGTAAGGGGAATCCTGATAATCCCATATCCCCGGCGGCAGTACTAATTCTGCCGCCACTTTTGCTGCGGTTTCCTGTCCGCACAGGCGCTCTGTCAGACGCAGGGCAAAATCGATGGCGGTGGCCGGGCCCTGGCTGGTCAGCAGATTAACGCGCTCATCAAAATAGACCCGCTGATTGACCCACTGTTTTGCCGGTATTTTATCTTCCAGCGCCGGATAACCGGTCATATTGCCGAGCGGAAACAGATTGTGGGTCACCAGAATGACAGACGGCGCTGCGCAGATAGCGGCAACAATGTGCCCGTCACAATGCATGCGGCGGATTTTTTCAATCACCAGCGGGCTGTCACGCAGATTCTCCGCGCCTTTCAGGCCACCCGGCAGCACAATGGCATCAAACGGGGTGTCCGCTACCCGCACCAGCGGCACATCGGCCATAATGCGGATCCCGCGTGAGCCGGTGATCAGGCAACTGCCGTCATCATTGGCACTGGCGAGTGTGACCGTTACACCGGCACGCACCAGCAAATCAGCGGTGGTGACGGTTTCGGTTTCTTCGCAGCCGTCAGCGAGACAAATGAGAACTGAAGGGGGCATTTTGTTCCTCTTTTTGTTTGACGAGGCTGTAAACGTGAATATGTTCCGGCAGCAGGATCCCGTGATAACGGGCACGTTGCAGCAGATAGCCGGTGATGTAATCAATTTCGGTATAACGGCCGTAAAGAATATCCCGGCGCATGGATGAGCTGTGATCCGCAGTTTTTTCAATCACATGAAGAATATATTCATAGATATTATCACCGTCAGTGTGGATCCCTTCGCGCAGCATCACTTCAGCAGCTTCATCACACAGTACGCGGATTTGCGGCAGGTGCGCCATCAGTCCGCCGTTTTTGCAGTCATAGATAACGGTGAGCGGAGAAATAACGCAGTTCACGGCGAGTTTTTGCCAGCTGGCCGCATCGATTTCATCATGCCAGGCCACATCCGGCAGTGCATCATGCAGAATATCCGCCAGATGGCCGTAATGACGGGCGCGTTCATTCACAGGGCCAATATGGGTCAGTCCCCGGCGGCTGTGATGCAGCAGGCCGTTTTCTTCATATGCGCCGTGGGAGGTGATGCCGGTCAGCAGCGGATTCGGGCAGGGGGATAACTCACGCGCCACGCCCATGCCATTGTGCAGCAGTAACACCGGGCAGGATTCCGGTATCTGCGGCAGCAACTGATTGACCGCTTCGGAGGTTTGCCAGGCTTTCAGGCAAACCAGTAATAATTCGGTTTGTGCGAGGAATTCCGGATCGTTTGTGGTAAATTGCCCGTAAAACGGCTCCCCGTTCAGAGAGTCAATATTCACATTCAGGTAGGGCTGGGGAATACGCATCCATCCCTGCACCTCATGATTGCCTGACAGTGCAGCGAGCCAGAGTTTCCCGATTGCGCCGCAACCCAGTACTGTTATTTTCATAAGGACTCCGGACAGCGAAAAAGATGTGAGCAATATCACTGAATAGTACCACTTTTTGGCCGTTTGCACCTTAGTAAATATAGCGGGAAATATAGTGCTTTTGTTGGTCTGATAAACCCGGTATTATGCCGGTCAGTTGAATATAGGGAGGTCTTCCGATGCCATCATTTGATATTGTTTCTGAAGTTGAATTACATGAAGTGCGCAATGCCGTGGAAAACGCACAGCGTGAAGTGACCAGTCGCTGGGATTTCCGCAACATTACCGCCACGATTGAGCTCAATGAGAAAAATAACAGTGTTAAAATGACCAGTGAATCTGATTTCCAGGTCAATCAGCTGGTTGATATTATGCGGGAAAAACTGGCGAAACGCGGAATTGACGGTGCGTCTCTGACTGTACCGGATGAGATTGTTCACAGCGGTAAGCTGTACAGTGTTGAGGCAACCCTGTTACAGGGGATCGATGCTGCACTGGCGAAAAAGATCGTCAAGCTGATCAAAGACAGCAAACTGAAAGTGCAGGCGCAAATCCAGGGAGAAGAAGTCCGGGTGACCGGCAAATCCCGTGATGATTTACAGTCTGTAATGGCACTGGTACGCGAAGGAAAACTGGGGCAGCCTTTCCAGTTCAAAAACTTCCGCGACTGAGTGTTATCCGGCAACCTGCATCAGTACGGTTGCCGGTTCCTGTCAGCCCTGTAAAACGGCCTCAAGTTGTTTGCGGTTTGACAGTCTGGTATCTGTTTTCACATACACCGCCCGTTCCTGCGCAATAATCACTACATCACTCACACCCGGCTGTTCGCGTAATTTCACAGCAATATCCGGATTATTTACGTCATTTTCCGGTAACTCCAGACGCAGACTGCTGACATACGGCGGCTGACGCAGTGTCAGACTAACAGCCAGCCAGATGAGTGTCAGTATCAGACCACCGCCGAAAACCGTTACCGCACCATTGATGCCGTAGAGCAGGCCGCCGAGGCTGCCGCCCAGTGCCACGCCGATAAACTGGCTGGTGGAGTAAATCCCCATCGCCGTCCCTTTGTAGCCCGCCGGCGCTTCTTTGCTGATCAGTGACGGCAGAATCGCTTCCATCACATTGAAGGCGATAAAGAAAATCTGTAATCCGCCGTAAAGCAGCCACAGGTTTTTGTCTGCCAGCAGAAACACGATTTCTGCCAGCGCCATCATGATTACGCAACTGACAAAAACCTGCTTCATTTTGCGGTACTTTTCCGCATAAATAATAAACGGCAGAACAGACACAAAGGCGATCAGCATCGTGTACAGATACGCCTTCCAGTGAGATTCCCGCGCCAGCCCGGCATCACTCATTACCAGAGGAAGCGCGACAAAGGTGGCCATCAGCAGGGTGTGCAGGGCGAGGATCCCGAAATTCAGCCGGGCGAGCTGCTTATCCATCAGCACCTGCTTAATCGCGCCTTTTACCACGGCGGTTTCTCTGTTCTGACGGTGCTCTTTGTTGTCCGGCACCACATACAGGGTGACGAGGATCCCGAGGAAGGCGAGCAGGGCAATACCCCAGAACAGGCCGGACAGACCGACGATATCCGCCAGTACCGGGCCGAGTACCAGAGCAACTGCAAAGGTGATCCCGATACTGATGCCGATAAACGCCATCGCTTTGGTGCGGTTTTGTTCGCGGGTGGTATCGGACAGTAATGCCATGACGGCAGCAGATATCGCTCCTGCGCCCTGGAGCGCCCGTCCGGCAATCACACCGTAGATAGAGTGGCTGAGTGCGGCAACAATACTGCCCGCCATAAAAATAATCAGCCCGCCGACAATCAGCGGCTTGCGGCCGATTTTGTCAGAAAGCAGGCCGAAGGGGATCTGGAAGATGGCCTGGGTCAGGCCGTAGACACCAATGGCAAAGCCTATCAGGGTGCTGGTGGCGTCTTTAAAATCGAGTCCGAACGTGGTGATAACAGGCAATACCATGAACATGCCGAGCATGCGCAGAGAAAATACCGAGCCTAAACCCCAGGTCGCGCGACGCTCAAGCGGGGTCATTTTATTATCGTTCATGGGATAACCTCAAAAAGACAGACACCACATTCTAATGAGATTTGTGGTTTTTACTAAACACAAAATGGCAGGGGAGCCCTGCCATTTTGTTATTACAGAAAGTGTGTGTTAACGACTGTAGGCCAGCAGAACATCACCGGAGACGCTGGGGTCAACAGACATCATCACACTGAGTGACGTGATAGCGACAATGGAGAACACGAACAATTTACGCGCCCAGACACGATCATTGGTTGTCTTATAGCCCGATAACGCCATGCCCAGCCACCAGACACTGACCGCTGCGGCGACAATCAGGTACTTATATCCCGCATACCCGCTGATGGCGAGCATCAGTGTGGCAAACATAAAGGCGATGATGTACAGGATAATGTGGTTTTTCGCCACAGAAATACCTTTAATCACCGGCAGTACAGGGATATTGGCCGCCTGGTAATCTTTGAAACGGAAGATGGCAATCGCATAGGAGTGCGGCATCTGCCATAAACTGAAGATTAACAGCAGGATCAGTGCGCCGGTATCAAACTGGCCTGTCACCGCGCAGTAGCCGATAACCGGCGGTGCGGCACCGGACAGACTGCCGACCAGTGTGCCGTAGACCGATTTGCGTTTCATGTACAGGCTGTAAACCCCGACATAAACCACAAAGCCGACAACAGCAATCAGCATTGCCACCGCATTGGCTGCCACTAACAGCAGCACCATGCCGGCAATACCCAGCACAGAGGCATAAACCAGACTGATTTTCGGGTCAATAAGCCCTCTTACCAGAGGGCGGTTTTTCGTGCGTTCCATGACGGAGTCGATGTCGCGGTCGATGTAATTGTTAAAAACACAACCGGAGGCCACGACCAGCGAGACACCGAGCAATGTCGCAATGAACAGGGGGTAATCAATGTCACCTTTGGAGGCGAGCAGGAATCCCCCGACCACAGAAATTAAATTTCCGAAAATAATTCCCGGTTTGGTCACTTGCAGGTATTGCTTCATCATATCGGCAACTCTTAATCAACCATCATATTGATGTTCAGGTTGTACATAATCCACAGTGAACCCACGACCACGATACCGATAATGAGGAGCGTGAACAGGAACGCAATCAGGTTCCAGCGCTCTTCAGACGCGGTATTCATGTGCAGGAAGCACACCAGGTGAACAAGAATCTGAACAACAGCAGTAATCACAACAGTCGCCAGCAGAACAGATGTTGAGGCGGTTCCCTCAATCACCATATAAAACGGGATGACTGTCAGAATGACCGACAATATAAAGCCGATCAGATAGGTTTTCACACTACCGTGGCTTGCCCCGGTACCGGCTGTATTTGAATGACTCATTACAGTGCCCCCAACAGATAAACAACGGTGAACACACAAATCCAGACCACGTCCAGGAAGTGCCAGAACAGGCTTAAGCAGTTCAGGCGGGTTTTATTCACTTCGGTCAGGCCGCGGCGGCTGGTCTGGATGATCATGATGATGATCCAGATAAGACCGGCTGTGACGTGAAGACCGTGTGTTGCCACCAGGGTGAAGAAACCGGACAGGAAGCCGCTGTGGTCAGGGCCGTAACCTTCGCTGATTAATTCATGGAATTCATAGATTTCCATCGCTACGAAGCCGAGGCCGAACAGGAAAGTCACAAATAACCACAGATTAACCTGACCCACCTGATTGCGGTTCATTGCCAGCATGGCAAAGCCGTAGGTGATACTGCTGAATAACAGCAGGAAGGTTTCCACCAGTACAAACTGTAAGTTAAAGATCTCTTTGCCGGTCGGGCCGCCGGCGGTGCCGTCTTTCAGCACCACATAAATGGCGAACAGACTCGCAAACAGAATCAGGTCACTCATCAGGTAGACCCAGAATCCGAAGACCTTGGTCGCACCTGCATCGTGATGCCCATGATTATCATGGGCGTTATTATGTTGAGTCAGGGTATTAGTTGACATTATCCACACCTGCCTTGCTCAGTTGTTCGTAGTGGGCGTTTTCGATTTTTTCGACTTCAGCCACAGGAACATAGTAATCCACATCTTCGTCGAAGCTTTTTGCAATCCAGGTGACGATCATGCCGGCGAAACCGACAATCGCGAGCCACCAGATATGCCAGATCATGGCGAAACCAAAGATCAGGCTGAAACCGGCGATAATCACACCTGCTGCCGTGTTTTTCGGCATATGAATTTCTTCATATTTTGCAGGACGTTTATGCGCGGTGCCTTTTTCTTTCATATCCCACCATTCATCACGGGACTGAACATCCGGTACTTCAGCAAAGTTATAGAACGGAGGTGGTGAAGAGGTTGCCCACTCCAGCGTGCGGCCGCCCCACGGATCCCCGGTAAGGTCGCGGTTCTGGTCACGGTCACGGATACTGACGTAGAACTGAATAACCTGGCACAGAATACCGACACCGATAATCGCCACGCCGACGGCTGCGATTAACAGCATGGTGTGGAAGGTCGGGTCAATGTTCTGGCTGATACGGCGGGTCATTCCCATGAAGCCCAGCACGTAAACCGGCATAAAGGCAACAAAGAAACCGATGAACCAGCACCAGAATGCGCGGACACCCCATTTTTCGTTCAGGGTGAAACCGAAGGCTTTCGGGAACCAGTAAGCGGTACCGGCGAAGCAACCGAAGACCACACCGCCGATGATGACGTTATGGAAGTGTGCAATCAGGAACAGGCTGTTATGCAGGACAAAGTTTGCCCCCGGCACGGCCAGCAGAACCCCGGTCATACCACCGACGGAGAAGGTGATAATAAAGCCGACCGTCCAGAGCATCGGGGTTTTGAATTCGATACGACCCTGATACATGGTAAACAGCCAGTTGAATATCTTCACCCCGGTCGGAATGGAGATGATCATCGTGGCGATACCGAAGAAGGCGTTGACGTTCGCACCGGAGCCCATGGTAAAGAAGTGGTGCAGCCAGACGATAAAGGACAGTACGGTAATCGCGATAGTTGCCCATACCAGTGAGGTATAGCCGAACAGGCGCTTTTTCGAGAATGTCGCAGTGACTTCAGAGAAGACCCCGAAGACCGGCAGAACCAGGATATACACTTCCGGGTGGCCCCATGCCCACACCAGGTTGATGTACATCATCATGTTGCCGCCCATATCATTGGTGAAGAAATGGGTGCCCAGGTAGCGGTCTAATGTCAGGCCGGTTAAGGTGACAGTCAGAATCGGGAACGCGGCGATAATCAGGATATTGGTACAGAATGCCGCCCAGGTGAAGACCGGCATTTTCATCATCGACATGCCCGGCGCGCGCATACGCAGTACGGTGGCGAAGAAGTTCACCCCGGTCAGCAATGTACCGATACCGGATATCTGGAGACTCCACAGCCAGTAATCGACCCCGACGCCCGGGTTATATTCCAGTCCCGACAGCGGCGGATAGGCCAGCCAGCCGGTCTGTGCAAATTCCCCGATACCCAGAGAGATATTCACCAGCATCACGCCGACCACGAAGAACCAGAAGCTCAGGGAGTTCAGGAACGGGAAGGCGACGTCACGGGCGCCGATCTGTAACGGCACAACCAGGTTCATCAGGCCGACAACAAACGGTGTCGCGACGAAGAAGATCATAATAACGCCGTGGGCGGTAAAGATCTGGTCGTAGTGTTCAGGCGGCAGGAATCCGGCTTCACCGGCAGACGAAAGGGCCTGCTGGGCGCGCATCATTATGGCGTCAGCAAAACCACGGATAAGCATCACCATTGAAACGATGATGTACATAATACCGATTTTTTTATGGTCAACGGTGGTCAACCATTCAGTCCATAACCACGTCCATTTGCGGAAGTAGGTGATAAGACCGACAAGTGCAGCACCACCCAGAATGATACCCAGTACCGTAATTACAACGATAGGCTCATGCAGGGGGATGGCATCCAGTGTTAATTTTCCGAACATGCTTTACCCCTCATTCCCGGCATGAGCTGCAGGCATATGGCTGCTGTGTTCATCTGCGCTCATGTTCATCATTGAATGGCTTTCGCCTTCGTGTGTCTTCCCGGCACCGTGGCCGCTGTGACCAAATTTGTTAATGGTGTCCACAAACAGGTTTGGTTTGACAGCGGAGAAATAGACAACCGGGTTGTTCACACTCGGTTTTGCCAGTGCGTCAAACGCTTCGGTGGTGGTCAGGGTGTCCGGTGAGGCTTTCACCTTCGCAACCCATTCATCGAAGGCTTCGCGTGTCGGGGTGGCAGTGGCGGTAAATTTCATGTCAGAGAAACCGTGGCCGCTGTAGCTGGCAGAAATGCCTTTGTACACGCCCGGTTCTTCCGCAATCAGATGCAGTTTGGTCTGCATACCTGCCATCGCATAAATCTGGCCGCCTAACTGCGGGATGAAAAACGAGTTCATCACAGAATCAGAGGTGATTTTGAAATTGACAGGAACACCGACAGGGAATGCGATCTCATTGACAGTGGCAATGCCTTGATCCGGATAGATAAATAACCATTTCCAGTCCATTGAGATAACCTGGATGGTGACAGGCTCCTGGTCACTGACCAGCGGCTTGTACGGATCCAGCTCATGGGTGGTTTTCCATGTAATGGTACCCAGGATCAGAATGATAATGATCGGAACAGTCCAGACGACCAGCTCGATTTTATTGGAATGCGCCCAGTCAGGACGGTAAGTTGCTTTTCTGGTTTCCCGGTAACGCAGGGCAAAAACGATTGCCATGATAATGACCGGAATAACCACAATGAGCATCAGACCAATGGCGGTTAAAATCAGTGTTTTTTGCTCAGCACCGATAGTGCCTTTCGGGTTCATCAGTGCCATATCGCATCCGCCCAGCAAAAGTGCAGATGCGAGCAGCGAGATTACCCCAATACTCTTTTTGTAGTTCATAAGTCTCATCCAACGACCCCAAAAACAAAGGTACTCAAGTACTCTTGTCGTTTCATCAGTCCGCACATATTACGGCAAGGTAAGATCAGTGTAAATATATGTAATAAGATTGGTTGGTTTGTTGCCTCTTTATGTTAAAAGGATCACAAGTGAGCCAATTTTTGTGAAATCGTGAAATAAAAATCACAATTTTAACAATCGGGAGACAAATTTATATTTAAGCTTAGATTAGGGAAGGAAATACCGAAAGGATGAAACACTGATTATTACACTTTATATGACGTAATGGTGAAATTTTTTTGTTCAGAAACAGTTTCCTGGTAAAAATACGGGGGGATTTTGCCCCCCGCAGCGGAAAAATGTGATCTAGAAGTTATATTTTATGCTGTAAACCACAGCCTGCTGGTAAAAGTCCTCACCCAGTTTGTTATCCGCATAGCGGTACTGAATGCCGGTTGTCACTGACGGAACCGGTGTCCACCATAAGGCCAGCGCGCCGTTGACGCCGTCACGCCCGCCGTTGCCGTAACGATCGTTGCGGTTAAGCTCGATTTCGTTCCAGTTGGTGACGCTGAATTTTTCATTCCACAGGTTAAAGTCATAACCGGCAACCCAGCCGAGGACATAGCCGTTGTTGCCGCTGTAAAACGTTTGATCAACATAGTGCAGGGCAGCAAATGGTTTGAACCATAAGCCGTTGAATTCGGTGTTATAACCGATACCATACAGGGTGTTCACTTCATGGAAGTTACCGCCGTTACCCGGCAGAGAGTAAGTACCGTAGACATGGCCGTAGGCGTTGAAACCGGTATCACCGAGGTAGATACGCGCCGTGGTTTTGAAGGTGTAACGCTGGTTATCACCGGCATCGGAATCGTTTTTACTGTTAAACGCGTTCTCGAGGTCGAAGAAACCATAAAGCTCACCCCAGCTGAAACCGGCACCGCCCTCAAGCTCCAGATACGCAAAGTCATCTTTGTGCGTGCTGTTGCCGCTTTTGTGAGTGGTATGCGGGGTCCAGTCCAGATAGTTCATGCTGACGTTAGCAAATCCCCACTGATATTCAGCCTGCGCAGAAAACGCGGCGGTTGCAGCGATCAGGGCTGCAATAGTCGTTTTTTTCATAATTTATTAGCTGTTTATTTGGTCGTTAAAGAGTATCGAAGTCAGAAGTAACAGCGCGAATATAGGGTGAAGGCACAAAAAGGAAAATGGGTGATGTGACGTATTTGTGGTTTTGAATGTAATTTAAAGAAATAAATTACAAAAAATGTGATGGAAATCTAAAATTAAACATAAAAAAAGCCGGTAAAAACCGGCTTTATAAACTTTTGATTGAATTTTTTCTGATATTCGTGACAGCCTGTCAGGCCAGTTTATCGCGGCGGAGTGCACAATAATCGAGCAGTCCGCCCAGGAACAACCCGGCAATACCGATATTCAGGCCGTAAATAAACAGGTCGCCTTTCAGCGTGTCAGGAATAAAGCCCGGTGTCAGTTCAAATACCCCGGTCAGCAGCAGGATCAGGCTGGCCGCGAACAGTACTGCGGTGATACCGAGCAGTGACATCGCCGTCCGGTAGCCGTTGCGGAAGTGCTGCCTCGGCAGAAACTGCTCCGTTTTCTGGGTGTATAGCAGCGTTTTGCGGCACAACATCAGCAGCAGCAATCCCGGAATTGCGGCAAACACGGTGAACAGATAGAACCAGCTCCAGCCGTAGGCCTCCACCATCCAGCCGGCAAACGGGCCGGTATAGACGCGGCCGACAGCAGACAGTGCTGACAGCAGGGCAAACTGTGTGGCGGAGAAGGACCGGTTACAGAGTGTCATCAGCAGGGCGACAAAGGCGGCTGTGCCCATCCCGCCGCAGATATTCTCGATAAATACCACGCCGCCCATCATATAGATATTTTGTGGTGTGACAGATAACACCCAGTAGCCGAGGTTGGAAAATCCCTGCAGGATCCCGAAGAACATCAGGGATTTAAACAGGCTCCAGCGCTGCATCAGATAACCGCCGTACAGGGCCCCGACAATCGTGGCGGCCAGCCCCAGGGTTTTATTGATAAGTCCCACTTCGTCCGGACCGAACCCGGCTCCGCGGATCAGAAACGGCGTGCTCAGTGTCAGGGCGAAGGCATCCCCCATCTTATAAAGGACAATCAGCAGTAACAGCAGCCAGGTGTTGTTACGGGAAAAAAACTCCGCCAGCGGCTCCCGGACAGCCTCACGCAGTGTGCGCGGCGGCGGGGCATCGGTTTCCGGCTCTTTTGCGCGCAGTGTGGCGAACACACCAATCAGCATCATCGCCGCCATCAGCAGGTACATATTCTGCCAGCCGGTATAACGGTGGGCGATAAACAGCGCCAGCCCGCCGGAGAGCAGCATGGCCAGCCGGTAACCTAAGGTTGATATCGCAGCCCCGGTACCGCGATCTTTCGCGGACAGCAAATCCGTTTTATAGGCATCAAAAATGATGTCCTGTGAGGCGGAGCAGAAAGCGACAATCGCGGCGGCAGCAGCCAGCCACCAGAGGTGTTCCGTCGGTTTCAGCATCCCCATACCGGCGATACTGACAACCAGCAGGAGCTGGGTGGCGATCATCCAGCCGCGGCGGCGTCCGAGGAACGGCAGCTGGTAGCGATCCATAAACGGTGCCCACAGGAATTTAAACACATAGGCCTGGCTGACAAGGGTGAAAAACCCGATGGTCCTGATATCCACGTTTTCGACGGTGATCCAGGCCTGGAGTGTGCCGCTGGTCAGTGCCAGCGGTAATCCGGATGCGAAACCGAGCAGTAAAAGAATACGGGCATTACGCTCGCTGTAAGTCGCCCAAATACTCCGGAGCATGATTATCCTCACACGCCGCAGACTGCGGCGCATTGACAGTGACTGAAAACTGCGGGCCGCCCGGCGTTATCCGGCAGCAGGCGGCACGGCAGATTAGTAGCGGGTGTTCTGCTTAATGAACTGGCTGATTTGGGTATCCTGAGCCATGTCCGCGACGATATCGCTGAGTGCGCGGTTAAAGGCGTCAGTGATTTTTTCATTGCTGGCGCTTAACGGGCCCTGCACATTATAGCTGGTGCGGAAAGTCCGGCTCTTTGTGCTGTTATTCTGCGCGGTGGCGAGAATGGTAATATCAATATTGACGGTGATATTATGGCGCAGGCTGCCTTCCTGTACATCCGCCTTAAAGGTATTGATGGAAATCTGCACATTGGCATTTGCCGGTGAGCCAATCATAAAACCGCGCGCTGTCATCTGTTTTTCCAGGGTTTCCTGCATCAGGAAACGCAGGTCACGGGACGGGCGCAGCTGTGCCAGCTGGCCGTTACGGCTGAATTCGGCCAGAGTCTGTGACGGGCGTTTATCCACACCGGTAATCGAGATAGTGGCGGCACCGAGCGTCGGATCCGCAGACGGTAATTTCATCACCGGTTCAATGGACAGGGTGTTGGACGGCGCCTGACACCCGGCCAGTAAGAGCATTGCGAACAGCGGGAGGAGGTATTTTTTCAACATAATATGAATCCGTTACAAGTTGTTGAAGTCAGTCACAGCACCGGATAAACGCCGGGGTGTGAGTGTTCGGCTTAACGCATGATGATAATCGGCTTTATCCGCGAATGGTATGGATTTTGATAAAAAACTCACTACACTGAGCTTTCTCTGAAAGCCAGTATTGACCGGAAGGATAGTTATGTCGGCATCATTTCCTGCTGTAATGCAGCAGCGTATTGAAGAAAAACTGAATCACGCGCTTGCGCCTCATTATATCAGTGTGGTGAATGAGAGCAGCCAGCACAATGTTCCGGCGGGATCGGAAACCCATTTTAAGGTGGTGGTGGTCAGTGAGACCTTTGCGGGCATGCGCCCGGTGGCACGTCACCGTCATATGTACACGCTGCTGGCTGATGAGCTGGCTGGCGGGGTTCACGCTCTGGCGCTGCATACTTATACCCCGGATGAGTGGAATCACAGTCAGGGCGGGGTGAATCCGTCCCCGCGTTGTCATGGTGGCGGAAAGTAAGCCGCTGTTTGAGTGAAAAAGCAGCGCACAGCACAAAATTTAACAGAAAAAGGGTGAAATTCAGACTCTTTTGTCTGCACTTCTCGACGCGGCCTGTCAGCATCGCTATAATGTCGCGTCTGAAATTCCGTATGGTTTCGGGACGCTTCTGAATATAAGGGAACTCGGTTTTTAAATGCGACCGCCCCGGTTCATTATCGTTTCACACAGGCATCGGGCCGGTGTGAGATATGGAGTTGACCGAGCAATAGACTTTTTTGAGGTAATAAGATGCAAGTTTCTGTTGAAACGACTGAAGGCCTTGGGCGTCGTGTATTAATCACCGTTCCTGCAGCCGATATTGACAAAGAAGTAACTAAACAATTAGCTGAAATCGCCAAGAAAGCACGTATCGACGGTTTCCGTAAAGGTAAAGTGCCGCACAACATCATCAAACAGCGTTACGGCGATGTGGCGGTTCAGGATGCACTGAGCGACCTGATGTCACGTAACTTTGTCAGCGCTATCATCGAAAACAAAATCAACCCTGTCGGCGCGCCTGACTACAAAGTTGATGAGCCGTATAAAGAAGGTCAGGATTTCACTTACACTGTTGAGTTCGAAGTCTTCCCTGAAATTGAGCTGAAAGGTCTGGAAACAATCGAAGTTGAAAAACCGGTTGTTGAAGTTAAAGACGAAGACATCGACGGCATGGTTGAGACTCTGCGCAAACAGCAGGCTGAGTGGAAAGTGACTGAAGGAGCAGCTAAAGCTGACGATCGCATCACTATCGACTTCACCGGTTCTGTTGACGGCGAAGAGTTCGAAGGCGGCAAATCTTCTGATTTCGTCCTGGTCATGGGCCAGAATCGTATGATCCCGGGCTTCGAAGACGGTATCGTGGGTCACAAAGCCGGTGAAGAATTCGACATCGAAGTGACATTCCCGGAAGATTACCACGCTGAAAACCTGAAAGGGAAAGCAGCGAAATTCGCTATCAGCCTGAAAAAAGTGGAAGAGCGCGAACTGCCGGAAATGACTGAAGAGTTCATCAAACGTTTCGGTATCGGCGACGGTTCCCTGGAAGGTCTGAAAGCGGAAATCCGCAAAAATATGGAACGCGAACTGAAAAACGCAGTACGCAACCGTATCAAAACCCAGGTTATCGACGGTCTGCTGAAAGCAAACGAAATCGATGTACCGAAAGCAGCTGTTGACAGCGAAATCGAAGAACTGCGCCGTCAGGCGGCACAGCGTTTCGGTGGCTCTGAAAAACAGGCGATGGAACTGCCTCGCGAACTGTTTGAAGGTCAGGCTAAGCGCCGTGTAATGGTTGGTCTGCTGTTAGGCGAAGTGATTTCTTCTAACGAACTGAAAGCCGAAGACGATCGCGTTAATGCGCTGATCGACGAAATGGCATCAGCGTACGAAGATCCGGCTGAAGTTGTGGAATACTACAACAAAAACAAACAGATGATGGATGGTATCCGTAATCTGGCACTGGAAGAGCAGGCTGTTGAAACTGTTCTGGCGAAAGCAAAAGTGACAGATAAAGAAACCGGCTTCACTGATCTGATGAACCAGGTTCAGGCAGCAGGTTAATCCTCTCTCTTTGTGAACGGCCGAAGGCTGTTTATCTGATATAAAACCGCAGGCAATGTGTATTGTCTGCGGTTTTTTCGTCATTTCTGACAATATTCCTTGAAAACTGCGGTGGTTATCCCCCATATTTGCCATACAGGGTATCTGCCGGACAGTATATGCTGCTTATGTGACCGGATCGCGTATAGCGCATGGTCATCGCACCGGATCTCAAGTAAAATAACCGGTATCCGCCAGGCACCAATAAAATTCAATCAGGAGATGGACATGTCATATCACGACAATCAGGATACTTTCGCACCCAACATGGCGCTGGTGCCGATGGTTATCGAGCAGACTTCACGCGGTGAACGCTCCTACGATATCTATTCCCGTTTATTAAAAGACCGTATTATCTTTTTAACCGGCCAGGTTGAAGATCATATGGCAAACCTGATCGTGGCACAGTTACTCTTCCTGGAAGCTGAGAACCCGGAAAAAGACATCAGTCTTTATATCAACTCGCCGGGCGGCGTGATCACCGCAGGGATGTCCATTTATGACACCATGCAGTTCATCAAACCGCAGGTCAGCACCATCTGTGTGGGCCAGGCCTGCTCAATGGGTTCTTTCTTACTGGCGGCAGGTGCGCCGGGCAAACGTTACTGTCTGCCGAACTCCCGGGTGATGATTCACCAGCCGCTGGGCGGCTATCAGGGACAAGCCACTGATATTGAAATTCATGCTCAGGAAATTCTGAAAGTGAAAGCGCGCATGAATGATTTATTAGCTCACCATACCGGTAAATCCGTTGAGGAAATTCAGCGTGATACCGAGCGTGACCGCTTCCTGTCCGCGAAAGAAGCGCAGGAATACGGTCTGGTTGACCATATTTACACACACCGGTAAGTAACACAGGCACTGCCCGTATCCTGCCGGGCGGCAGGGTACTGCGGTGCTGTGACATTTTTTGCGGCTCACAGGCGGTGAGCTGTACTGATTAAGTGAGGTTTACTGATGACAGACAAACGCAAAGACGGTTCAGGAAAGCTGCTGTACTGCTCTTTCTGCGGAAAAAGTCAGCATGAGGTTAAGAAACTGATTGCCGGCCCGTCAGTGTATATCTGTGATGAATGCGTTGATTTATGCAACGATATTATCCGTGAAGAAATTAAAGATCTGATCCCGGCCCGTGGCAGTGAGCGCAGTGAACTGCCGACGCCTCATGAAATTCGTCAGCACCTCGATGACTATGTCATTGGTCAGGAACTGGCTAAAAAAGTGCTGGCAGTCGCGGTATACAACCACTACAAACGTCTGCGCAACGGCGATAAAACCGCTGACGGTGTGGAACTGGGTAAAAGTAACATTCTGCTGATCGGCCCGACCGGCAGCGGTAAAACCCTGCTGGCTGAAACTCTGGCCCGCTACCTGGATGTGCCGTTCACCATGGCGGATGCCACCACACTGACCGAAGCCGGTTATGTGGGGGAGGATGTCGAAAACATCATTCAGAAGCTTTTACAGAAATGCGACTATGATGTGGAGAAAGCACAGCGCGGTATCGTCTATATTGATGAAATCGATAAAATCTCCCGTAAATCAGATAACCCGTCGATTACCCGTGATGTTTCCGGTGAAGGCGTTCAGCAGGCTCTGCTGAAACTGGTTGAAGGGACTATCGCTGCTGTTCCGCCGCAGGGCGGGCGCAAACATCCGCAGCAGGAGTTTTTACAGGTTGATACCTCGAAAATTCTGTTTATCTGCGGCGGGGCGTTTGCCGGTCTGGATAAAGTGGTCGGTCAGCGTCTGAACACCCGTTCCGGTATCGGTTTCGGTGCGGAAGTGCGCGGCGAGAAAGACAAAGCGACAGAAGGCGAATTACTGGCTCAGGTTGAACCGGAAGATCTGATCAAATTTGGTCTGATCCCGGAATTTATCGGCCGTCTGCCTGTCGTGGCAACGCTCGGTGAACTGAGTGAGGATGCGCTGATTCAGATCCTTCAGGAACCGAAAAACGCGCTGACAAAACAGTATCAGGCGCTGTTCAGCATTGAAGATGTTGAACTTGAGTTCCGCCGTGAAGCACTGATTGCCATTGCGAAAAAAGCCATGAACCGTAAAACCGGTGCCCGTGGTCTGCGTTCCATCGTTGAGGCTGCGTTGCTCAACACGATGTATGATTTACCGTCGATGGAAAATGTCGAAAAAGTGGTTATCGATGAAAACGTGATAACCAACCAGACCGAACCGATGCTGATTTACCGCAAACCGGAAGCTCAGGTTTCCGGCGAGTAACGGAAAGTTAGCGCAGTTGTTATCAATATTAACTAAATGAGGGAATTTTCCCTCATTTTGCTTTTCTTACTAAATAAAGTGTTGAATGTGAGAAATGCATCCCCATATATTGATTATTCTATGGAGTGGAACCCGTGATAACGCGTTTCACGACGTTCCCAACAAGGCGTAAGCTAAACGAAGAGAGTGCTCTATGAATCCTGAGCGTGCTGAACGCATTGAAATCCCGGTACTGCCTTTGCGCGATGTGGTGGTCTACCCCCACATGGTTATTCCTTTATTTGTCGGGCGCGAAAAATCTATCCACTGTCTGGAAACAGCGATGGATATGGATAAAAAAGTGCTGCTGGTAGCACAAAAAGAAGCGTCAACGGATGAGCCGGGCGTCAATGATTTATTTTCCGTCGGGACAGTCGCGTCTGTATTACAGATGCTGAAACTGCCGGACGGCACCGTCAAAGTGCTGGTCGAAGGCCTGCAACGTGCGCATATCAAAACATTAAGTGACAACGGCGATTTCTTCTCTGCCCAGGCAGAGCTGATGGAATCCCCTGTCGTGGACGAGCGCGAGCAGGAAGTATTGCTGCGCACGGCGATCAACCAGTTTGAAGGCTATATCAAGCTGAATAAAAAGATCCCGCCGGAAGTCCTGACATCTCTGCACAGTATCGACGATGTCGCCAAACTGGCTGACACTATCGCTTCCCATATGACACTGAAATTACAGGACAAACAGTCTGTTCTGGAAATGTCAGATGTGGTTGAGCGTCTCGAATATCTGATGGCGATGATGGAATCGGAAATCGATCTGTTACAGGTTGAGAAACGCATCCGTAACCGCGTCAAAAAGCAGATGGAAAAAAGCCAGCGCGAGTACTATCTCAATGAGCAGATGAAAGCTATCCAGAAAGAACTGGGTGAGATGGACGACGCGCCGGATGAAGCAGAAGCGCTGAAACGCAAAATCGAAGAAGCGCAGATGCCGAAAGAGGCAAAAGAGAAAGCCGAAGCGGAATTACAGAAACTGAAAATGATGTCGCCGATGTCAGCGGAAGCGACGGTTGTCCGCAGCTATATTGACTGGATGATTCAGGTTCCGTGGGTCAAGCGCAGTAAAGTGAAAAAAGATCTGCTTAAAGCGCAGGAAATCCTCGACAGTGACCATTACGGCCTGGAGCGGGTGAAAGAGCGCATCCTTGAATATCTGGCGGTACAAAGCCGTATCAGCAAAATCAAGGGGCCTATCCTGTGCCTCGTCGGACCGCCGGGGGTGGGTAAAACCTCTCTGGGGCAGTCCATTGCCCGTGCAACCGGCCGTAAATATGTCCGTATGGCGCTGGGCGGCGTGCGTGATGAAGCGGAAATCCGCGGTCACCGCCGTACCTACATTGGTTCTATGCCGGGTAAACTTATCCAGAAAATGGCAAAAGTTGGCGTGAAAAACCCGCTGTTCCTGCTGGATGAAATCGATAAAATGTCATCGGATATGCGCGGCGATCCGGCTTCCGCACTGCTTGAGGTGCTGGATCCGGAACAGAATATCGCGTTTAACGATCACTACCTGGAAGTGGATTACGATCTGTCCGACGTCATGTTTGTCGCGACATCCAACTCCATGAATATTCCGGCACCGCTGCTGGATCGTATGGAAGTGATCCGTCTGTCCGGTTATACGGAAGATGAGAAACTCAACATTGCCAAGCGCCACCTGCTGCCGAAGCAGATTGAGCGCAACGCACTGAAGAAAACCGAGCTGCATATTGATGACAGCGCGATCCTCGGCATTATCCGTTATTACACCCGTGAAGCGGGCGTGCGCGGACTGGAGCGTGAAATCTCCAAACTGTGCCGTAAAGCGGTGAAACAGCTGCTGATGGATAAGACACTGAAACACATCGAGATTAATCAGGACAACCTGAAAGATTACCTGGGTGTGCAGAAAGTGGATTACGGCCGTGCTGATACTGAAAACCGTGTGGGCCAGGTTACCGGTCTGGCGTGGACAGAAGTCGGCGGTGACCTGCTGACCATCGAAACCGCAGCGGTTCCGGGTAAAGGGAAACTCTCCTACACCGGTTCACTGGGTGAAGTGATGCAGGAATCTATCCAGGCAGCGTTAACCGTGGTGCGTGCCCGGGCGGATAAATTAGGGATCAATAATGATTTCTATGAAAAACGCGACATTCACGTCCACGTACCGGAAGGTGCAACACCAAAAGACGGCCCGAGTGCCGGTACCGCAATGTGTACCGCACTGGTTTCCGCACTGACCGGTAACCCGGTACGTGCGGATGTGGCGATGACCGGGGAAATTACCCTGCGTGGTCTGGTGCTGCCAATCGGCGGTCTGAAAGAAAAACTGCTGGCAGCACACCGCGGCGGCATTAAGACTGTTCTGATTCCGGACGAAAACCGCCGTGATCTGGAAGAAATTCCGGATAACGTAAAAGCGGATCTGGATATTCATCCGGTTAAAACAATAGATGAAGTTCTTTCACTTGCCTTAGTGAATCCTGCTTTTGGTATGGAAGTGGTAAGTAAAAAGGCGTAGGAAATAGTGACCTGCGTCAAGAAGTTCAGATAAATAAAGGGCTGACAGGTACTTTAGGACTTGTCAGCCTTTTTTTGTCCCGCTAATTTAGCGAACATTCTTACGAAACATGCGAAGTCTGCAATCTTGCCAAGAGCGAAAAGGCTTGATATAACGGCTGTGGCTGTCAGGAACATACTTCGTAAATCCGGGCCGAAAATTCTGAAAGGGGATGATAATAGTGAATAAGTCACAATTGGTCGATAAAATTGCTGCAGACGCTAATATTTCTAAAGCTGCGGCTGGTCGCGCGTTAGATGCAATTATTGGTTCAGTAACCGATTCTCTGAAGGGCGGGGATGACGTGGCTCTGGTTGGTTTCGGTACTTTCACTGTTCGTGAGCGTGCAGCACGTACAGGCCGTAACCCGCAGACCGGAAAAGAGATCAAAATCGCCGCTGCGAAAGTCCCGGCTTTCCGTGCAGGTAAAGGTCTTAAAGACGCAGTAAACGGCTGAGTTTTTCCTCAGGCACCGGGATATTTATCTGTCCCGGGCACAAAAACCGTATAAAGCTAAACAGGAAGCGCATCAGAATGATGCGCTTTTTTTTGTTTTAGGGCATAATTTCCCCTGACCTGATTTTTCTTTTACCAAAGCGGAGTTTGGATTTCTTATGATGGAAAACCTGCGCACAGCGGCGAACAACCCTGTGATTAAAATTGTCTTCGCCATCATTATCCTGTCATTTATTCTGACAGGTGTGGGTGGTTACCTCGTCAGCGGTTCTAACTATGCTGCCAAAGTGAACGATACTGAAATATCGGTCCAGCAGTTAGAGCGCGCCTTCCAGGAAGAGCGTAACCGCCAGCAGGCTCAGCTGGGTGATCTGTTCTCGCAGTTAGTCAGCACCGAAGAGGGCGTTAAACAAATCCGTTCTCAGGCGCTGAACCAGATGATTGACACCATTCTGCTGGAACAGTATGCACGGAAATTAGGTATCACCGTCAGTGATGACCAGATTATCAGCGCAATTCGTCAGGAGCCTGATTTTCAGGTTAACGGTCAGTTCAGCCAGCAGGCGTATGAGACATTCCTGTCCCGTAACGGTATCACCGGTGACAACTACGCAACTTATCTGCGCAAGCAGATGATTCAGGCACAGCTGGTTCAGCCGTTTGTGCGTGACTCATTTGTGCTTGATTCCGAAGTGACCAATGCCGCAGCTGTTTTACTCCAGTCACGTACCATCCGTACCGCGACACTGGATCTGGCTTCTGCTCAGGCAAAACAGACCACAACCGATGAAGAGCTGCAGGCTTATTACGCGAAGAATAAAAACAGCTTCATTGCGCCGCAGTCCTTAAAAATCAGTTTTGTTGAGCTGGATGCCGCGAATATCCAGGACAACACATCAGTCACTGAAGAACAGATTCAGGACTACTACGACAAAAATATCCCGCGTTTTACTGTGCCGGCAAAAGGCGAGTACAGTCAGATCACCCTGGCGACGGAAGATGATGCCAAAGCGGTACTGAATGAACTGAAAAACGGGGCGGATTTCAAAACCCTGGCTAAAGAAAAATCCACCGATAAACTGACTGCCCGTAACGGCGGCGTGATCGGCTGGATGGAAGATGCTGCGCTGATCCCTGAAATTAAAGGTGCCGGGCTGACAACCGCCGGTCAGATTTCAGAGGTTCTGAAAGTGGATAACGGCTACGCGATTTTCCGTCTGGATGTGTACGAGCCGGAAACCGTCAGACCGCTGGCGGATGTGAAAGAAGAAGCCACCCGTCTGGCCAAAGGCGAAGCGGCAAGCAAAGCCTTCTTTGACCTCCAGCAGAAAGCCAGTGAAGCTGCTGCGAACGATAACGAATCCCTGATGGGTGTTGAGCAGGCAACCGGCGTTAAAGCTGTACAGACTGACTGGTTTGCCCTGAACAGTCTGCCGGATGCGGTTAACTATCCGGAAGTGTTAAAAGCATTAACGGAAAACAAACTGTTTGATGAGAAAGGACCTTCCGGTGCTAACTCTGACATCATCACCGTTTCCGGTGACCGTGCCTTTGTGATCCGTGTTGATGAATATCGTCCGGAAGCAGTGGAATCCTTTGAAAAAGTGAAGTCAGACATTGACGCGCTGGTGAAGCGCAGCAAAGCGGAAGCCGCGCTGAATGCGGAAGCGGATAAACTGCTGACGGCACTGAAAGAAGGTAAAGGCGACGCCGCGTTAACAGAAGCCGGTGTGAAATTCGGTGCAGAGCAGACTGTTCAGCGCCTGAATCCGTCAGACCCGGTTATCAATGCTGCCTTTACCCAGCCGCATCCTGCGGACGGTAAACCGACCTACAGCCGCACCATTGACGGCAAGGGTAACATTGTTCTGGTACAGCTGGATAAAGTCACAGCCGGTACGGCAACAGATCAGGAAAAAACTGAGCTGCGTACAGTGCTGCGTCAGCAAATGGCGTCCACTGAGCTGGAATCATTACTGCTGAACCTGCGTGCTAACGCAGATATTGATGTGAGAAATATGAACTAAAATTTTTCGATCTGTACCGAAAAATAAAATGTCGTTTTACATCATCTGAAAGGCTGCGTTCGCAGCCTTTCGCATTTCTGTTCTGAAAATCCCCCGGCAGAAAAAATTTTTGCGACACTCCGTTTCGTGCTAAACACAAAAGGAGAAATAGCATGAAAACAAAATGGACATCTGCATTATTATTAACATCAGCACTGTTAACCGGCGGTTTTTTCAGTACTTCCGCACTGGCTCAGGCTGCACCACCGGCAGACAGTGCGCAGGTTCAGCAGTCTGTTGCACAGGAAACAAACCGCATCAGCATTAATACCGCGACTGCGGAAGAACTGGCCCGGGAACTCAGTGGTGTCGGGCCGAAAAAAGCACAGCGGATTGTGGAGTACCGCACGGAAAACGGACCATTTACTTCTGCGGAACAACTGAAGGATGTATATGGTATTGGTGAGCGTATTTTTACGATGAACAGCGATAAGATAGAGTTGTAATATCAGCAGAGGCTGATTTCCCTTCCCCGGGCTGACGGGGAAGGGAATACCGGAAACAGAGTAAAGGGAGAGATATTATGAGCACCACAATTAAAGTGATTGGCTACCATATTGATGCCTTCGG
Source organism: Morganella sp. EGD-HP17 (assembly GCF_000512315.2). Taxonomy (NCBI): domain Bacteria; kingdom Pseudomonadati; phylum Pseudomonadota; class Gammaproteobacteria; order Enterobacterales; family Morganellaceae; genus Morganella; species Morganella sp. EGD-HP17. The sequence continues at coordinate 216,300 of NZ_AZRH01000001.1, forward strand.
ACATGTTAACAATGCGCGTTATCTGGAGTTTCTGGAGGCCGCCCGCTGGGACTGGCTGGAAAGCTACGATGCTTACCGCTGGTTCAAACAGATGGATATCGCCGTGGTGGTGGTGAATATCAATATTAACTACCGGCTGCCGGTGTATGTGGGAGAGCGGCTGGTGATAGACAGCTATTTACAGCACGCGGGGCAGAAAAGCGGTGTTCTCAAACAGATAATTACCCGTCAGGAAGATAAGCAGGTTGTGGCGGATGCGGAAGTGACCTTTGTCTTTGTAAATATGAAAACCGGTAAAGCGATCCCGATTGAAGGGGAGATCCGCGATAAATTTGAGTTGCTGACGGCACCGAAAGAGGACTGATCACCGTCAGAGCAGAAGAGCGCCCGGCGGGTTGCCGGGCGTAACAGGCACTTAATGCAGGCCGGTAATTTTTTTCATGGCGGCCATAACAGCACTGCGATCAGCAAGATAGCTGTCCAGTCCGTTGCGGCGCAGATGGCAGGCGGCGCATTCCCCGCAGCCATCCCCCTGAATGCCGTTATAGCAGGTCAGTGTTTCTGTGCGGACGGTATCCAGTTGTCCGTAATAATCAGCCAGCGCCCAGGTTTGTGCTTTATCCAGCCACATCAGCGGGGTTTCAAAGCGGATATCACGGGCAAGACCGGCGTTGACGGCTTTGTTCAGTGCTTTGACAAACTCGTCCCGGCAATCCGGATAACCGGAAAAATCGGTTTCACAGACACCGGTGATAATCGCTTCTGCATTGACCTGATAAGCATAAATCGCCGTCAGGGTGAGAAACAGGATATTACGGCCCGGGACAAAGGTATTCGGAATATCACTTTGTTCACTTTCACTGAACCCGGGCACCGGGATGTTATCACGGGTCAGGCTGCTGACCGCCAGTTCATTCAGCAGAGAGACATCCAGCACCTTATGTGCCGCTGCACCCAGTTTCAGGCTGAGTTTACGGGCAACGTCTATTTCCTGACTGTGGCGCTGTCCGTAATCAAACGTCACACAATGCACTTCATCATAGTTGCGTAGTGCCTGAATCAGGCAGGTTGTGGAGTCCTGCCCGCCACTGAATACGACCACAGCACGTTTCATCGGTAAACCTCATTATAAAAAGATAAGGTTTATGGTAACGGCTGCATCACCATTTGGGTAGTGTTGCCTGTGCGTCAGTCAGATCGCCGATGTTGTCTGCCACCCACTGCGGGTTGTAATAGGTGTCCGGATAGCGTTCGCCGCTGTCGCAAATCAGTGTCACAATTGAGCCGGTCTGTTGCTGTTCATGCATCTGTTTCGCCAGTTGCAGTGCGCCCCAGACGTTGGTACCGGTGGAGGCACCGGTGCGGCGGCCGAGCAGTTTTTCCAGCCAGTAAAGGGTGGCGATACTGCACTGGTCACTGACTTTGATCACATCATCAATCACGCCCGGGATAAAAGACGGTTCTGCGCGCGGACGGCCGATGCCTTCAATCTTACTGCCGGTATCGCAGCGCAGATGCGAGCATTTCTGATGGTAGCAGTCATAAAAAACAGAGTTTTCAGGATCGACGACAACCAGTTTTGTGTCATGTCCCTGATAGCGGATAAACCGGCCGAGCGTGGCAGAAGTACCGCCGGTACCTGCGCTCATCACAATGTAACGCGGTACCGGATGGGCTTCCCGTGACATCTGACGGTAAATACTTTCGGCAATATTGTTGTTGCCGCGCCAGTCAGTGGCACGCTCGGCATAGGTGAACTGATCCATATAGTGGCCGCCGGTTTCGCGGGCCAGGTGCTCGGATTCTGCATAAATCTGCGCACTGCTGTCCACAAAGTGGCACTGTCCGCCGTAGAACTCAATCTGTTCAATTTTGCGGCGTGCGGTGCAGCGCGGCATCACGGCGATAAACGGCAGGCCGAGCAGACGGGCGAAGTACGCTTCAGAGACAGCGGTGCTGCCGGAGGACGCTTCAATCACCGGTGTGCCTTCGCGGATCCAGCCGTTACACAGGCCGTACAGGAAAAGCGAACGCGCCAGGCGGTGTTTCAGGCTGCCGGTCGGGTGAGTGCTTTCATCTTTGAGATATAATGAAACCCCCGGGTAAACGGGTAATTCCAGCGGGATCAGGTGGGTGTCAGCACTGCGCTGATAATCGGCCTGAATGGCATTAATGGCGGATGTGGTCCATTGGGTTGTCATGTAGTATCTCCTCACGGTCTGTTGATGCATCTTAGCAATTCTGTGAGAGAAAAGGCTTTTTCTATTTTCTGTATCATGCATGATATGGAGAAATTTATTCTCTCTGGTGGTGATATGTTAGATAAAACAGACCGTAAATTGTTACAACTTTTGCAGGAAGATGCTGCATTATCACTGAACACCCTGTCCGAAGCGGTGAACCTGACATCCACTCCCTGCTGGAAACGGCTGAAACGGCTGGAAGATGAAGGGTATATCCGCAAACGTGTGGCGCTGCTGGACCCGGAGAAGCTCGGGCTGGGACTGACGGTGATCGTCATGATCAAGACACAGCACCACAGCAGTGAGTGGTATACTCAGTTTGTGGAATTTGTTCAGCAGATGCCTGATGTGGTGGAGTTTTACCGGATGGCCGGGGAATTTGACTACATGCTGCAGGTCGAGGTGGTGGACATGAAATGCTTCGATCATTTTTACAAAAAACTGGTTAACGGTGTGCCCGGTTTAATTGATGTGACTTCCAATTTTGCGATGGAGCGCATAAAGTACACCACCGCATTGCCGATTCCGGAGAAATGCAAAGCGGACTGATTATTAACCTGAGATGTTATACGGGATCCTGTGAGATTATTTGCCCAATTAAAATGGTATTTCCTCAGTGAATGGCGGCGCTATACCGGTGCGGTCACTTTTCTGATCATTATCGCGGTGTTACAGATCCTGCCGCCGCGCTTTGTCGGCATCATTGTTGACGGCGTGACCAAAGAGACGATGACCACCACCACGCTGTGGGGCTGGGTCGGCGTGATGCTGCTTATCGCACTGGTGATTTATATTCTGCGCTATATCTGGCGGGTCTGGTTATTCGGTGCCTCCTACAAGCTGGCGGTACGTCTGCGTCAGGATTTTTATCAGCAGTTCAGCCGCCAGTCTCCGGCCTTTTATCACCGTTACCGGACCGGTGACCTGATTGCCCGCAGTACCAATGACGTGGACAAAGTGGTGTTTGCCGCCGGAGAGGGGGTGCTGACGCTGGTGGATTCTTTTGTCATGGGACTGGTGGTCCTGCTGACGATGAGTATTGAGATCAGCTGGCAGCTGACACTGCTTTCCCTGCTGCCGATGCCGCTGATGGCTCTGGCTATCAAACGTTACGGGCAGCAGCTGCATCAGCGCTTTAAAACAGCGCAGGGTGCATTTTCCTCCCTGAATAACCACGCGCAGGAAAGCCTCAGCAGTATCCGGATGATTAAAGCTTTTGGCCTGGAAGATCATCAGTCTTCCCGGTTTGAATCCGTTGCGGCGGAAGCCGGACGCAAAAATATGCATGTGGCACAGATAGATGCCCGTTTCGACCCGACCATTATAATGGCTATCGGGATGTCAAACCTGCTCGCGGTTGCCGGCGGCAGCTGGATGGTGATGCAGGGCACACTGACGCTCGGCGGGCTGACCAGCTTTATTATGTATCTCGGGCTGATGATCTGGCCGATGCTGGCATTAGCCTGGATGTTTAACATTGTGGAGCGCGGCAGCGCGGCCTACAGCCGGATCCAATCTCTTCTTGAAACCCCGCCGGTACTGGCGGATGGTACAGAATCCCCGCAACCGGGACGCGGCGAGCTGTCCGTTGCCGTGAATGAATTCTGCTATCCGGAAAGCCGCCGGGCGGTTCTGCATGATATCCGTTTTACCCTCAGACCGGGCCAACTGCTCGGGTTGTGCGGTCCGACCGGCTGCGGTAAATCCACGCTGCTGGCACTAATCCAGCGTCATTATGATGTGACAGCGGGAACCATCTGTTTTCAGGGCAGACCGCTGCCGGAACTGACCTTCGCCGGCTGGCATGCCCGGCTGGCGGTGGTGAATCAGACGCCGTTTCTGTTCTCCGATACTATCGCCAATAATATTGCGCTTGGGCGGCCCGGGGCGACACAGGAAGAAATTGAACACGCGGCCCGGCTGGCCAGTGTTCATGATGATATTGAACGATTGCCGCTCGGTTATGAAACTCAGGCCGGTGAGCGGGGCGTGATGCTGTCCGGCGGGCAGAAACAGCGGATCTCCATTGCCCGTGCTTTGCTGATGGATGCGGAGATCCTGATCCTCGATGATGCACTTTCCGCAGTGGACGGGCAGACGGAATACCGGATCCTGCAAAATCTGCGGCGCTGGGGGGAGGGCCGTACGGTGATTATCAGTGCGCACCGGCTCTCGGCGCTGACTGAAGCCGACAATATTCTGGTGCTGCAACAGGGCGGTATCAGTGCACAGGGGCGTCATCAGGAGCTGATTAATCAGAACGGATGGTATCGCGAAATGTATCATTATCAGCAGTTAGAGGCCGCGCTCGATGAGTGAACAGACCCGCCCGGAAGCGGCAAAAAACCTGTGGCCGTCGCTGAAACGTCTGCTCGGCTATGGCCGTAACTACCGCCGTCCGATGGCCGTTGCCATTGTGATGCTGTGGCTGACAGCCATTGCTGAAGTCGCCGCACCGGTTCTGGTGAGCTATTTTATCGACAATATGGTGGCGAAAAATCAGATTGTCCTGTCAGTGACATTATTGCTGGTGGCCGGGTTTGTCGCCTTACAGATTGCCGCATCGCTGCTGCACTATTTTCAGCTGATTTATTTCAACCAGGCCGCTGTCGGCGTGGTCCAGACACTGCGCGCCGATGTGATGGATGCCGCACTGCGCCAGCCGCTGAGTGCATTTGACACCCAGCCGGTCGGGCAGTTGATCTCCCGTGTCACCAATGACACGGAGATGATCAAAGACCTGTTTGTCAACGTGCTGCCGACGCTGTTCCGCAGCGTGGCGCTGATTGTGGTGATGCTGATTGCCATGTACTCCCTGGAGTGGCGGATGGCGCTGGTGGCAACCGCGATGTTCCCGGCGGTGATGCTGGTGATGTGGATCTATCAGCGGCTGAGCACGCCGATTGTGCGCCGGGTGCGCAGTTATCTGGCCGATATTAACGATGGTTTCCATGAAATTATCAGCGGCATGACAGTGATTCAGCAGTTCCGCCAGCAGGCGCGTTTCGGGGAAAGGATGTTTGCCGCCAACCGCCGTCATTATGAGGTCAGAATGGCGGCACTGCGGCTGGACGGCATTTTGCTGCGTCCGCTGCTGAGCCTGTTTTCGGCGGCGATCCTCTGTGGTCTGATGTTATTGTTCGGGGTTGAGGGCACCGGCGTTATCGGCGTCGGGGTGTTATATGCGTTTATCACCTACCTCGGGCGGCTGAATGAACCGCTTATCACGCTGACATCCCAGCAGTCTGTTTTACAGCAGGCGGTGATTTCCGGTGAGCGTGTTTTTGAGCTGATGGACAGCCCGCAGCAGAAATACGGGGCAGATGATCAGCCGCTGACCGGCGGCAGTATCCGTGTATCACACCTGACATTTGCCTATCAACCCGGAAAACCGGTGCTGCGTGATATCAGTATCGATGTGGCGGAGCACAGTTTTGTCGCCTTTGTCGGGCATACCGGCAGCGGGAAAAGCACACTGGCAAACCTGCTGATGGGCTACTATCCGTGGCAGGCCGGGGAAATCAGCCTCGGTGGGCGTCCGCTGGAACAATTCTCACATAAAGCACTGCGGCAGGGCATCGCGATGGTGCAGCAGGATCCGGTCATTATGGCCGCCTCTTTCCGCGACAATATCACCCTCGGACGGGATATTGATGATGAGCGCATTCACCGGGTGCTGGAGATGGTTCAGCTGAGTGAGCATGTCTCACAGCTTGAATACGGGCTGGATACCGAACTGGGTGAGCAGGGTAACACCTTGTCTGACGGGCAGAAACAGTTGCTGGCCATGGCACGGGTGCTGGTGCAGACCCCGAAAATCCTGATACTGGATGAGGCAACCGCCAATATCGATTCCGGTACTGAGCAGGCTATCCAGAAAGCCTTACAGCTGATCCGCCGTGAAACCACACTGGTGGTGATTGCACACCGACTGTCCACGATTGTCGATGCGGACACCATTTATGTGCTCAACCGCGGCGAAATGGCGGAATCCGGCTCTCACCGGGCGTTACTGGCAGAGAAGGGCCGCTATTACCAGATGTATCAGCTGCAGCAGGTCGGGGAATCACTCAACGCCCCGGAAGAGAACTATACCCCTGCACTATAATTGTGAGATCGTTCACATAAACAGGTGCATGATGCTGTAAAAAAGTGCAATCCCCGCATAACAGGAAAAGGTGTCTGATGAATCAGACACCTTTTTTATTTTTATCTCATTGTAATTAATAGATTTAATTTCCATTCTGCTTATTGGCATCACTTTTGCAATTTGTCCTCAGGACACCAGCAACCTGAAGCGGAGAATGCGATGAAAATGATAATGGCCATCATCAAGCCTTTTAAACTTAATGACGTCAGAGATGCGCTGAACGAAGAGGGTATTCAGGGATTAACTGTACTGGAAGTACGGGGTGCGGGCAGACAGAAGGGGCACACTGAGCTGTACCGGGGGGAAGAGTACAGCACGGATTTTCTGCCGAAGACGCAGCTTACGATTGTTGTGCCTGATGATTCTCTTGATCGCATTATTGAGGCAATTTGCCGCTCGGCATATACCGGCAGTATCGGTGACGGGAAAATATTTGTTTCAGACATTACTCAGGCGGTGCGGATCCGTACCGGTGAACAAAATGATGAAGCTATTTAAACCGCGCGGAGATGCTCAGATGATGAAACGAAAAATGGTCTTGCCTGTTGTGATGTCCGCGGCGCTGCCGCTTCCGGCATTCAGTGCAACGGAAGGAATGGAGCGTGCGGATAATGGTTTTATGCTGATTTGTGCCGCACTGGTGTATTTTATGACACTTCCCGGTATCGCGCTGTTTTACGGCGGACTGGTACGACGTGAGAATGTGTTATCAGTCATGACACAGGTGATTGTCAGCTTCGCGCTGGTGCTGCTGTTATGGGTTTTTTATGGCTACAGCATGGCATTTTCTGACGGAAATGGGGTGATTGGCGGTCTGTCTCATGCATTTCTCAGCGGGATCACGCCTGTCAGTAACAGCGGCAGTATCAGCCAGCTGACACATGTTATTTTCCAGGGCTCTTTTGCGGCAATTACTGTTGCACTTATCACCGGTGCGCTGGCAGAACGGATCAAATTCACGGCCTTTCTGTTGTTCACCGTTATCTGGTTCTCTCTGGCTTATGTACCGATGGCGCATATGGTTTGGGGCGGCGGCTGGCTGGCGGAAGATGGTGCACTGGATTTTGCCGGGGGAACCGTTGTGCATATCAACGCGGCGGTTGCCGGGTTAGTTGGTGCTTACATATTGGGACCGCGCCTGTTACCGGGGAAAACCGCCACCAAACCGCACAGTCTGCCGATGGTATTTACCGGTACGGCGATCCTCTATATCGGCTGGTTCGGGTTTAATGCCGGATCGGCCGGAAAACCGGATGGTATTGCAGCACTGGCTTTTCTGAATACCGTGATTGCGGTGGCGGCGGGCGTGCTGGCGTGGGTGATTGCAGAGTGGTGCATGCGGGGTAAGCCCTCACTTCTCGGTGCGTGTTCCGGCTGTATCGGTGGTCTGGTCGGGATCACCCCGGCGGCCGGGACCGTGGGCGTCGCGGGGGCGATAGTTATCGGCCTTATCAGCGGTATTGCCGGTTATTGGGGCGTCACTGCACTGAAGCGCCGCCTGAAAGCGGATGATGTCTGCGATGTCTTCGGGATCCACGGCGTCTGCGGTATTGCGGGCTGTCTGCTGACCGGCGTGTTTACTGCGTCCGCTCTCGGCGGTACCGGTTATGCAGAAGGTGTCACTATGCTGCATCAGGTATGGATTCAGGCGGAAAGCATCCTGGTTACTGTGCTCTGGAGCGGAGTGATTACTTACATCGCATTCAAATGCGCGGCACTGACAACCGGTGTACGCTGCACAGAAGAAGATGAGATCAGCGGGCTGGATATCAGTACGCATGGTGAACAGGCCTATAACCGCTCATAGCTGAAAAAAAGTAAGCCCCCGCTCACCGATGTACAGCGGGGGCTTTTTTACCGCAGGCGCTTAAATATCCCGCAAGCGCAGAACGCCTTCCTGTACAGTGGATGCAACCAGCACGCCGGTCTGATTATAGAAGTGACCACGGACAAACCCGCGTCCGCCGGACGCTGTCGGGCTTTCCACGGCATACAGCAGCCATTCATCCAGCCGGAACGGGCGGTGATACCACATGGAATGATCAATCGTGGCAATCTGAATTTCCGGCTGCATAAAGCCGTAGCCGTGTGGCTGGAGGGCAGTCGGCAGGAAATTGTAGTCAGAAGCATAACTGAGCAGATACTGATGCAGCGCCTGATCATCCGGTATGGTGCCGTTGGTTTTCAGCCAGGTATAACGCACCGGCGGATTCTCCGGGTTCTGAAACGGGCTGTAAAAACGCACCGGCCGCCATTCAATAGCCTGCTCACGCAGGAACAGTGCCTGCATTTTCGGTGGCAGATTCGCGGCGATCTTGCGGGCAATATCAGTTTCAGAGGCGAGTTCGTCAGGGCCCGGAACTTCCGGCATGGCATTCTGATGCTCAAAACTGCTCTCTTCCCCCTGGAAAGAGGCGGTCATATAGAAAATCGGTTTTCCGTTCTGAATCGCGCTGACACGGCGGGCACTGAAACTTTTGCCGTCACGCAGATTTTCCACATCATAAATAATCGGTTTATGGCTGTCGCCGGGGCGCAGAAAATAGCTGTGGAATGAATGAACGCGGCGATCAGCCGGAACGGTCTGTCCCGCTGCATACAGTGCCTGTCCGGCAACTTGTCCGCCAAAGACCTGCGGCAGGCCGAGATCTTCACTTTGCCCCCGGAATAACCCGTCTTCGAGTTTTTCGAGTGCCATCAGGTTTATCAGATTTTCTAATGCCAGGCTCATGGTTACCCTTATTAAGTATTTTCAGCAGGAACCGGTCATTCTAATCGCTGTCAGTGCAATTGAAAAATGATAAACCGCCGTTATGTGCGGTTCCTGACCGGCAGAGGTATGTCGTTGTGTCAGTAGTGTGTAAAAATACAGCGGTCAGCACCGGTTGCCTTGCTATTTCAGTGCTGATCCCGGATAATGGCACAGCCTCATTATTGAGGGTTCCTATGGGGGCTTTGTTGGTTCTCCCGCAACATGAACTTGTTAACTCGGTCAGGTCCGGAAGGAAGCAGCCATAGCAGGGGAATTGTGTGCCGGGATGTCGCTGGCAAGGCCCCCACCCATTTCTGTTGTACCCGTCTCTGTGATTATCCCGTTATTGATACCGTTTGCCTCTGTCTGCACAGCGAGTTTCTCCCGTTATTCATCCGGCGCATATTATTCATATATTCATAATTTAACATTATCCCTGTCCGCACAAACTCCGGCATTCAGCGGGCAACATCAGATATAAGGATATAGCAATATAGGTAAAATTTGTTTTATGTTCTTAGTGTAAAAGAGAGAGTTTCACATAAAATCGCATGTTCAGGTAAAAATCTTATTTTTGATTTAACCCATTATAGTGGTAAACAGTGAAAATGAAATTTTCGCTATACATTGAGTTTAATAAATGGGTATCGTCATTTAATAATCTGGTGAGTGAAACAAACATAAAATATATGCTTTTGTTATAAATTATATCTGTATCGTAATATACGTAAAGAATAGCGGGATAAATAGCGGGCATGATCGGAAGCCAAAGTCAGTCAGCTGTGCCTTTGGCCCGGGATCACTAAAAATAAGACTATTGCCTGAAAGAGAGGCGGTTACAGCAGTTTGAATTAACGGACAAATTTCCAGACAGATGCCGGGATTTTGTCATACAGTTTATTCATGGTTAATTCGGCCAGACGATGATCGGCTGCTGAATAAAAAACCTCCAGCTCATCATCAGTCAGTTCATATTTGTTTTTCTCAATGACACGTTCCAGTGTTTCAATAGAAGTGCACTTACGTAAGCGCATGAGATAGTCCAGTTTAGTCATCATATGTTATCTTCTTGCTGAGTTGTTAGTACGCAATATACTGATATATAAGTCTGTATTCCGTTAGTGGACAAGATGCCCCTCGCTGGTCAGCATGCTGCTTACCAGTGATGCCATCTTCTTCCATTCCTCAACGTCATTAAACGAAACTTCCATCTGACCAAACAGCGCGTAAGTTTCATCGATGTATTCATCGACAAATGAGATGAGATCCTTATTTTGTGTATGTTTTATCTTAAAACTCCAGGCCACGTCAGCAATGTAACCTAATAATTCGTTAAGTTTTAAGTTTGAATCTGAGGCTAAATCATTAACCCAATAATTATTGCTTCTGATGAGGGTTTGTGTGCCTTCACGGCAAAGTTCATCACACAGATACTTCAGTACCGCAATATCGTAATTTCGTGGAGAATACTCGTCCATAATCACCTCCTGAATGTAACCGGGAATGATAAGGCGCTGAAAAACGTTAAATTATAATTAACACATGAGTAAGTTATTACGTTATCGACGTCGGTGTATTATATATATCATCAGCCTTTAGTTATAAATAAAGGTAATGTAAAGTTCCGTTCAGCACAAGCGGATAACCAGACGCTGATTACGTGTTAATCTGTTTCAGTCAGTGAACGTGATGTTCCGGAAAAAGATGTGAATAAAAAGGTCTGAGTTAACCCTGTTAGTAATATAACACTATTTCCGCTCTTGTCACTAGCCAAAATACAAAAAAAGTAAATTTAAATGCAGAATAAATGCGCTGATACACAGGTTATAATTACTCATCTGCTTAAATTTACTGAATTTTTATGGGAAAGGGCAGGTGATGAATCATAACGTGTTATGACAAAACCTTACATTTGCAAAATGTTATAATTTACATTCATCTATTGTTTATTTAAGTTTTTCTTACTCAAATTTAAAAATATTCATCATGTCAAAAAAATAAAAAAGGTCACTAATGTGACCTTTTTATGTTTAAGCAGGATTAAAATCCGTCAGGACTATCGCTCTTTTGCGTTACCGCATGAGCATGCTCAATGTCCTCATTCTTCTTACTGAAGCGGCGGCGGATAACCACATAGAAGACCGGTACGAAGAAGATAGCCAGTGAGGTTGCGGCGATCATACCACCGAACACACCTGTACCTACGGCGTTCTGTGCACCGGAACCGGCACCGTTACTCAGGACTAACGGAATAACCCCGAGCATAAAGGCCAGTGATGTCATCAGGATAGGACGCAGACGCATCTTAACGGCTTCCAGTGTTGCTTCAATCAGCCCTTTACCTTCTTTCTCCATCAGGTCTTTGGCGAATTCCACAATCAGGATGGCGTTCTTCGCCGACAGACCGATGGTTGTCAGCAGGCCGACCTTGAAGTACACGTCGTTTTCCAGCCCGCGTGCATGGGTCAGCAACAGCGCGCCGATAACCCCGAGCGGAACGACCAGCATAACAGAGAACGGAACCGACCAGCTTTCATATAACGCTGCCAGACAAAGGAAGACGATAATGAGTGAGATGGTATACAGCGCAGGCGCCTGGTTACCGGACATTTTTTCCTGATAAGACATACCTGTCCACTCAACGCCGAAGCCAGGCGGCAATTCTTTTGCCAGGTCTTCCATCAGGTTCATCGCATCACCACTACTTTTACCCGGTGCGGCACTCCCCTGAATCTGCATAGCCGGTAAACCGTTGTAACGCTCCAGACGTGGTGAACCAAATGACCACGGATCTTTCTTCGTATCAACAAAGGCGGAGAACGGAACCATCTGACCGTTGTTATTGCGGACATACTGTTCAGAAATATTCTGAGGAAGCATACGGAATTGTGCATCACTCTGAATATAGACTTTTTTGACACGTCCGCGATCGATAAAGTCGTTGACGTATGTTCCGCCGAACATGGTGCTCATTGTCGCATTGATAGTGCTGATGTCCACACCTAATGCTTCAGCTTTCTGCTGATCAACATAGAGATGATACTGAGATGTATCTTCCATCCCGTTCGGACGAACCTGAACCAGCATATCCGGATGTTTGCCTGCAAGTCCCAGTAACTGGTTACGGGCCTGAGTCAGAGCTTCATGTCCGTGGTTGGCATTGTCCATCAGTTCAAGGTCAAAGCCGCTGGATGTGCCGAGCTCAACAATTGCCGGAATGTTGAACGCATAAATAATTGCGCCTGAATTCTGGCTGAATTTCGCGTTGGCACGGCCGACAATAGCTTCCACTTTATCTTCTTTCGCTTTACGTTCATCCCAGTTTTTCAGGACAACGAAAGCCAGACCCATGTTCTGTCCCTGACCGGCGAAACCGAAGCCGTTAACGGTAAAGGCAGATTCCACCACATTCTTCTCAGTATTAATGAAGTAATCACTGACTTCATTAAGGACAACCTGAGTCTGTTCCTGTGTGGAGCCCGGAGGTAACTGAACCATGGCAAGGAATACCCCCTGGTCTTCTTCCGGTAAGAAGGAAGACGGCAGACGGACAAACATCACAATCATGGCTGCAACCAGCACAACATACAGCAGCAGATAACGACCGGTACCGCGCAGCATGCGACCCACGCTGTCAGTATAGTGGTGAGTCTGTTTCTCAAAGATCCGGTTGAACCAGCCGAAGAATCCGGTCTGAGCACCGTGGCTGCCCTGTTTGATAGGCTTCAGCATGGTGGAACACAGGGCCGGTGTCAGAATTAATGCCACTAATACTGACAGGATCATGGCTGATACGATAGTTACAGAGAACTGACGGTAAATTGCCCCGGTTGAACCCCCGAAGAACGCCATCGGAATAAATACCGCAGAAAGCACCATGGCGATACCCATCAGGGCACCCTGAATCTGCCCCATCGATACTTTTGTGGCTTCTTTCGGCGGCAGGCCGGTTTCCTGCATAACACGTTCAACGTTTTCCACCACCACGATGGCGTCATCCACCAGCAGGCCGATGGCCAGCACCATCGCGAACATCGTCAGGGTATTTATCGAATACCCGAAGGCGGCAAGAACGGCGAATGTACCTAATAACACGACCGGAACAGCGATAGTCGGGATCAATGTTGCACGGAAATTTTGCAGGAACAGATACATCACCACAAACACCAGCATGATTGCTTCGACCAGTGTTTTCACCACTTCGAAAATGGAGATTTTAACGAATGGTGTTGTATCGTATGGATAAACAACCTGCATTCCGTCCGGGAAATACGGCTGCATTTCAGCCAGTTTTTCACGAACTGCGTTTGCTGTATCCAGGGCGTTGGCCCCTGTGGCAAGTTTAACCCCGATACCGGCAGATGGTTTACCGTTATAACGCGCGATAATCCCGTAGTTCTCTGCACCGAGTTCCACATAAGCAACGTCTTTCAGACGGACAACAGAACCGTCAGTATTCACGCGCAGCATGATTTCCTGGAACTGCTCAGGAGTATTCAGCCGGGTCTGTGCAATGATCGATGCGTTCAGACGCTGATCTTTAACAGAGGGCGTTCCCCCGAGCTGACCGGCAGCAACCTGGTTGTTCTGAATTTTAATCGAATTGATAACATCGACAGTGGTCAGGTTGTACTTCACCAGTTTATCGGGATCGAGCCAGATACGCATGGCGTACTGGGTACCGAAGAGCTGGGTTTCCCCCACACCGGTTACACGGCTGAGCGGGTCTTTCACGTTTGAACCGACATAGTCCGCAATATCATCCTGCGTCATGTCTTTATCATCGGAAATAAACGCGGCAACCAACAGGAAGGAGCTGGTTGATTTCTGAACCGTAATCCCCTGTTGCTGCACTTCCTGCGGCAGTAACGGCATAGCCAGCTGCAGTTTGTTCTGTACCTGAACCTGGGCAATATCCGGATCGGCGTCAGCTTCAAAGGTCAGCGAGATACTCATGTTACCTGCTGAGTCACTGGTTGAAGACATGTACACCATTTTGTCGATACCGTTCATGTTCTGTTCGATAACCTGGGTTACCGTATTCTGAACCGTCTCGGCATCCGCACCCGGATAGGTTGCGGAAATCGAAATCGCCGGCGGGGCAACAGTCGGATACTGTGCCACCGGCAGTTTCATGATCGCCAACAGACCTGCAAGCATGGTAATAATGGCGATTACCCATGCAAATATCGGTCTTTCAATAAAAAACTTTGGCATGAATCACTGACTCCTTATTGGGACTTCCTGGCAGATTCAGTTTCTTTCGGCGCAGCTGTTGCCGGCTGTGCATTTAAATCCACCTCTGTTGCCTTAACGACAGCACCCTGCTTGATTTTCTGGAAGCCTTCGACAACAACACGTTCGCCGTTATTCACACCGGCGGTAACCAGCCATTTGTTACCATATGCCTGGCCGACAGTGACCGGACGGACTTCGATTTCGTTTTTGGCGTTAACCACGTTAACCACCGCACCGCCTTTTGCTGTACGGATAACCCCTTGCTGCGGAACCAGGATGGCGTCAGGACGCACACCTTCATCCACACGGGCGCGGACAAACATGCCCGGCAGCAGGGATTCCTGCGGGTTAGGGAACACAGCACGCATGGTGATGGAGCCGGTGGTTTCGTCGACAGTCACATCGGAGAATTCCAGATAACCTTTATGGGTATAATCTTTGTTTTCAGCTGTCACCAGGCTGACCGCAACTTTGCCCTGTTCTTTATCCACGGCACCGCTGGCGATTTCGTGTTTCAGGCGCAGATAATCATCGCTGGACTGGGTCACATCCACATAGATAGGGTCAATCTGCTGAACCAGTGTCAGCGGCTGGCTCTGACCTGTTGCCACTAATGCACCTTCAGTCACGTTTGATTTACCGGACAGACCGGAAATCGGTGAAGTGACTTTGGTATAGTTCAGGTTGATTTGTGCTGTCTGAACAGCTGCCTGTGCAGCCCGGACCGCAGCCTGAGCCTGTGCATGTGTGGAGACAGCCTCATCATAATCCTGGCGGCTGATATAGTTTGTTCCCAGCAACGGTTTATAGCGGTTCACTGTCAGGCGGGCCAGTTCGGCATTCGCTCTGGCTTTTGCCAGTTCAGCCTGCGCGCTGTTCAGCGTGGCCTGAAAAGGAGCCGGATCAATTTGATAGAGCGATTCGCCTTCTTTGACGTCACTTCCTTCTTTGTAGTTGCGTTTTAAAATAATGCCGCCGACCTGAGGGCGCACTTCCGCGATGCGGTAAGCAGAAGTTCGTCCCGGCAGTTCCGTGCTCACTGTCAGTGGTGCAGCTTTCAGTGTGACGACTTTAACATCCGGCGGTGGCATTTCGCCCCCTTGCTTCTGCTCTTCACCACATCCGGACAGCAGAAAGCTCCCGGACAGAACGAGCATCGCCAGAGGTAGAACGCCTCTGTTTTTTCGCATAGTAAACCTCTATAAAATGTCGATTTTTAACCGGTAAATATGGTTGATTAACTAATAAATCAGCGTGCTATAATACAAACATACACGAATGTATGTAAATTAACTTCAGATGACACAGGCCTTACATGGCACGAAAAACTAAACAACAGGCCGGAGAAACCCGCCGCCAGATTATTGATGCCGCGTTAACCGCCTTCAGTGAGCAGGGCGTGTCTGCGACGTCATTAGTGGATATTGCAAAACAAGCAGGTGTGACCCGTGGTGCGATCTATTGGCACTTCAAAAATAAAGTTGATCTGTTTACTGAAGTCTGTTCGATAACCGATACGAAAATTGGCTTTATTGAACAAGAGTATCGGGCAAAATACCCGGATAATCCACTTTTAGTGTTTAAGAAAATATTAATTTACATTCTGACGTCTGTGGCTTCCGATCCCAAAATGCGGGCTATTCTGAGCATTTCATTTCATAAATGTGAATTTACCGGTGAAATGAGCGAATTAATTACCATCAGACAAAATTTATATGCTGCGGAATACTCAAGAATAGAGTCGTTCCTGATTGAAAGTGTCACACTGGGGCTGCTGCCTTCTACTCTCGACCTGCGTCGTGCCGCCATCATGCTGCGCGGAATGATAACCGGGCTGTTAGAAAACTGGCTCTTTTCCAGCGAGAGTTTTAATATCAGCGGGCAGGCTGAATATTTGGTTGACGGTTATCTGGATATGTTAATGCTCAGTAAAAATATGCAGCTACCGCCGGCAGACGCCTGATTTACATTTTATAACATTAACCTTAAGGATATCATGTATGAAGCCTGTATTAATTATTGCCAATGGCGCTGCGTATGGCAGTGAATCTTTATTTAACGCACTGCGTCTGGCAATTGCGATTAAAGAGCAGGACAGTCAGGTGCCGATGAATGTTTTTCTGATGTCAGATGCGGTGGTTGCCGGGTTACGCGGTCAGCAGCCGAAAGAGGGTTATAACCTGAAACAGATGCTGGAGATCCTGGTGGCACAGAAAACAGACATTAAGCTGTGCAAAACCTGCACCGATGCCCGCGGTATCACTGAGCTTCCGCTGGTGGACGGCGTGCAGGTCGGGACACTGGCCGAGCTGGCGCAGTGGTCACTTGATGCAGAAAAAATCATTACCTTTTAATCAGATAACCTGAAACAGACAGCCGGGGAAGGGCAGATACAGGTGGATATTATTATGAAGCGAATCAGCCGTGTCCCGGCTTCCGGTCTGCTGAGGCAGATTTTCCTCCGTCTTTTTACCTGTTTCATATTTCTGCTGCCGGTGCTGGTTCAGAACAGCGCGGTGGCGGCCGTACAGGATATTCCTGACCGCAACACCATTCAGACCGAACTCAATGCCCTGAATAACCGCAAAGAACAGACTGCCGCTGATAAGCTGTCAGTGCAGGATCTGGAGCGGGCGCTGGTGTTTTATGACAATCTCGATGCCCTGAAAGAAAAATCACAGGCACTGAAAAAACGGGTGGATGAAGCCCCGAAACTGTCAGATCAGGTCACACAAAAATTAACGCAGATAAAATCATTAACTGATGAAGGACTGGCGGAATACCGGGCCTCCATTGAAAATCTGCCGCTCTCGCAACTGGAGCTGAAACTTAACAGCACCCTTGAGGCGTTGCAGACCGCACAGAATAACCTCTCTTCTTATAATAGTGATCTGATTGCTCTCCAGACTCAGCCTGAGCGCGCACAGAATATTATGTACGGTAATGTGCAGCGTCTGCAGCAGATCCGCGTCCTGCTGAATGATTCGATGGCGGCCCAGAAAGTGCTGCGGCCGACGGAAATTGAAGCCCTTCAGGTGGAGCAGTATTACTTACAGCAGCAGATTGATTATCAGAAACGGGCATTACAGTCGAACACCCAGTTACAGAATCTGCTGCAGGTGCAGCGTGACTATGTGGTGGAGCGCATCAAACAGCTGGAAAGTAATATTGATGTAATTCAGGAAACGGTCAGCGGCAAGCGGCTGGATTATTCGGAAGAGGCGGCCAAAGAGGCGCAGAGTTCGGATGATACCCAGCGCAATATGCAGGATGATCCGCTGGTGCAGCGTGAAATCGCGCTCAACCATGATTTAAGTGAAAAACTGGTCGCCGCCACCCGCGATAATAACCAGTTGGTGCAGCGCTCTATTAAGGTACGCAGTATTCTGGATCGCGCACTGCAATCCGAGCGCAACCTCAAAGAGCAGATCACCGTGCTGCGCGGCAGCCTGCTGCTCTCCCGTATCCTGTTTAAAGAGCAGATCTACCTGCCGCCGGATTTGCTGATTAAAGATTTGCCGGACCGGATTGCGGATATGCGTTTGGCGCAGTTTGAAATCAACCAGCAGCGCGACAAGCTTTATCAGCCGGACAACTTTGTCAGCACCATGATTGACGAGTACGCCAAAACCCATGATATGCCGGCGACCGCAGCAGAGCTGCGGGCTCAGAAACATGCGCTGATGCAGGTGGTGTCTGTCCGTCAGGATTTATTGGATCAGCTGAATACCCAGATGGGTAACCAGATTTCCCAGGCGATTAACCTGCAGCTGGATCAGACTCAACTGGTCACCGTGGTGTCCTCACTGGAGAAAACCCTCGCGCAGCAGATTTTCTGGGTCAACAGTAACAAACCGGTCAACCTGGCCTGGTTCCAGTCCTTCCCGGGCGCGGCCAAACAGGAACTGACGTCACTGGATCTGAACTGGTCGCTGCAAAGCCTGATCAACGGTTTTGTCGATTCCCTCTTTATTACTATTCCGCTGCTGATTATTGCGCTGCTGCTGCGTTTCGGCACCAAGAATATTGATACCAAACTTGCTGAAATTAATGCTGATGTCGGGCGGCTGAAAAAAGACCGCCAGATCTACACACCAATGGCGCTGGGACTGATGCTGATCAAAACCCTGCCGTCCTCACTGTTTGTGATTGCCTTCGGCTATTTCTGCCTGAAAACCGGCAGTGCGGATTCCGCACTGATGTGGACTATCTCCCGCCAGCTGGCTCTCTTCTGGGTGCTGTTCGAGTGGAGTTACCGGATTATGAAACCGGAGGGAATTGCAGTCACACACTTCGGGATCGATCCTGAAATCTGCCGTACCGGCCGCCGCAGACTGGTGCGCCTGGCGCTGCCGCTGCTGCCGATTATGCTGTGGGCGGCTTACGGGATGGAATACCCGCTGCGCCTGGTGGATGATGTGATTGGTCAGCTGGTGGTGCCGGTGGCACTGGTGTTTGTCTTTGCATTCACATTGCCGTTCTGCATTGAAATCTGGCGCGAGAAGGGCTCTCATCTGGTGCGGGCGTTCCTGCTGACTTTACTGACATTCTCCCCGCTGGTACTGGTGGTGCTGGTCGGGCTGGGGTATTACTACACGGCACTGCGCCTGAGCAGCCGCTGGATAGACAGTCTCTATCTGCTGCTGCTGTGGTATATCGTCTATCATACCAGTCTGCGCGGCCTGGCACTGGCGGCACGGCGTCTGACCTATCAGCGTGCGCTGGCCCGCCGGCAGAAACAGCAGGTTCAGCATAAAGAGCAGCATGAGGGGGATGATGTCCCGGATGTGATTGTGGAAGAGCCGCCGATGTCGATGGAGCTGATTAACCAGCAGTCACTGCGTCTGACCTCGATGGTTCTGTTTATTGTCTTTGCAGCGGCGTTCTACGGCATATGGTCTGATTTTATTACCATTTTCTCCTTCTTTGACAGTATCACGCTGTGGCATTACAACGTCGATACCGCGCTGGGGAATGTGGTGGAGGCAATCACGCTCGGGGATCTGATCCTGTCTGTCCTGATTGTGGTGGTGTCCTGGATAATGATGCGCAACCTGCCCGGTCTGCTTGAAGTCCTTGTACTCTCGCGGCTCTCGCTGCGCCAGGGCACCTCGTACGCTATCACCACCATTCTGACTTATATGATTGTCGGGATCGGGACGATTGCCGCGTTCGGCACCCTCGGGGTGTCGTGGGGTAAATTACAGTGGCTGGCAGCAGCCTTAACCTTCGGTCTCAGCTTCGGGTTACAGGAAATCTTTGCTAACTTTGTTTCGGGTATCATTATTTTGTTCGAACGCCCGATCCGTATCGGCGATACCGTCACTATCGGTACTTTCTCCGGTACGGTTAACAAGATCCGCATCCGTGCGACCACGGTGATTGATTTTGACCGCAAAGAAGTCATTATCCCGAACAAAGCCTTTATGACCGAGCGCCTGACCAACTGGTCACTCTCTGATACGGTAACGCGGATTGTGATTAATGTCGGTGTGGCTTACGGCTCGGATCTGGCGAAGGTGAAAGAGGTCTTGCTGAAAGCGGCTACGGATAACCCGAAAGTAATGACCGACCCGGCGCCGGGTGTGTATTTCACCGAGTTTGGTGCCAGCAGCCTCGATCACCAGCTGCGTTTCTATGTGCGCACTATCGGCGACCGCAGTGCCACCACGGATGAAGTGAACCGCGCGATTGACCGGATGGCGCGCGAAAACGATATTAATATCGCCTTCAATCAGCTGGAAGTGTATCTCCACGATCAGAACAGCGGCAAAGAAGTACAGGTGCAGGGAAAAGAGAAGGATGACGGCGCTCAGCCGGCCTGATCGTTCTCTGTATCGCGCAGTTTGTTTTCATAATCGCGGCGGACAATCTGTAACGCCGCGAGCACGGTTGCGGCCGGGATGCGGTTCTCTTCCAGCAGACAGATAAGATCGACCGCCAGTTTTACCTCATCGGGGGCATTTTCAAGACTCATGGGGTATCCGGTATCTGATTAAAATTCGGTGCCGTCGTGGCGTTCAATCTGCCGCTCTATGCGCTGTAAAGCCTGACGGCAGCGGACAAGGCGTCCGGCCAGAGCCGCCAGCTCTTTCTGGATTTTTTGCTGTTCGGCAAAGGTCTGTGCGCGGCCGAGTGCCAGTTCGCGGTCATCGGTCATCTGAGCCAGGCGGCGCTCATAATCCTGATGCTGCGCCAGACGCTGATACAGATCCACCTGGCTGTCCCGTTTCACATAGCTCTGTTCTTTCTGCCGCAGCGCCTGAGTGGCGGCCTCGCGGTTCAGTGCCGCAATCTGGGCGACAATTTTTTCTGCCAGAAAACGTACCTGCTCAGCCCTGTTTTCGTCCGCACACTGCGCCAGCTGGTCAGTATGGTGCAGTAATTCATCCATGCACAGGCGCAGGGTTTTATTACGGGCGGCGAACAGGGTATCATCGAAGCGGCGCTGGCTCAGTTCCCGGTCTGCTATCGGGGCAATCTGTGTTTCCAGCGCGCTGATTTTCTGTCGCAGCGCCTGTAACAATTGTCTGGTGTTCATTATCCGCCTCAGTGAAATGTGCCCGGGATCGTCGTTGAGGATCTGTTGAGGATCTATAGTTACAGAAGCATTTCTTAGTCTGTTTGATATAAAACAACAAATAATCGGCAAAGTCACGGGATACGGTTGCAATTTTCCCCTGATTTGCATAGATTCTGAGGTTTCGTGTTATCTCTATGGCACCCATTATGAGCGCAACTGCTGAACAACTGCAATTTATTAAAGAAAGTATCCGGACTATCCCTGACTATCCTAAGGAAGGGGTACTGTTTCGCGACATCACCACATTACTGGCCAACCCGGAAGCCTATCGTCTGACGATTGATATGCTGGTGGAGCATTTCGCAGACAAAGGAATCACCAAAGTCGTGGGCACTGAAGCCCGTGGATTCTTATTCGGCGCACCGGTTGCGTTACGTCTGGGTGTCGGCTTTGTGCCGGTCCGCAAAAAAGGGAAATTACCGTGTGATACCCTCAGCGAGACCTATGATCTGGAATACGGCACTGATACCCTGGAGATGCATAAAGACAGCATCAGCAGTGGTGACAACGTGCTGGTTGTCGATGACCTGCTGGCCACCGGCGGTACCGTCAATGCGACTATCCGTCTGATCCGTCGTCTGGGCGGTGAAGTGCATGAAGCAGCCTTTATTATCGGCCTGCCTGATCTCGGCGGCGCGGAACGCCTTGAAGCGGAAGGTGTGCACAGCTTCTGCCTGCTGGAATATGCCGGCGGCTGAGTCTCTCCCCGTATTAAACGCAAACTCAGCCTCGCCCATTGTGGTGAGGCTGTGGTAGCATGATGGAAAATCATGTTCACTCTCTGCGGAATCCATGAGCTATCAAGTCCTTGCCCGTAAGTGGCGACCACAAACATTTTCACAGGTTATCGGTCAGCAGCATGTTCTGACAGCGCTCGCAAACGGGCTGGAACATCAGCGGCTGCATCATGCCTATCTCTTTTCCGGTACCCGCGGGGTCGGAAAAACCACCCTGGCACGCCTGTTTGCCAAAGGTCTTAACTGTGAGCAGGGCATCACGGCCACGCCGTGCGGTAAATGCCAGAACTGCCTGGAAATTGAGCAGGGGCGGTTTGTTGATCTGATTGAGATCGATGCCGCATCGCGCACCAAGGTGGAAGATACCCGTGAACTGCTGGATAACGTCCAGTACGCCCCGTCGCGCGGGCGTTTCAAAGTCTATCTTATCGACGAAGTTCACATGCTCTCCCGTCACAGCTTTAATGCGCTGCTGAAAACCCTGGAAGAGCCGCCGGAGCACGTCAAATTCCTGCTGGCAACCACCGATCCGCAAAAACTGCCGGTGACGATTTTATCCCGCTGCTTACAGTTCCATCTCAAAGCGCTGGATGTGGATCAGATCAGTCAGCAGCTCGATACCATTCTGACCGCAGAACAGATTGAAAACGATGCCCGTGCACGGCTGTTACTGGCCCGTGCCGCAGACGGCAGTATGCGTGACGCGCTGAGTCTGGCGGACCAGGCGATTGCCCTGGGGGCCGGAAAAGTGACCACCGACGTGGTAACGCAGATGCTCGGCACTCTGGACGACGAACAGCCGCTGACTATCCTGGAAGCCCTGGTGAAAGGGGATGGCGTTCAGGTGATGAACGGCGTGAATGATGCCGCATCACGGGGCGCGGACTGGGATAACCTGCTGACAGAAATGCTGGCCGCGCTGCATAAAATCGCCATGCTGCAACTGCTGCCGGTACAGGATAACAGTGCCGGGGTGACAGAAGAACGTCTGCGCATCCTGGCCCGGGCCATTGCCCCGGCGGATCTGCAACTCTATTATCAGACACTGCTGGTCGGCCGCAAAGAGCTGCCGTATGCCCCTGACAGACGCATGGGCGCTGAAATGGCACTGCTGCGCGCACTGGCATTTCATCCGCGTAATGTGATTGATGAAGTGATCACCGCGCCGTCCGTGGTACCGGTCTCTCTGCCGTCACAGCCGCAGACAGCGGCACCGGCCGCACCGGCGCGCAGTACGCCGCCGCCGGCGATGCCGCAGGAAACGGAAAACAACCCGACAGCTCAGTTGCTGAAAGCCCGTGACGCACTGAACCGGCAGGAGATCCCGCCGTCAAAAAAGTCTGAGCCGGTTACCTCAACAGAGAAGGGTAAACCGGCGAACTCAGCACTGGAGCGACTCGCTGCCGTGACTGAAAACCGCCGGGGCCGTGCTGTGTCTGCACCGCAGCCGAAAGTATCCGGTAAACCGCAGCCGTATCAGTGGCGTCCGCAGAAACAGGATGAACCGGAAGAGAAACCCCCGGTTGCGCGGCCGAAAGATATCAAAAAAGCCCTTGAGCACGAAAAAACGCCGGAAGTGGCTGAAAAACTGGCTGTTGCTGCCCGGGAACGGGATCCGTGGGCGGCGGATATTGATAAAATGCAGCTGCCGAAACTGGTGCAGCAACTGGCGCTGAACGCGGTGAAAGAGCAGACCGGGGAAGACAGTATCTGTCTGCATCTGCGCACCTCACAGCGCCACCTGAATTCAAAATCAGCACACAGCGTGCTGAGTGATGCACTGAGTGAACTTTATGGTAAAGTTATCAGTCTCACAATTTGTGAAGACGATGATGTCAGCATGAAAACGCCGCTGGAATGGCGGCAGGCTATCTATGAAGAGATGCTGGCGCAGGCGCGTCAGTCCATTGTGACGGATAAAACCATTCAGACTCTGCTGACCTTTTTTGATGCGGAACTGGATGAAGAGAGTATCCGGCCTGTTTAACCACCTTGCGTTAGAATACGCAATTTAGTCAAAGAGAGAAAACTATGTTCGGTAAAGGCGGTTTGGGCAATCTCATGAAACAAGCCCAGCAAATGCAGGATAAAATGCAGCAGATGCAGGAAGAGATTGCAAATACGGAAGTCACCGGTGAATCCGGTGCAGGCCTGGTTAAAGTGACTATCAACGGCGCACATAACTGCCGCCGCGTGGAAATCGACCCAAGCCTGATGGAAGACGACAAAGAGATGCTCGAAGATCTGATTGCTGCCGCATTCAATGATGCCGCGCGTCGTATCGACGAAACCCAGAAAGAAAAAATGGCGTCAGTCTCCAGCGGAATGCAGCTGCCGCCGGGCTTTAAGATGCCGTTCTGATGCAAACCAGTCCGCTTCTTGAAGCACTGATGGACGCCCTGCGCTGCCTGCCGGGCGTCGGGCCGAAATCGGCACAGCGTATGGCGTTTCAGCTGTTACAGCGCGACCGCAGCGGCGGGATGCGTCTGGCACAGGCACTGACCCGTGCCATGTCGGAAATCGGCCACTGCCGGGACTGCCGGACCTTTACCGAGCAGGAACAGTGCACTATCTGCGCCAACCCGCGCCGTCAGCAGACCGGTCTTATCTGTGTGGTGGAAAGCCCGGCGGATATCCACGCGATTGAGCAGACAGGGCAGTTCTCCGGCCGCTACTTTGTGCTGATGGGACACCTGTCACCGCTGGACGGCATCGGTCCGATGGATATCGGGCTGGATAAACTGGAGGAGCGGCTGTCTCAGGAAACCATCACTGAGGTGATCCTGGCTACCAATCCGACAGTGGAAGGGGAAGCCACTGCCAACTATATTGCGGAAATGTGCGCGCAGTATGATGTTTCCGCCAGCCGTATCGCCCACGGCGTACCGGTCGGCGGTGAGCTGGAAATGGTGGATGGCACGACCTTGTCCCACTCCATCGCCGGACGTCAGAAAATCCGTTACAACAGCGATTACTGACGGCGGTTTCTGCCTGTTACCCGGACAGACGGCCTGTGCCGTCTGTCACTTTTCCTCAGAATTGTCACAAAAAATTCCCCGTTTGCCTTGAAAACCCAAAGACCGGCCCCACCTGATTTTTATCCTGTTTTTTTTCGTTGATAAGTCAGTCTGAGGTTATTCATGAGTCTGCAAGAACAAGAAACCCGTGGTTTTCAGTCAGAAGTAAAACAACTTCTGCAGTTAATGATCCACTCACTTTATTCCAACAAAGAAATTTTCCTGCGCGAGCTTATCTCCAACGCTTCTGATGCGGCCGATAAGCTGCGTTTCCGTGCCTTATCCGACAGTTCACTGTATGAAAATGACGGTGATCTGCATGTCCGGCTGTCCGCTGATAAAGAAAAGCGCACTCTGACCATCAGTGATAACGGTATCGGGATGACCCGCGATGAGGTCATCGACAACCTGGGTACCATTGCCAAATCCGGCACCAAAGCTTTCCTGGAATCACTCGGCTCTGACGCGGCCAAAGACAGCCAGCTGATCGGCCAGTTCGGGGTGGGCTTCTACTCCGCTTTTATTGTGGCGGACAAAGTCACTGTGATCACCCGTGCGGCGGGTGTGCCGTCTGATCAGGCGGTGTTCTGGGAATCTGAAGGGGAAGGGGATTACTCCATCGCCAAAACCCATAAGGATTCACGCGGTACCGAAATCACCCTGCATTTCCGTGAAGGGGAAGATGAATTCCTCGATGACTGGCGTCTGCGCTCGGTTATCGGCAAATATTCCGACCATATTGCGCTGCCGGTGGAAATCGAAAGCAAAAATGAAGAAGACGGCACTGTTATATGGGAAAAAATCAACAAAGCTCAGGCACTGTGGACGCGCAATAAGAACGATATCAGTGATGAAGAATATAATGAGTTTTACAAGCATCTCTCCCACGATTTCGCTGATCCGCTGACATGGGCGCATAACCGCGTGGAAGGGAAGCAGGAGTACACCAGCCTGCTCTATATCCCGTCCGTGGCTCCGTTTGACCTGTGGCACCGCGACCAGCGCCGTGGCCTGAGCCTGTATGTCCAGCGCGTGTTTATCATGGATGACGCGGAACAGTTTATGCCGAACTATCTGCGCTTTGTGCGCGGCCTGATAGATTCCAATGATCTGCCGCTCAACGTTTCCCGTGAGATTTTACAGGACAGTGCCGTCACCCGCAGCCTGCGCAGCGCACTGACCAAACGTGTTCTGCAGATGCTGGAAAAACTGGCCAATAATGACGCGGAAAAATACCAGACCTTCTGGCAGCAGTTCGGCCTGGTTCTGAAAGAAGGCCCGGGTGAGGACAGCACCAATGCGGAGCTGATCGCCAAACTGCTGCGTTTTGCCAGCACGAAGGAAGACACCTCCGCGCAGACCGTTTCCCTGGCGGATTATGTATCCCGCATGGCGGAAGGTCAGGAGAAAATTTACTACATCACCGCAGACAGCTATGCGGCTGCGAAAAACAGCCCGCACCTGGAACTGTTCCGTAAGAAAGGCATTGAAGTGCTGCTGCTCTCCGATCGTATCGATGAGTGGATGATGAATTACCTCAATGAATTTGAGGGTAAAACCTTCCAGTCTGTCAGCAAAGCGGATGAATCGCTGGAAAAACTGGCGGATGAAGATCCGGCAGCGAAAGAAGAAGCGGATAAAGAGCTGGCTCCGTTTGTTGAGCGTGTGAAAACACTGCTCGGCGACCGTGTGAAAGAGGTGAAACTGACCCATCGTCTGACCTCCACCCCGGCGATTGTCACCACCGACGCCGATGATATGAGCACTCAGATGGCGAAACTGTTTGCCGCCGCCGGCCAGCAGGCACCGGAAGTGAAATACAACTTCGAGCTGAATCCGGAGCATCCGCTGGTGAAACTGGCCGCAGAACAGCAGGACGAAAGCCGCTTTGCCGACTGGATCAATCTGCTGCTCGACCAGGCACTGTTTGTTGAACGCGGAACCCTGGAAGATCCGAACGAATTTGTTTCCCGGATGAATAGTCTGTTATTAGGCTAAAAACAGGCGTTCCCGCGCCGGGTGAGCACAATCGCGCATAACCCGCTTAAAAACCACATGATTTCATGACGATCATGTGGTTTTTTTATTGAAATGAGGAAAAACGAACGTCAGAGTTTCCCCGCTTTTCTTGAGTCCATACCCTGACAAATGGTATGGTAGCTTGTTTTTATCCGAATTATAAAAAAGCAACCAGCAAGGGGTTTACGCAATGCGTATTATTCTGCTCGGCGCTCCGGGCGCCGGTAAAGGGACTCAGGCTCAGTTTATCATGGAAAAATACGGGATCCCTCAGATCTCGACGGGTGACATGCTGCGTGCAGCAGTGAAATCCGGCAGTGAATTGGGTCTCCAGGCAAAAGAATTGATGGACAACGGCAAATTAGTGACTGACGCATTAGTTATCGCACTGGTTAAAGAGCGCATCAAACAGGATGACTGCCGTAATGGTTTCCTGCTGGACGGGTTCCCGCGTACCATTCCGCAGGCAGATGCAATGAAAGAAGCCGGTATCACCGTTGATTTCGTTCTGGAATTTGATGTTCCGGATGAAATTATCGTTGACCGTATTATCGGCCGCCGCGTACATGCGGGCTCAGGCCGTGTGTATCATGTAAAATACAATCCGCCGAAGACAGAAAATAAAGACGACGTGACCGGTGAAGAACTGACCATCCGTAAAGATGATCAGGAAGAGACCGTCCGTAAGCGTCTGGTGGAATACCATCAGCTGACTGCACCACTGATCCAGTACTATCAGAAAGAAGCTCAGATGAGTGACGTGAAATACAATCGTATTGACGGCACCCGTCCGGTAAGCGAAGTCAGTCAGGAATTAGCCCGTATTCTGGGTTAATCCGGCACTTATTTCTGTCAGGCAGCCAAACGGCTGCCTTTTTTTATCCTGCGCCGCCGGTGAACCAGCAGCCAACGAACCTGCGGACAAAAGGATGAAGAACATGAAGAACATGGCAGAAAAGAATAAGAATCATTATATACAATGCATTACCCTGACAATCATTCTCAGTTGCTGACAGGATTTTCTGATGACAAATCAACACAAACGCGGCGTTTTACTGGTTAACTTAGGTACTCCGGATGCACCGGAAACCCCGGCGGTAAAACGCTATCTGAAGCAGTTTCTGAGTGATCCGCGTGTGGTGGATGTCTCTCCGCTGCTCTGGCAGTGTATTCTGCGCGGTATTGTGCTGCCGTTCCGCTCGCCGCGTGTGGCGAAGCTTTATCAGTCTGTCTGGATGGAAGAGGGTTCCCCGCTGCTGGTATACAGCCGCCGTCAGCAGGCGGCACTGGCGGCGCAGATGCCGGGCACACCGGTCGAGCTGGGAATGAGCTATGGTTCACCATCACTGGAATCCGCCGTTGATGCCCTTCTGGCACAGGGGGTGACACATCTGGATGTCCTGCCGCTGTACCCGCAGTATTCCTGCTCAACCACCGCTGCGGTGTTTGACGGGCTGGCGGATATCTTTAAACGCCGCCGGACATTCCCGTCACTGCATTTTATCCGCAGTTACGCGACACACCCGCTCTATATTGAGGCACTGGCGCAGTCAGCGGAGGCCGCATTTGCGGAGCACGGGGTGCCTGACCGGCTGATTTTATCCTATCACGGTATTCCTGTCCGTTATGCGAAAGAGGGTGATGTTTACCCGGCAGAATGTGAGGCCACGACGACATTGCTGCGGGAAAGGCTCAATTTTCCGGCTGAACATATCATGCACACTTATCAGTCCCGTTTTGGCCGTGAGCCGTGGCTTACGCCTTATACTGATGAAACAATGAAGTTATTACCCTCAAAAGGCGTGAAATCTGTTCAGGTGATGTGCCCGGGATTTTCGGCTGACTGCCTGGAAACGTTAGAGGAAATTAAGGAACAGAATAAAGCATTATTTTTGTCTTCCGGCGGGGCGGAATATCATTACATTCAGTCCCTTAATGACGCTGATATTCATATAAAGCTGTTGCAAGAGTTGGTTGGCTAGTTTTTTCGCATTCCAATCTGGAATAGTCCGAAATATACCACTGTTATGCGTAGAATTTTAAGAAATTAATGTTAACATTAATCATGTAACAATTAATTAGCTGAAAATGACAGATATTATTGTTCATTTTAAGTGAAATTCAGTACTTCATCGCAGACAGGACAGGTGCTACGGACATGGTGAATGAGAAGGGTTCAGTGAACCTGAATAATGACGAGATCGATATTATTGATCTGCTGAAACTGTTATACCGCCATAAGGTTTTTATCGTCATTGTGACCGTATTATTCGCTGCCGCCGGGTTCGGTGTCTCCAAAATACTGCCGCAGAAATGGACCAGTACCGCCGAAGTGACGGCAACAGAGCTTCGTGACATGCCGGAGCTGGATAAAGTCAGCCAGCAGATGAATGCACTCAATGTGACTGCGGTATCTGATCTGCCGGCTGCATTTAATGTGTTCGGTACTGTCTGGCAGTCGCCGTCAGTACAGGAATCATTCCGCCTCTCACAGGGCGATACTGCTGTTTCCGGCTCTTTTGGTTTTCAGAAAACGGACGGCGATATACTGAAACCGACTACTGCCAAAGTGACCTTCACTGCGGCAGATCCGCAAACAGCACAGCAAATGTTGTCGGATTACCTCGATTACACCGCACAATACAGTCAGAATGTGATGCAGACGCAGTTACAGGAAAACCTGGCCGCTGCGCTGAGTGCCGGTCAGAGTCAGTATAATGTGGCGCTGGTGAGAGCGGAACATCAGCGGGAGCAAACACTGGCTTACCTGGCTGCAGCTGAACGGGTTGCACCGGCGGCGGCATCTGTTCCGCCTCAGAATCCGGAAGCTGACCCGGTTGCCTCTTACAGTGCCATGGGGCGTCCGGCAGTGATGCAGATGAGAGACTCCCTGAAAGCTCTGGATTTACCGGCTGTGGATGCGGAACTTCTGGACAGAGCCTATGCGCTGAAAACCATCAAAAGTATCGCGCCTTTCTCACTGAACATTGTTCCGTTCACCGTGACCGAGTCCCCGGATCTGCCGGTGGTGAAAGACGGCCCCGGCACTAAAATGTATCTCATCGCATCCGCCTTTTTAGGGTTTATTCTGTCAGTGATGGCGGTTTTCGCATGGAATATGTTTGTTAACAGAAAAAAATCAGCATAATTTCCGGTTGAGCGGACATTGAGGGTTCTGTCCGCTCACATTCTTCCCCGCGTTATGATAAAATACGCCATCTTTTTTTCCGGCCATGAACCTTTATGAAATTCCCCGGCAGACGCAAATCCAAACACTATTTCCCGGTCAGCCTGCGTGACCCGTTATTACAGCCTGTCCAGCTGATGAAAGATGATGAAAATACCCGCGCGTATATCGTTGGTATTGATCAGACGCTGGTGGATATCGAAGCCAATGTGGATGATGATTTTATCCGCCGTTATCAGCTCAGCCGCGGCCATTCGCTGGTGATTGAGGATGATGTGGCTGAAGAGCTGTACCGTGAACTGATTGAGCGTTCGCTGATCACCCATGAATTTGCCGGTGGTACTATCGGTAATACCCTTCACAATTATTCTGTTCTGGCGGACGACCGTTCCGTGCTGCTGGGCACCATGTGCAATAATATTCAGATTGGCAGCTATGCCTATTATTATCTGTGCAACACCTCCAGCCGTATGGATCTCAACTATTTACAGGGTGTCGACGGACCGATTGGCCGCTGCTTCACCCTGATCAGTGAAAACGGCGAGCGGACATTTGCCATCAGCCCCGGGCTGATGAACCAGCTGCGCCCGGACAGCATTCCGGAAGCGATAATTGCGGAAGCCTCCGCGCTGGTACTGACCGCTTATCTGGTGCGCTGCAAACCGGGCGAACCGATGCCGGATGCCACCATGAAAGCTATCGAATATGCCCGGAAATATGATGTTCCGGTGGTTCTGACTCTGGGCACCAAACATGTGATTGCAGAAGATCCGCAGTGGTGGCGTGATTTCCTTGCGGAAAATGTCTCTGTGCTGGCAATGAATGAAGAAGAAGCACTGGCACTGACCGGCATTGCTGACCCGCTGCTGGCGTCAGATAAAGCCCTGGACTGGGTGGATCTGGTGCTGTGTACCGCAGGTCCTGCCGGGTTATATATGGCCGGTTATTCAGAAAAAGAATTTATGCGCGAAACCACCCACCCGCTGTTGCCGGGCGCGCTGGCGGAGTTTAACCGGTATGAATTCAGCCGTGCAATGCGTCAGAAAGATTGTCAGGACGCGGCGCGGGTCTATTCCCATATCGAACCTTATATGGGCGGCCCGGATAAGATAATGAACACCAACGGTGCCGGCGACGGGGCATTATCCGCATTACTGCATGATATTACGGCCAACAGCTATCACCGGATGAATATCCCGAACTCCAGTAAGCATCAGCGCCGTTATCTGACATACTCTTCACTGGCGCAGGTCTGCAAATATGCCAACCGCGTCAGCTATCAGGTACTGATTCAGCACTCACCGCGTCTGACCAAAGGGTTACCGGACCGGGAAGACAGCCTGGAAGAGTCATACTGGGAACGCTGATAAAATAACTGAAAAAAATGCCGGAATTATCCGGCGTTTTTTATGGGTAATGAAATATAATATCAGAGTAAATGAATTTCCATATGTTATTTCCCTCCCTGAATTCAGATTTATTAAAATTGATATTTTAAGCTCTGACAAAAAAATTAAATAATCTGAAATTAATAACTCAATATATTACCTATAAAGGTGATCCGTGTTGTGCATCAGACATCATCAACTTTACTGATGAAGTTAAGGTGAAAAATTCACTTTAACCTCAGGTTATGTTGAGGTTTAAGCTTCAGTCATTCCCGGCAAGAGAGGCTTGCCAGATGAAATACACACTTTATTGAATGTAACAAGGAAATGACCATGAATACTGTAAAAACACTGATTACTGCTTCTGCTCTGACACTGTTTTCCTTCGCGGCTTCTGCCGAACCGGTCTCTGTCACCAGTGACACACTGACATCCGCTGAAGCAAAAATTGCTGCAAAAGCACAGGAAAGCGGTGCTTCCGGCTATACCATTACCAGTGCCCGTACAACAGATAATGTGATTATGACGGCAGAACTGCACAAATAATGGCGTTCAGTGACTGAGTACCTGTTTATTATCCTCTGGTATAAATCCTGCCCCGGCAGGATTTTTTATATACGCATAAAAAAGCCCGGTCAGACCGGGCTTGTATTTCAGCAGGTTAAAACAAATTATGCCGACGGATGCGGATTCTGGTTCTCCGGGGCGGCATCTGCTTCAGGTTTGCGCAGCATGTCATGCAGTGAGCGGCCTTCCGTCTCTGTTTCCGCCGCCGGATTGATATTGACCGGGCAGCCGAATTCATGATCCGTCTGGTTTTCCACCAGCA
Organism: Morganella sp. EGD-HP17; assembly: GCF_000512315.2. Classification (NCBI taxonomy): domain Bacteria; kingdom Pseudomonadati; phylum Pseudomonadota; class Gammaproteobacteria; order Enterobacterales; family Morganellaceae; genus Morganella; species Morganella sp. EGD-HP17. The sequence goes on from NZ_AZRH01000001.1 coordinate 248,443, forward strand.
GTGTGCTCATCGCACGGGCAATTTCAAACTCACCAATGACCACACGGTTTGCGCCGCGCTCCATAATATAGGTGCGCTCGTCATCATAATGTGCGCGGACAATAATCGTCATATGTGCGTTCATGGCACGGGCTTTGGCGACAATCTCTCCGGCCTCATAGCCGTTCGGAATAGTCAGCAGCAGCGCGCTGGCGCAATCGGCACGGGCAAGCTCCAGTACATCCTGTGCCACCGCATTCCCCATCACGGAAGGGAAGCCGCGTTCGGCAAGCTCTTCAAAGCGGGCGCGGGTATCTTCCACCACCACAACCGGATACCCTTTATTATGCAGTTTATCCGCCAGCATCGCACCGACACGGCCATAACCGACAATAATGGTATGTCCGCAGATATTGACCGGCACCTGGGTGATTTCTTCCAGCGTTTCTTCTTCCTGCTGCTCTTCCGGTGTTTCGGTTTTTTCCAGATAGCGGTCCAGCAGCGTGAACAGCACCGGGTTGAGCATGATAGAGACAATCGCACCGGCCAGGATCAGGTCATTGGCCTGGCGGTTGAGGACTTCCAGCGTAACCCCCATTCCTGCGAGGATAAAGGCGAATTCCCCGATTTGCGCGAGACTGACGGCGACTGTCAGCGCTGTCCGCCGGTTATGGCCGAACATCCTCACCAGCAGCAGGGCGGCGGCGGATTTACCGATAATAATAATCGCCAGCACACCGAGCACGCCCAGCGGATGGTTAATCAGCACCATCGGGTCAAACAGCATCCCGACAGAGACAAAGAACAGTACCGCGAAGGCATCACGCAGCGGCAGGGTATCCTGTGCGGCACGATGGCTGAGTTCTGACTCATTGAGCACCATACCGGCAAAGAACGCGCCGAGGGCAAACGAAGCATCAAACAGCGCGACAGCGGCATAAGCAATACCCAGCGCCAGCACCAGTACTGCCAGGGTAAACAGCTCGCGGGAGCCGGTAGCGGCTGTTCTGGCGAGTAACCACGGGATCACGCGGCGCCCGATAAAAATCATAATCAGGATGAATGCCACGACCTTACCGATAGTAATGCTCAGGCTTATCAGCAGATCTGATGTGCTGGCACTGGCCTCCGGGTTATTAATGATAGAGGCGGCAGCCGGTAACAGCACCAGGGTTAACACCATGGCGAGGTCTTCAACAATCAGCCAGCCGATGGCTATCTGACCGCGCTGGCTTTCTATCAGCTGCCGTTCTTCCAGGGCGCGCAGCAGCACCACGGTACTCGCGGTGGATAAGCTCAGACCAAATACGATCCCGGCAAATAATCCCCAGCCGAACAGACTGGAAAGGCCGAGACCTAAAATAGTTGCGACGGCTATCTGACAGATAGCACCCGGAATGGCGATATTTTTAACCGCCAGCAAATCTTTCAGTGAAAAATGGAGCCCGACCCCGAACATCAGCAGAATAACCCCGATTTCCGCCAGTTCCGGTGCCAGTGATGTATCGGCAACGAATCCCGGGGTAAAAGGGCCTGCTAACACACCCGCCGCCAGATAACCCACTAACGGGGAAATCTTTAACCGCTGCGCTAACATACCGAGTAAATAAGCGAGAACGAGACCGCCAACAATAGTTGTGATAAGAGGCGTTGAATGCACTTTTTTCATTCTCCTTTTGATTAGTGGTGTGAACGGATGTGGGTTAGCTATAAATATAATACATGTTTTCGTGACATAAATCGCGTTAAAAATATAACTAATTATGTAAAAAACAGGACTTAACAGCAGATACCATTCAGCTTTGACTATTTTCAGCGTATTCTGCTCTTTGTGATCCCCGTTCGTACCGTTATTTATTTACTTTAATCTTCAATATTATTGTTAATTAACAGGTTATTAAGTTCATTTGATCTGTTTTTGATATCGATGCAGATGTATTTATAAAAATCAGCTGAAAAATACAGGTTTAATCGTGATATTTATGCCGGTTACGGTACGGTAATATTCCCGTGGTATAAAATAACTACATTTCTATGCAGCAGATAAATAGGCATTTTTCTCTGTTGTATATTGATATTTAACGATTTTTTAAGGATGCGTTATCGTATTTGTGCGGATCCGCTAAATGACAAAACATTGAGTCAGATCGCACTTTCTTGCCGTGTTTATCATAACCGGTGTAAAAATTTGTGAATTTTCATCATACTTTCAGCAGAACGCCGGAGAGAGTTGTTTCTGTGCCGGTATCATCATTCAGACACACAGGGAATGACCATGACATTTACACTGAAAACCACAGCCTGTGCGCTGGCGGTATCCGCAATGCTTTTTCCGGCGCTGGCGAATGCCTGGGAAAAAGATAAAACCTACGACATCACTATTTTGCACACCAATGACCACCACGGCCATTTCTGGCAGAACGATCACGGCGAATACGGCTTATCCGCCCAGAAGACCCTGGTGGACGGTATCCGTAAGGAAGTGGAAGAGAAGGGCGGCTCACTGCTGCTGCTCTCCGGCGGGGATATCAATACCGGCGTGCCGGAATCCGATTTACAGAATGCCGAGCCGGATTTCAAAGGGATGAATCTGGTCGGTTATGATGCGATGGCGCTGGGCAACCACGAGTTTGATAATCCGCTGGAAACGCTGCGTACTCAGGAAAAATGGGCCACATTCCCGTTCCTGTCCGCCAATATCTATAAGAAAAGCACCGGTGAACGCCTGTTTAAGCCGTATGCCATGTTTGATAAGCAGGGGGTAAAAATTGCGGTAATCGGCCTGACAACGGATGACACAGCGAAAATCGGTAATCCGGGGAACTTCCCGGACACTGAATTCCGTGTCCCGGCTGAAGAAGCCAAAAAAGTGGTTGAAGCCCTGCGCGAAACGGAAAAACCGGACATCATTATCGCCGCCACTCATATGGGGCATTACGATGACAGCAACCACGGCTCCAACGCTCCCGGAGATGTGGAAATGGCGCGCAGCCTGCCGGCCGGTTATCTGGATATGATTGTCGGCGGTCACTCGCAGGATCCTGTCTGTATGCAGCCGGAAAACAAGAATTACAAAATTGCAGATTACGTACCGGGCACCCCGTGTGCACCGGACAACCAGAACGGTACCTGGATTGTACAGGCACATGAATGGGGTAAATATGTCGGACGTGCGGACTTTCAGTTCCGCAACGGCGAATTCACGCTGAAACACTATCAGCTTATCCCGGTGAATCTGAAGAAAAAAGTCACCAAAGAGGATGGCACATCAGAGCGGGTGTATTACACCAGTGAAATCACCGAAAGCCCGGACATGCTTAAACTGTTGACACCGTACCAGGAAAAAGGCAATGAGCAGCTGAATATCAAAGTCGGCTCGGTTGACAGCAAACTGGAAGGTGATCGCAGCAAAGTCCGTTTTGAACAGACCAGTATGGGGCATCTTCTGCTGGCTGCACAGAAAGAGCGCGCAAATGCCGATTTCGCTATTATGAGCGGCGGTGGTGTGCGTGACTCCATCGAACCGGGCGATATTACCTATAAAAATGTGCTGAAAGTGCAGCCGTTTGCCAACGAACTGGTGTATGTCGATTTCAAAGGCAGCGAAGTGCTGCCGTATCTGACCGCCGTGGCAAATATGAAAACGGATTCAGGTGCTTACGCACAGTTTTACAATGTCGGTCTGACACTGAATAAAGACGGCTCTGTGAGTGATGTGACGATTGACGGCAAACCGCTGGATCCGGCAAAAACCTACCGCATGGCGACACTGAATTTCAATGCGATCGGCGGGGATGGTTATCCGAAAATTGATTCTCACCTGGGCTATGTCAATACCGGCTTTGTCGATGCGGAAGTACTGAAAGGGTATATTGAAGCTCATTCACCGCTGAAAGCGGCAGATTATGAGCCGAAGGGCGAAATTATTTATAAAAACAAATAATTGATTATGACTGTCATAAAAAACCGGGGGTGAACTCCGGTTTTTTATTCGTGAGAGTTATGAAATAAGTTAATTATTATATTTTATGTATACAATTAATTGTTTTTATTGTGAAAATTTAAAATAAAGCGTGTTTTGCTACGATTGGCTCTTCCTGATTTGTTCATTATTTTTAGAATAAGTGCCTGTCCGTGACGAAGATCTCAGAACCGGACAGATATCCCTCCTCTCAAAAGGACACTATTAATGAACAAAACAGAAAACACCTTACATAAAAAAACACCGTCGGTGACGGTACTGGGCAACCGGGGGCAGGCGGTACGCGATATTGTGTATCACCGCCATCCGGATACCCCGGAGAAAACCGATGAGCGTATTACCTGCCATCAGTTTGATGCGCGCGGTTTTTTACAGCAGAGTGCTGATCCGCGTATGCAGGCATCCGGGCTGAGCAATTTCCGCTATATCACCTCACTCTCCGGACAGGTGCTGCGTACGGAAAGCGCGGATGCGGGAACATCACTGGCATTGAATGATGCGGCAGGGCGACCGGTGATCTGTATCAGTCAGATCCGTACGGATAACGAGCAGGATGACCGCAGCCGGGCCGTGACTCAGACTTTCCGGTATGAAGGTGCGGATTCAGCCGGGCGTCCGCTGAGTATTGCGGAACAGACCGCAGGGCAGAACGCTCAGGTAACCGAGCGCTTTGTGTATGCAGGCAGCAGTGAGGCGGAGAAAGCAAAAAACCTGGCGGGGGTCTGTACACACCATTATGATCCGGCCGGGCTGATGCAGACGGACAGCATTGCGCTGACCGGCGTGCCACTGTCGGTGACCCGTCAGTTGCTGAAAGATGCGGATAAGCCGGATACCCGTGTTAACTGGCCGGAAAGCAATCCGGAGCGTTTGCTGTCAGCTGAAAAATACACCACACAGACTACGGCTGATACCACCGGTGCGGTACTGAACACCACGGATGCGGCGGGTCATCAGCAGAAAGTGACTTATGATATCGCCGGATTACTGAGCACCAGCCGGGTGACAGTGAAAGGCGGCGCGGAAAAAATCATTATCAAATCTGTGACGTATTCCGCTGCCGGGCAGAAACTTCGTGAGGAGCACGGTAACGGTGTAGTGACCACTTACACTTATGAACCGCAAACCCAGCGCCTGATTGCTGTCAAAACCGAACATCCGGCACGGAAAAAAATATTTCAGGATCTGCGTTATGAATACGATCCGGTCGGCAATGTGCTGTGTGTGACCAATAGCGCCGAGGAGACGCGATTCTGGCATAATCAGAAAGTGGTGCCGGAAAACCGATACACTTACGACACCCTGTATCAGCTGGTCAGCGCCACCGGGCGCGAGATGGCCAGTGCCGGACAGCAAAGCTGTTCCCTCCCTGATATTTCCCCGTTTGATAAAGCCAGTTACACCAATTACACCCGCAACTATATCTATGATCGTGCCGGGAATATGACACAAATCCGTCATTCAGCACCGAAGACCGGCAATAACCACACCACGGATATCACCGTCAGCCAGCGCAGCAACCGCACGGTACTGAAAACCCTGGCGGACACGCCGGAGAAAGCGGAAGACCTGTTTACCCCGGGCGGACAACAGACACAGTTACAGCCGGGACAAACTCTGTCATGGACTGCGCGCGGCGAGCTGCAACAGGTTACGCCGGTGGTGCGTAACGGTGCCGCCGGTGACTGTGAAAGCTACCGTTATGATGCGGGCAGCCAGCGTATTCTGAAAACCACCGTGCAGAAGACCGGTAACAGCTCACTGACACAGCAGGTGATCTATCTGCCGGGGCTGGAGCTGTACCGCGGAAAAGAAAACTATCAGGTGATCTGCGCCGGTGTTGCCGGGCGGGCACAGGTACGGCTGCTGCACTGGCAGGACGGCAAAAAAGATCACCAGCGGTTCAGTTATGACAATCTGATCGGCAGCAGCGGCCTGGAAACGGACGGCGACGGTAACCTGCTGAGTCAGGAGGAATATTATCCGTTCGGCGGCACAGCTGTGCTGGTGGCGGATGCGGACAGCGGCATTGACTACAAAACCCACCGTTATTCCGGCAAAGAGCGGGATGCGACCGGGCTGTATTACTACGGCTACCGTTACTATCAGCCGTGGGCAGGGCGCTGGCTGAGCTCAGACCCGGCGGGAACGGTCGACGGGCTGAATCTGTTCCGGATGGTGAGGAATAATCCGGTGTCTATGAAAGATGAAGATGGGAGGGTTGCTGAGTGGCTTGATTTGGCATATCCGCGCGAAAGAAACAACATGGTTGAACAGATCTATAAAGAAAATACGGTCGTAAAAATGCATCATATAAAATTTACGGCGGAGACAAAAAAAATACTCGATGAAACAGAAGAAAATGAATTTAGTCTTAAGGGACTTAAGCCTAATGTCAAAGAAAAAAAAATGAGGGGAATGAAATATACTAATGCAAAACTGAAATCCTACGCGGCACATGCCGGTTTTTTAAGTTTATCCGAAAAACGGGAACCGGTATTTAAGTCTGGCTTTATTAATTTCACCGGTAGTTTAAGTAATAAAAATACTTTTCCCGGGGTTCATCTGATCGATGAAAAAGTGAAAGCCGGATTTGAGGCGTTTTCTCCGGCATTACTCAAAACCACAAAAAAATGGCGGCCGGAAGTAAGCCTCGGTTATTATCGGATAGAGGATACTAATGCCTTTGTATCGGAGATAAAAAATAGATATTCAGAATCCGGTACGCCACTTACTGACGTAGTGGAAAGCAGGATTAGAGAGCATATAAAAAATAATAATAACATACTCCCTAAAATGGCTGGGATTGCTGGTCTTCATGCTGAGGTACAGGCATTAAATTTTGTTGTGTCCTCGATGGAGAAAGGAGAAAGCGTAGCTGGTAAACTCAGTGCAAGTTACATTTATACCCAACGTTTGGTCGGTGCTAAAAACGAAGATTTCCCGGCATGCCATAACTGTTCAGGGATTATTTCAGGCCTTGAAAATGTTATGACAGGGCGTGTTAAAAATCATATAAGGCTGACGCGGAGAAATTCAGTTTCTTAATAATAAAGGAGCCAATGTAAAAACCGGAAACGGTCAGTAACCGTTTCCGGGATATCTCTTATCAGTCCCGTTTCGCCACCGGGGCAAATTTCCCGTCCAGCACTTTTGCCAGATCCTGCGGTGCCAGTTCGATATCCAGGCCGCGTTTGCCGCCGGAAACAAAAATAGTGGCAAATTCCTGTGCGCCCTCATCAATCAGGGTCGGCAGACGTTTTTTCTGTCCCAGCGGGCTGATCCCGCCCACCAGATAGCCGGTGACTTTCTGTGCATTCACCGGGTCAGCCATTTCCGCTTTCTTCACACCAAGGGCTTTGGCTACCGCTTTTAAATCAAGCTGTTCTGATACCGGGGTGACTGCCACGGCGAGATGTTTATTATCACCGTTAAGCGCCACCAGCAGGGTTTTGTATACCTGACGGGCATCGAGATTGAGTTTGCGGACCGCTTCATCACCGAAATTATGATCATTCGGATCATGTTCATACGGATGGAGGGTGAATGAAATCCGGTTTTTTTCCAGAAGTTTTACAGCCGGTGTCATAGGTCTTTCCTTGCTGATAATTCAGACGGCAGTGTCACAAGGCCTGCCAGTTTAACACAAAATGGACGGCAGATTGTGGTCGCCGTAAAGATGCAGTGCGCCGACCGCCACCACATAATTGCCGGGCGGCAGTTGTGTCAGCCGGGTTTTCCAGGCGTCGTTGCGGCTTATCATCAGATGCTGATACGTCTGCTCGCTGAAGGTGGCGGGCAGCGGCTGCGCGAGTTTTTCCGGCCGGTAATCCAGCCACCAGCCGAGCATAATCTGAAGTGCACGGGCATTGTCATGCCAGTAGGCCAGGGTATCTTCCAGCAGGCTCAGCCCTTCGTCCGGGAAATCCAGCAGCATCTGTAACTGTGCCTGTGTGCCTTCCAGCTCAAAAACGGGGATATTCTGTCCGTGAGCGGCATTGAGCATCTGATAATCAATGCCGTAATGCGGACGCAGCCCCAGGCTTTGTGCCTGGGCGGACTGCAGGATCAGCGCCACCTGCCAGGCGGGCAGGGTATCCAGCGTCTGTACCGGCTGACGCTGTTCCTCACAATAGCGGCGGTAGTCATCTCTCAGGTGCTCCGGTAAGCGCTCACTTACCGGCAGACGGGGGAATTCAGGGTCTTGTCCCGGGAACGGCGGTGCCGGACGGGTGATATCCGCTTCCACAATCAGGCCATCAGCACGATTGATTCTTTCCAGCAGCGGGCCGGGCAGCGGGTACATGGCTTCCGATCCCATATGAATACTGCCGACCAGATGCAGTGAGATATCCCCGGGCAATGTGAGTTCAACCGAAGGCCAGGTGCAGCCACCCTGCGGATCAGGCGGGATAAGGTAATCTTTCAGCCGGCGGAACAGTGTTTTCATGACGACTCCTGTCGTGAAACGATACCTTAGTTGACTGCAAGCGCGGGCTTTTTTCAACCCTGATAAGTAATATCCGGTTAATTAACAGGAAAAAAATAAGGGAGCGAATTATTCGCTCCCTTATCAGGTCAGAGATTAATCTTTCGGTTTAAAACGTAACAACCGGTTGGCGTTACTGACCACGGTAATGGATGACAGCGCCATGGCTGCCCCTGCCACTACCGGATTCAGCAGAGTGCCGGTGAACGGGAACAGCACCCCGGCGGCGATCGGGATCCCGAGGGTGTTATAAATAAAGGCACCCAGCAGGTTCTGTTTCATATTACGCAGTGTCCCTTTCGAGATAGCCACCGCATCGGCCACGCCGTGCAGGCTGTGGCGCATCAGAGTGATTGCTGCCGTTTCGATGGCAATATCACTGCCGCCGCCCATCGCGATCCCCACATCTGCCCGTGCCAGCGCAGGTGCGTCATTGATACCGTCACCGACCATGGCGACACGGCGTCCGGCCTGCTGTAATTTTTCAATGGCAGCGGCTTTGCCGTCCGGCAGTACACCGGCGATTACTTCATCAATCCCGGCTTCTTTGGCGATAGCCCGGGCGGTTACTTCGTTGTCCCCGGTCAGCATCACCAGACGGTAACCCTGTTTGTGCAGACGCGCCAGCGCACTGACACTGTCCTCACGCAGCGGATCACGGACAGAAAGAATCGCCGCGATGTTGCCGTCAACTGCCAGCATCACCGGAGTCACACCTTTACCGGCCTGGGATTGTACCAGCGCATCCGCTTCCCCGGCAGTGCTGATATTCTGTGCCTGCATCAGCGCATGGTTACCCAGCAGGAGTGTCCGGCCTTCAGACTCCCCGCTGATCCCCATCCCCGCCAGGGTACGGAACTGAGTAACAGACGGCAGTGTCAGCGCTTTTGCACGTTCAGTGATAGCGCGGGCCAGCGGATGATTAGAACCGCTTTCCAGCGCCGCCGCGAGACGCAGGACATCATCGTCACTGAAACCATTAAAGGTATGGATTTCCGTTACCTGCGGCATGCCTTCTGTCAGGGTCCCGGTTTTGTCGAAAACAATGGTGTCGAGAGTGCTTGCCTGCTGTAAAGCATCCGCATCCCGTACCAGCACACCAAACTCAGCGGCGCGTCCGACCCCGGAAATAATCGACATCGGCGTTGCCAGTCCCAGTGCACACGGACAGGCGATAATCAGTACCGTGGTAATAATCACCAGTGCATAGGTTATCTGCGGCGCAGGGCCGAAGAAGTACCAGACAGCACCGGCGATCAGGGCGATAACCACCACAACCGGCACAAAGACGGCTGAGATTTTATCTGCCAGCTGACCGATTTCCGGTTTACTGCTCTGAGCCTGACGCACCAGTTTAATGATGCGTGCCAGCGTGGTTTTGCTGCCGACAGCGGCGGCACGGAACAGCACGGTGCCATCCTGCACGGTGGTTCCGGCAGAAACGGTATCACCGGTGGTTTTTTGCTGCGGGATTGGCTCCCCGGTCAGCATCGCCTCATCCATCCACACTTCGCCTTCGGTGATCTCACCATCGACCGGTACGCGGTCACCGGTGGTCAGACGCAGGATCATCCCCGGCTGCACATCTGCCAGCGGTACATCTTTCTCACCTTCAGGTGTCACCACACGGGCGGTCGGCGGAGTCAGATCCAGCAGGCGCTCCAGTGCTTTTGACGAACGCTGGCGGGCACGCTGCTCCAGCATATGACCCAGGTTTATCAGACCGATAATCATGGCGCTGGCCTCGTAATAGAGGTGACGCGCCTGCGGCGGGAACACGTCCGGCCAGAGGTTTACCGTGATGGAATAGAGCCACGCGGCACCGGTGCCGAGAGCCACCAGGGTATCCATCGTTGCACTGCCATTTTTCAGGGATTGCCAGGCGCTGCGGTAGAAATGCCCGCCCGCCAGAATCATCACCGCCAGGGTGACGATCCCGATGGTCAGCCAGATCCCGTTGTTCGCCGGGGTCAGCATCATATTGTCGCCGATCATTCCCCAGATCATCACCGGGATACCGACCGCCAGTGCCAGAGCAGCCTGCCAGCGGAACCGCTTCATATTGGCAACCGCGACTTCCTGCTGGCGCTCACGGCGTTTGGCATCATCCTGAATCAGTTCCGCGCCGTAACCGGCTTTCTCCACAGCGGCGATCAGTGCCTCCGCAGAGGCATGGCCGGTGACCAGTGCACTGCGCTCCGCGAGGTTCACACGGGCATTTTCCACGCCGTCCACACTGAGCAGCGCTTTGTGTACTTTGCTGACACAGCTTGCACAGGTCATGCCGTCGAGCAGGAAGGAGAGACTGTCGTCATCCTCCTCAATCACCGGCATGGCAGGGGTGTTGTCCGGGGTGGCCGGAATGTCGCAGTGCTCCGCTGCCGCAGCCTCAGTCTGAGACGGCGTCAGCGGTTCAGATTTTGGGGAGGCGTTTTCTCCCGCCACTGCTGCCTGAAAACCGGCGGCTTCCACCGCGCTGATTAAGGTCTGCGCATCAGCGCTGCCGTATACTTTTGCCTCTTTGGTATCAACGACCGCAGCCGCAACACCGTCAACCGCTTCTAATGCACTTTGCGTTTTCGCTGCACATTTCATACAATTCAGCCCGGAAAGCTGTAAAATTGTACCGGGTTTGTCTGCAATCTGAGCTTCATAACCTGCTTCTTCGATAGTTTTGATGAGGGATTGCGCATCTGCATCGCCGGTCACTTTGGCGAAATCAAGGGTGACCACCGCAGATTCAACATCCGGGCGGGCGTCGAGTGCTTTTTTCACACTGCCGGTGCAATGTCCGCAGGACAGCCCCTGTAACGCAAGAATAGTGGTATTAGCCATACTTTTTTTCCTTACATGTTTCGCATCATCACGCCGCATATCAGCACACGGCGCAAGAGAAAAAATTCTGTTCGGGGGAACGGGAATTTTGATTTACGATGATGGTAAACCTTCCCTCAAGGGTAAGGTCAAGGAGAAGTTATGAATATCAGCGATATTGCACAAAAAACGGGTTTAACACCAAAAGCAATCCGTTTTTACGAAGATAAATCTTTGATCACGCCACCGGAACGGGGTGAGAACGGATACCGGTATTTCAGTGAACGGCATGTGGATGAACTGACTCTGCTGCGCCAGGCAAAAGAGGTCGGGTTCACGCTGGATGAGTGCCGCGAGCTGTTATCGCTGTTCCGTAATCCGAACCGCCACGCGGCGGATGTGAAATCGGCGACACTGGGCAAAGTGAAGCAGATTGAGAAAACCATTACGGAGCTCACGGCTATCCGTGACCGCCTGCTGGCACTGGCTGATTCCTGTCCCGGGGATGACAGCGCAGAGTGTCCGATCATCGATCATCTCTCCGGATGCCGCCACAGCAAACCTGCCTGCCATAAATAATCCGTCTGTTTTGTGCGTCTGCCCGCCGGGCAGACGCCGTCTTACATCCTGTCAGTTAAGTTTTTCTTATTTCTGCCGATAACAGATAAAAGCACGGCTCTTTTTCATCCGGCGTTATACCGGAGAAAACCGGCATTTCTGTCCGCTGCGGCGGTAACCGGCGTAAAGGATAAGTAAGACGAATTGACCAAACTGCTGACATTATTACGCCGCATATTATTATCAGGGCTGTTTTTTTGCCCGACATTATATGCCGCACCTTTCCCTGCTGCTGCGGAAAATCCGGGCGCTGATGCCTCGCGCCGGGCGATGCAGGATGCCGGACAGCAGGTCAGTGATCTGCTGGAACAGCAGACTTACCGGCAACTGAGCAAGCCGCAGACAACGATCACCCCCACAGAGCCGTTACTGCGTGCGGCAGAGAATGAACACTGTCTGCCGGTCAGCGGCGTGTATCTCTCCGGTATCACACTGTTATCTCAGGACGACCTACGCTCACTTTCGCCATTGCCCGCAGACTGTATCCGCAGCCGTGACATTAATGTGCTGGTGGCGGAACTGATGGAGCGGTATCTGGATAAAGGCTATATCACCGCCCGGATCCGCTTTCTGCCGGTCAACGATTATCACGAGCTGGGGATCGGCGTGACGGAAGGAACCGTGGAGCGGATCGACAGCACGGATCGCGGTGTTAATACCGCTCTGCTGTTTCCCGCTCTGACCGGCAAACCGCTGAAAATCACCGAACTGGAGCAGGGGCTGGATCAGGCAAACCGCCTGAAATCCAACCATGTCACTATGGATATTCTGCCCGGCAGCGCACCGGGAGGCTCGGTGATCCGGCTGGTTAATCAGCGCGGCACTCCGGCCGGGTTTTCTATCAGTGCAGATAATTACGGGCAGAAAAGTACCGGACGCAATGTTATCCGCACCGCAGTCACCGCAGACAGCCCGGCAGGATTATCTGATTTTGTCAGCCTGAGCGGCTCCGCCACAACCGATAATCCGGCGGCGCGTTACAGCCGCTCTGGCATGCTGTTTTACTCCGTGCCTTACGGCGCACTGACGATCAGCACTTACGGCAGTCTTTCCCGTTACCGCATCACTCAGGCGCTGCGCTATAACCACGTCATTCTTAGCGGGGACAGCGCTCAGGCCGCACTGCGGGCGGATTATGTCATCTTCCGTAACCGCTCACGGATTGATTCCCTGATGGCGCAGATGACTTACAAACGCAGCCGCAACTACCTCAATGACACACTGATTGGCGTCAGCAGCCCGTCCCTGAGTATCGCCGAAGCCGGTTACACCGGGTTGATTCTGGTACCGGGCGGTGTTATCAGCACCTCTTTATCAGCGGAGAAGGGCACCACACTGTTCGGGGCAGCTACCCGGAACACCATGCCGGGCTCGGATCCGCAATACACCAAAGGCAAATTCTCACTCAGTTATATTCAGCAGTTTTCGCTGTCGGAAGACGCGTATCTGTTCAGCAGTCATCTGGCCGGTCAGTACACACAGGATCACCTCCCCGGGGGGGAGTGGCTGACACTGTCGGATAACAGTGCGATCAGAGGGTTTCACGACGGCTCGTTATCGGCGGATAAGGGATGGTACTGGCAAAACACCCTTTCCCGCCGTTTTGTCCGGCAGGGGATCACGGTAACACCCCGTGCCGGTGCGGACTACGGACGGGTTATGGCTCAGACCGGGCAGGCGGGATGGCAGTCTGCCGCGGGTATCGCCGCAGGGGTTAATGTCAGTTACGGCGGCGCACAGCTGGATGCGCAAATCAGCCGCGCCCGGACCTCTGTGGCGGCACTGCCCGCACAGGACACCCTGTTTTCCCTGCGCCTGGGATATCAGTTCTGATCTGCTCCGTCAGTCGTTGGATGGTAAGGAAATACAATGAAAAAAGAACGCTTTAAACTATCTTCGTCAGGTAAGGTGGCCGCGTGGATGGCGCTGGCCTTCGTCACGCTGAACAGCGCCGCCGCAGGGATTGTGGCGGACGGCGGCCCGAACGGCCCCGGGGTTTCTCAGGTAAACGGAACGGATATTGTTAATATTACAGCACCGAACAGTAACGGGCTGTCTCATAACCAGTATCTTGATTTTAATGTGGATAACCGGGGCGCGGTCTTTAATAACGCCCTGACCGCCGGGCAGTCGCAACTGGCGGGTATGCTGGAGGCCAACAAAAACCTGAACGGGCAGGCCGCCGGGGTGATCCTCAATGAAGTGGTCAGCCGTAACCCCTCTCTTCTGCTGGGCCAGCAGGAAGTGTTCGGCATGGCGGCGGATCTGATCCTCGCCAACCCGAACGGGATCAGCTGTCAGGGCTGTGGTTTTATCAACACCAATAATGCCGGGCTGATCGTGGGTAATCCGCTGATTGAGAACGGAATGATCAGTGCATACAGTACGCTGGATAACACCAGTTCACTGACGATCGGAAATAACGGGATCACGACCGGTAAAGTGCTGGATCTGGTTGCGCCTGCGATTAATGCCGACGGGGAGATCCGCGCGGCGGTACTGAATGTGATCTCCGGGAACAATACCGTTTCCGCTGATATGCAGACCATTTCCGCCGGGAAAAACGCGGTTCCGCTGGACAGCTATTATCTGGGCGGCATGCGTGCCGGTAAAATCCGTCTGGTGAATACCGCGCAGGGCAGCGGCGTGAAACTTGCCGGTAATATTGATGCTGTGAATGGTTTCGATGCCCAGTCACAGGGCGCTCTGAAACTCACCGGCGCACAGGTCACCGGCGGGGATATCCGCCTGAGCGGTGATACGCTGCGTACCGAAGGACAGCTGCGCAACGAACATCAGCGGACAGAAGACAAACGCAGCGGGCAATCCGTCACCGGCGAAACCCGGCAGGGGCGTTACACCCGCACCTCACTGGACGGCAAAAATATCACCCTGGTGGCACAGCAGGAAGCACGGCTGACCGGCACTGATCTGCACGGGATTGAGATTGCCGTTCAGGCAGGAACCATCACGCTCGGCAGCGACCAGGTTGCGCAGTCAGACACCCGCACCACAAATCAGTGGAAAATGTCGTGGGAAAATAATGAAACCCGCAAAGATGAAAGTATCCGGCAGGAAACCAGCAACCTCCGGTCTGACGGTGATATCCGCCTGGCGGCCACAACCGGTGATATTACCCTGAAAGGAGCAACACTGGCGGCCGGAACGCATCTCAGTGCTGATGCCAAAGGGGATATCCGGCTTGAAAGTGTGACCAACTCCCGCACACAGACGGTGTCCGGCAATAAACGCAATGAGACGGCAAAACTGCTCAGCGGCACACACGGCGATGTCACGTCAAAAGAGCAACTGGTGAAAACCGAACTGACCGCAGGCGGCAATCTGGGACTGAATGCCGGCCATGACATCCGGACTCAGGCGGCACAGGTACACGCCGGACAGGATCTGATCATCAACACCGGTAATAATCTCACCATCGGTACGCAAACCACGACACAGCATCAGGGGCATACGGAGAATATCACCTCGTGGGGCGGTATCGGCGGCGGCTCCCGTGAAAACCGTGCCACCACGGAAGAGACGGCGCACGGCTCTGACGTTACCGCAGGCGGTAAGCTCTGGCTTTCCGGCGGCAACGGTGTGACCGTCACCGGCAGTAAGGTAAAAGGCACACAGGACAGTCTGGTGCAGACCGGGCAGGGCGCGCTGGTGATTGAAAACGGCATCAGCCGGACAGCGAAACACATTGATAACCGTGATGGCGGCGCGTTTAACATCACCCGCAGTACCCTCCGTGAAAACAGCGAAGATACCCGCGTTGAGCGCAGCGAGCTGAAATCAGAAGCTGACCTGCGGCTGGCAGGGAAAAATGATATCACCATCTCCGGAAGCCTGATTGAAAGTGCGGGCACACTGAAAATTGATACCCTTGGTGATATCAATGTCCGTGCGGCACAGGCACAAAAACAGTCTGACAAAACAGAAACCACACTCAAAATCAGCGGCTATGCCAAAGAGGATGAGGACAAACAGTACCGCGCCGGTCTGGATATCAACCATACCCGCGACACACAAAAGCAGGATTCGGTCACGCAGCAGGGCAGTGAACTCAAAGGCGGCAGTGTCTCTGTCACCGCCGGAAACGATCTCACCCTTATCGGCTCCTCTCTGACCACCACGCAGGGGGATGCGGCACTTTCCGCTGAAAATATCACCCTGAACGCAGCGGATAACCGTGAGACCCGGACACAGCAGAAAGGGGAATCACACGGCGGTATTTATCTGACCGGCGGCATGGATAAACTCGGCGGCGGGCTGAGCGGCGGTCATACTGAAACCGGCAGGACACAGGAGCAGCATCAGGCAGTCACCTCCGGCACACAGGTGCAGGGCAATCTCACCCTGACCGCCGGTAAAACGCTCTCGCAGGAAGGCGCATCACACAGGGTGGGCGGCGCTTATACGGAAACCGCGCAAAACTCGGCGCACCGGGCGGCTCACAACAGTGATCGCACCACCGAAACCACCAAAGGCGGCGAAGGCAGCCTTGGTGTTTCGCTGGATTACAGCAAAGTCTCCCGTCCGCTGGCCAAAGCCGGTGAAAATATTGCGGAAGGCAATATTGCCGGGGTGGCTGACAGCACCGCAGCCACCGGACTGCCGGATATCGGCGTTGATCTGAGCGGCAAAGGGGAAAACCGGCAGAGCATCACCGAAAATACACAGGCGAAAACCACGTCTGTTAATGCAGGATCGGTTGCCGTGAACGCCACAGATCGTGTTCTTGATGAGGGAACACAGTACCGGGCGGATAACGGCGGTATTGCGATCAGCGCCGGCGATTATCAGTCTGCGGCGGCAGCGGATACACATCATCAGTCGGAATCTGTGACTGAGGGCAAAGGAAGTCTGCGTGTGGCAACATCCACCGGACAGGATGTTGCGATCAGCGCGGAAGGCAGCGGCGGTCATCGTCTGGCAACTGAGAGCAGCAGTAAAGCGGTGCCCGGTTCACTGTCGGCGAAAGGGGATATCACTGTGCAGGCGGGGCGTGATGCGGCATTGCAGGGCGATACACTGCGCAGTGAGGAAGGACTCGTTTCTGTCCGTGCCGGCGATAATCTGACGCTGGATCAGGCGGGTGATACCCACAGCAAAACCGTCAGCGGCTATGATGCCGGGGCGAAGGTAAATGTGGAATCGCTCAACCTGAAAAATGCCGGTGGTGGTCTCAGCGGCGGACGTGAAGTGTATAACGAAAGCGGCACAACGGCGAAAACCGGGGTGATTGAAGGCAAAACCGGCGTGGTATTACAGGCCGGAAACGACCTGACCGCTAACGGTACTGATGTCAGCAGTGACGGGGATGTGACCGTGAAAGGCGGGCACAACACCCTGCTTAACAGCGCGGAGAGCACGAATACTATCTCCGGCCATCAATGGCACGGTGATGTGCAGGCCAGCGGCGGTAAAACGGAGACCGGCAGCAAACTCGGCGGCGGTGCGGAGTTCAGTATCAGCAAACAATCTGAAAACGTCACTGACCAGCGCGGCGGCAGTCTGCGCAGCGGCGGTACAGCGTCTGTTTCTGCGGACGGTATGCGGGATGATGCGCTGTACCTGAAAGGCACGCAGATTGATGCACAAAATACCGCACTGACTGCCCGTGACGGCGGTATTGTGATTGAATCCGCACAGAAAACCACGGACAAAGCCAACTGGAATGCGGGCGGAAACCTGAATATCGGCACCTCGCGCAGTACAGAAAATCCGGAAACCGGTTCGCGGCATAATATCAGTGCCGGTCTGAAGGGCGGGATCGATAATCAGCAGACGGTCACACAGAAAAATGCCCTGACGGACAGCGGTAACCTCACACTGAACAGCCGCAATGACACGCGGATTCAGGGCGGAAAACTGACGGCGGATACCATCAGCGGGCGTGTCGGCGGTGATCTGATCGTGGAAAGCCGGACTAACACCGAATCTGTTCTGAAAGTTGACGCGGATCTGTCGGCGGCACATACCAATGATGAGGGCAGCAGTACCACCTCAAAACTGGCCAATGCCGGTACACCGAAGTTTGCAGATGACATCAAAGCGGGTCTGGAAAACGGACTGGATAAAGCGGCAGATTCTGTACGGGAAAATGCCGGAGCCGGTGCCGGTACGGTGGCGGACAAGGTGAAATCCGGCCTGACATCCCCGTCCGGGATGAACGGCAATGTTAAAGCGTCCTTCGAAACCCGTTCCGCAGAACAGGTGGGACAGCAATCCGGTCTGACCGCCCGTGAACAGGGCAAACTGCGTACCGGCGGCAGCACTATCCTGACCGGCGCGGTGCTGGACGGTCTGCCGGATGGCGGGAACACCGAAATGCGCTCTGTGGCGGTCAAAGAGACCGGCACCCGCATTCACGGCGAACTCCGGCTCAATGCCGGACAGGCTGTCAGCGCGGTTAAGGACGGAATTGTAAACGGAAAATCCCCGGTCGGTATTTCTGTCACTAATGATCACAGCAGTGTGAACAGTAAAGTGAAGTAATTATTAGTTTATTCAGTAAGATAAAACGGCTCCCTGCGGAGCCGTTTTTTAATATGACAATCCGGCGTGGTTTAAAAATTGTTTATATAACTGTGGTTATGATCAGGGTTATCAGTTCGGCTGTACTTAATCTGATTGTGGAACGACTACGGTATGACTACACTATCGTCTGTTTATTCACCTGCTTTGAGGGCTGGTTATCTCTAAAGTGGAATATGTCAGAGCAAAAATTGATCCGAAGCTGAAAGCAGAAGCGATTGAAACGCTTGAATCGATGGGCTTAACAGTGAGTGACGCGATAAGAATGTTGATGATTCAGATTGTTGAACAGAAAGCGATGCCATTTTGTGTGAAAAGTACACAATATCGTCATGCTGCACGTACCCGGGCCGCAATAGAAGAGTTGGAGTGCGGGAAAGGCAAAAAATTTGACAGTATTTCAGATTTAATGGCGGATCTGCAGGATGGCAAGGACGATTGAACGTTCATCTCAGTTTAAAAAAGATTATAAACGGGAAGTTAAGGGTATTTACCGTATGATGTTAAATGACAGTCTACAGAACATCCTGAATATATTGGTAAATGATCTCCCTATACCTGAAAAATACGCTGATCATCCGCTTAAAGGAAATTGGCGTACATTTCGTGATTGCCACCTCTATCCTGATTTGATTTTGATTTATAAAAAATAAGGTGATCGCTGTCTGAAATTGGCTCGCCTCGGATCTCACAGTGAAATTTTTTAATTTTTACCTCAGGCAAAATAGATTACCTCTGTTTCTCTTTTTTGTTTCCGATCAATTCCCCGCTGAAAAAATAATCCGTAATTTTAACCAAAACACTTATCCGTGATTAAATCGCAAATTAGTGAAATGCACCATATTTTGCGAATAATTCAGTGATTGACTTTGCATTATGCGATCTGCGTAAAAGAAAATTCAGTGGGTAATGGATAGCGTAAGCGCAATTTATAACTCAATGGAAGGTGTTCTCTATGAAACGTAGTGTTTTATCTCTTGCTGTGGGTGCTGCACTGGTGATTTCTGATGCAACGGCGTGTACCACTATTTTTGTCGGTGAAAATGCGTCTTCAGATGGTGCGCAATATATTGCCCGCAATGAAGATATGAATCCGGCAAACCCGAAAGTTTTGCAGGTGAATCAGGAAAAAGTAAATAAAGACACTGAGTTTAAAACCAACTTAAATAAATTCACCTATACCCTGCCGGAAAAGGCAATGCGTTATACCACTATCCCGGAATGGAATGATAAAGGTCAGTTCCGTTTCAGTTCCAACGGCTTTAATGACGCCGGTGTCGGGATCAGTGCCACAGAAACGATTTTCGCCAATGAAGCTTCATTAAAAATTGACCCGTATGTTGAAGATACCGGGATTATTGAAGATGCGATTCCGGATGTGGTATTACCGTATGTCTCTTCCGCAAAAGAAGGGGTGATGCGGTTAGGGAAAATCATTGAGGAAAAAGGGGCCGGTGAAGGTTTCGGCGTGGCCTTTATTGATAAAGACGGGATCTGGTATCTGGAAACCGGCAGCGGCCACGAGTGGATGGCAGCGAAAATTCCGGCCAATACCTATTACGTCACCGCAAACCAGGGCCGCCTGGAAAAATTTGATATGAATGACAAAGAAAATTACCTGTCATCCCCGACACTGATTTCCTTTGCCGAGAAAAATGGCTTATATGATCCGAAAAAAGACGGTGAGTTTAATTTCAAAAAAGCCTATACCAAAGATGACGCAAAAAGTGACGGTTATTACAACTATCCGCGAGTGTTAGTGCTGCAGAAAATGTATAACCCGGAAATTAAAACTGACTTTAAAGATGTGAAATCCAATGATTTCCCTGTCTTCTTAAAACCGGCGAAAAAACTGGGGCTGGAAGATATTAAAGCCGGACTGCGCAACCATTATGAAAATGTCGGTACATCTCCGTATGCAACCACCTATCCGGATACCACTAAACGACCAATCTCGGTATTCAGAACCCAGCACTCCCATATTTTACAGGTACGCAAAGATTTACCGAAAGAAATCGGGAATGTCCGTTATATTGCCTTCGGTATGCCGACATTATCCGTTTATGTCCCGGTATATTACGGCCCGGACAGCTACGTGGAAGCTTATACCATCGGTTCACCGCAGGCGGATAACGCCTCCGCACACTGGAAATTCCGTAAATTACAGACACTGGCGATGATCGACTTTAATAAATATTCGAAAATTGTGCAGGCGGAATACAGCAAACAGGAAGCTGAGTTTGCCAAAGAACAACAGGCAATGGAAAAAGAGTATCTGAGTATTTATAAAACAGACCCGGCGAAAGCCAAACAGCTGTTACAGGACTTCCAGAATAAAGTCATGCAGGATGCATTAAATACCACCGATAAACTGACCAATATTATTATGCAGGATCTGACCAATTCCGTGAACGAACGCTACCGCTTTAAAGGCGCGTGATGCGGGAGTACATAAAAAACGGCCTCTGTTACCAGAGGCCGTTTTGAGATGGTCTTTCCGGTCAGTTACCGGCTGACAGCCCGGACCGTCAGTGTAATGCCGTCAACGGCAATCACTTCCACTTCCGTACCGGCAGGCAGTGCCGACTGGCTGTAGACACGCCAGCTGCCGTCTGCCAGACGGATGCGGCTGTAACCGTCTTCCGTCTCTGCCAGCAGTGCGGCACGCAGGCCGATCAGCTTATGATTGACCTGATTCGGCGAACTGCTGTCATTACGCTGGCGGCGGCGCTGAAAATTACGCCACAACACCGCACAGATCACCGTCATCACCGCGAAGATAATACCCTGCCACTCGAGACTGAGCCCCGGCATAATCCACACCAGAAGCGCGACAACCAGTGCCGCCACGCCACTCCAGAGCAGATAACCGCCGGTACCGAGCATCTCCAGAATCAGCAGGATGCCGCCGAAACAGAGCCAGAACCAGACCGCCTGTGATGCGATCATCTCAATCATGCGGATTTACCCTGACCTTTAGTGTCTTTTGACACATTGAACATTTCAGCCACACCGCCGATAGCGCCCATCAGGTTGCTTGCTTCCAGCGGCATCATAATGACCTTGCTGTTTTCCGCCGCACCGATTTTGGTCAGTGCATCGGTATATTTCTGTGCCACGAAGTAGTTAATAGCCTGCATATTACCGTCAGCGATAGCATCAGATACCATCTGTGTGGCGCGGGCTTCCGCCTCTGCCGCACGTTCACGGGCTTCCGCTTCCAGGAAGGCGGACTGACGCAGACCTTCTGCTTTCAGGATCTGAGACTGTTTTTCACCTTCTGCTTTCAGAATGGCGGCCTGACGTATACCTTCCGCTTCAAGAATGTCCGCACGTTTGGTACGTTCCGCTTTCATCTGCGCGTTCATCGCGGAGATCAGTTCTTTCGGCGGACGCACGTCGCGGATTTCGATACGGGTGATTTTAATCCCCCACGGGTTGGTAGCCTCATCCACAATGTGCAGCAGGCGGGAGTTGATGGAGTCACGCTGGGATAAAATTTCATCCAGCTCCATCGAACCCAGCACGGTACGGATGTTGGTCATGGTCAGGTTGATGATAGCCAGATCCAGGTTGCTGACCTCATACGCGGCACGCACCGGATCCACCACCTGAATGAAGCAGACGGCATCGATGGTGACGTTGGCGTTATCGCGGGAGATAACTTCCTGTGACGGAATATCGAGAACCTGTTCCATCATATTGATTTTACGGCCGACACGGTCAATAAACGGCACAATAATATGCAGACCCGGTTGCAGTGTCCGGGTATAGCGGCCAAAACGCTCAACAGTCCACTGAAAGCCCTGCGGTACAGTTTTAACACCGGTTGCCACAATAATGACGGCGATGAGAATAATAATCGGGACAAAACCCAGTGAGAACAAATCCATGAGCCAAAATCCTTATCAGTAATGAGTGGGTTAAATAATTCAGTAAGGCAATTAATTAGTACAGTAACGAGTATAGCTTACGTCGATAAGATGCGGCAGTACTGTCTGCGGTTCCCATTGCCGCCATAATATCCATCATGGTTTTGCGCACCTGACCTTCCGCAGCCGCCAGATCCTTCTTCAGGAAGCTGAATAACAGGGCCAGTGCTTCATCATTGCGGTGCACTTCATGCAGTTTCAGTGCCAGCTGTACCGCGAGCTCTGCATTCTCCGGATCCGCCGCAAAGGTATTTTGCAGTTCCTGGATTTCCGGGGTGTCTGCGGCCTGCTTTTGTAACTCAATTTGAGATAAGAGACCATGATAGCGCGTATCCTGATCCTGAATCGGGACGGACTTCAATACTTTTTCAGCTTCTTCTGACAGCTTCACTTCCATCAGTGTCTGTGCCAGCAGCAGGGTGATTTCGCTGTTATTACTCTCAGCCTGGTGTGCTTCACGCAGCAGCGGCAGAGCAGCCTGAAAATCGCCGGCTTCAATCAGTTCAATGGCCTGACCGGTTTTGATTTCAGATTCGGACGGCAGGAATTTGGCCAGGAAATTACGGACAGTCTCTTCATTCTGTGGCCCCTCAAAACCGTCGACCGGCTGCCCCTGATGGAACAGATAGGTGGTCGGCACCGCACGCAGGCCGAACTGTGAGGCGATCATCTGCTCGGTATCGCAGTTCACTCTGGCGAGGATCATCATCCCGGCATAGTCAGCCGCCACTTTTTCCAGAATGGCGCCCAGTTCCTGACACTGCGGGGACTGTGCGGAATGGAAGAAAAAGACCACCGGCACCTGCATTGAAGATTCAATAACCTGGCGTAAATTGGTTTCGTTAACGTCTGTGATATGTGCGTTTGATAACATATTCATTCTCTTAATAAATTGGCGGACTTTCTATTAACATCTGGGCGCAGCGCGGCATTTCAAGCGGCGGCGGATTTTTTGTTCAGTATTTTATCCATCAGCCACAGCGGCAGCAGGCGTCTGAGCCACATCACTATTACGGTAAGACCCGTAACAGGATAGCGTATTTTCGGGTGCGGGTGCTCCAGGGCGTGGATGACTTTTTTCACCACATCCTCCGGTTTACCGGTAAACAGGCTGGCAATTCCCGGATTTTTTACCGGTTTATCCTGCATCGTTTGTGTGACATTTTCGGTAAAGCGGGTAGTGATCGGCCCCGGTTCAATCAGGCTGACGCGGATCCCGCTGCCGGACAGTTCCATCCGCAGGGCATCAGACCAGGCTTCCAGCGCGTATTTGCTGGCGGCATAGGCACCGCGCCCGGGCGTGGAAATCAGCCCCATTACCGAGCTGGTCTGGATGATCCGGCCTTCACCGGCCTGTTTCATAGCGGGCAGCAGCAGGGTGGTCAACTGGTGTGTGCCGAACAGATTGGCGGAAAACTGTTTTTCCAGATCTTCACGGCTGACGGTGTCCAGCGGGCCGTACAGACCAAAACCGGCATTATTGAACAGGCCGTACAGGCGGTTATCTGTCAGTGCCAGCACCTGCTCTGCGGCACGGGCAACACTCTGCGGGCAGTCCAGATCCAGCTCCACCGGCTCAAACCCGAGGCGCGCCATTTCAGCCAGATCTGCCGGTTTGCGGCAGGCGGCCAGCACACGGTAGCCCCGCTGTTTCAGTGTTTTAGCCGCGCATAGCCCGATACCGCTGGAGCTGCCGGTGATCAAAACTGCTTTTTGCATTTCTTTACCTGCTTAACTGCTTATAAATTATGGATAAATCATTTAGGATAGTCTGACACCCGTTACTGTAAGTAAGGCAGCAGTGTTTTATCCATCCAGTCAGTCACATAAGGCTGTGCTGCCGCGTTCGGGTGTATGCCGTCATCCTGAATCCACTGCGGATTGGTGACGACCGCTTCCATATAAAACGGGATCAGCGGAACGGCATTTTCCTGTGCCAGCGCCGGATAGAGCGCCGAGAACCGCTCGGTATAGCGTTTGCCGTAATTCGGCGGAATGCGGATCTGCATCAGCAGCGGTTTCGCCCCGGCGGCCTTCACTGCATCAATCGCAGCCTGAAGGTCAGTGCGGGTTTGTGTCAGCGGCAGACCGCGCAGGCCGTCGTTGGCACCCAGTTCAATCAGTACCCATTGCGGCCGGTGCTGCTCCAGCAGTGCGGGCAGACGGGCAAGTCCCTGAGCCGCCGTATTTCCGCTGATACTGCCGTTTATCAGTGTGATACCGTTACCGGCCTGTTGCCAGCGTTGTCCCAGCTGTGCCGCCCACGCCTCTCCGGCCGGAAGGCGGTAACCGGCACTCAGGCTGTCCCCCAGTATCAGTAATGTTCCGGCGGCATACAAATTCCCGCTGAACAGCAGCAGAAAAAGGAAACAGAGATGGCAGCGGAGCCTATTCTTGAAATTGATCATCTTATTAAGCGCGTCGGTCAGGGTGAAAATGAGATCACTATATTGCAGGGTGCCGGGTTGGTTGTCGAGCCTGAAGAAACAATCGCGCTGGTGGGGGAATCCGGATCCGGAAAATCAACCCTGCTCGGCATTATCGCCGGTCTGGATGACGCGACCTCCGGTGAGGTGAAACTGCTCGGGCAGTCACTGCCGCAGCTGGATGAGGAAGCGCGGGCAAAACTGCGGGCGCGGGATGTCGGTTTTGTGTTTCAGTCCTTTATGCTGATCCCGACCCTTAATGCCCTGGAGAATGTCCAGCTGCCTGCGCTGCTGCGCGGTGAGT
Source organism: Morganella sp. EGD-HP17 (assembly GCF_000512315.2). Taxonomy (NCBI): domain Bacteria; kingdom Pseudomonadati; phylum Pseudomonadota; class Gammaproteobacteria; order Enterobacterales; family Morganellaceae; genus Morganella; species Morganella sp. EGD-HP17. Next base: position 273,530 of record NZ_AZRH01000001.1, read on the forward strand.
CCGAATCCGTCAGCCGGGAGAATGCAGAGCAGCTGCTGATCCAGCTAGGGCTGGAAAAACGCCTGAAACATATGCCTGCCCAGCTTTCCGGCGGGGAACAACAGCGCGTGGCCATCGCCCGTGCATTCTCGACCCGGCCGAAAATTCTGTTTGCCGATGAGCCGACCGGCAACCTCGACCGCCGCACCGGCGACAAAATTGCCGATTTGCTGTTTTCGCTCAATCGCGACTACGGCACCACCCTGATTCTGGTCACGCATGATCTGACCCTCGCTGCCCGCTGTCAGCGGCGGCTGAAACTGTCGGACGGTAAGCTGGAGGAACTGGCATGATCTGGCGCTGGTTCTGGCGGGAGTGGCGTACGCCGTCTCTGCTGGTGGTCTGGCTGTCACTGACCCTGGCGGTGGCCTGTGTGCTGGCACTGGGACGTGCCGGTGATCGTATTAATCAAAGTGTGAACTATCAGAGCCGTGACTATCTGGCCGGTGATCTGGTACTGCGCGGCTCGTATCCGGCGGATGAAACCTGGCTGAAAAAGGCACAGGAAAGCGGCCTGGCGCTCAGTCAGCAGATGAGTTTCAACACCATGGTATTTGCCAATGATGTGCCGCAACTGGTGTATGTCAAAGCGGCGGATGACGCTTATCCGCTGTACGGCGAGCTGGAAACCGACCCGCCCGGCCTGAAACCGGCCCGGGGAGAGATTTTGATCGCGCCGCGTCTGGCAGAGCTGCTCTCGGTAAAACCGGGACAGATGCTGGAAGTGGGGGATACCGATCTGAAAATCGCCGGTTTTCTTATTCAGGAGCCGGACAGCGGTTTTAACCCGTTTCAGATGGCGCCCCGTGTACTGATCAATTTACAGGATGTGGAAGCCACCGGTGCCGTACAGCCGGGCAGCCGCCTGACCTACCGCGATATGTTTGCCGGTGCGCCGGATGCGGTGGCGGTGTTTAAACAGCAGTATGAAGATGCGCTGCGGATTGACCAGCGCTGGGTCACCCTGAAACAGGAAGGCGGGGCGCTGGCGAAGTCGATCGATCGCGCTCAGCAGTTCCTGGTGCTCTCTGCGCTGCTGACATTGTTGCTGGCGATCGCCGCAGTGGCGGTTGCTATGTCGCATTACTGCCGCAGCCGTCACACCCTGATTGCCGTACTGAAAACACTCGGAGCCGGGCGGCGCGAGCTGCGTTACTGGGTGGTCGGCCAGTGGGCGGTGCTGATGGCGGCAGCAATGGTTGCCGGATCTCTGCTGGGACTGATTTTTGATGCAATCCTGATGAGCCTGCTGGCACCGCTGCTGCCGAAGGCGCTGCCGGATCCGGGATTATGGCCGTGGGCATGGGCACTGCTGACACTGCTTGCCATCACGTTGCTGGTGGGCGCACGGCCTTACCGCCAGCTGATGCTGACACAACCGACCCGCGTACTGCGTGATGATGTGGTGGCGCCGGTCTGGCCGCTGCGCTGGTATCTGCCGCTGGCGGTGCTGATTGTGGCAGGCGGGCTGGCGGTGCTGACCAATGCCTCGTTTCTGCTCTGGGCGGTGCTGGCCGGGGTGGTATTGATCGCCGCACTGCTGGCGGTGGCCGGTTACGGCGGATTATGGCTGCTGGCAAAAATCCCGTTCCGTGCGCTGAGTCTGCGCCTGGCTGTCCGCCGTCTGCTGCACCAGCCCGGCCAGACACTGGTACAGACCGGGGCGTTCGCGCTCTCCTTTATGCTGCTGGGATTGCTGGTGATGATCCGCGGTGATCTGATCGGGCGCTGGCAGCAGCAACTGCCGCCGGACACGCCGAACTATTTTCTCGTGAATATGACGGAAGAACAAATAACGCCGGTCAATCAGTTGCTGGCGTCACACAACGTGACACCGTCGGAATATTACCCGGTGGTGCTGGCGCGGCTGTCCGGCATTAACGGCGAAACTGCGCTGGCATGGGCGGATGCGCGTGATCCGGGCAACAACACGGTCCGCCGCGAACTGAGCCTCACCTGGCTGGAATCGCTGCCGCCGCTCAATGAACTGGTGGACGGCACCTGGCCGCCGAAACCCGGGGAAGTCTCCATTGAGATGGAAGTGGTCAAAGAACTCGGGCTGAAAGTCGGGGATACCCTGACCTTTACCGGTGATACCCGGCCGTTTACCGTGACTGTCAGCAGTGTGCGGCAGGTGGACTGGGAAAGTATGCGGCCTAATTTCTTCTTCATCTTTAATCACGCCTCGCTGGAAAACCAGAGCGCCATGTGGCTGACCAGCTTTCACTATGACGGTAATGACGGGTTAATCACCCAGATGAACCGCAAGTATCCGTCCATCAGTATTTTTGATACCGGCTCGATGCTGAAACAGATCCAGACCATTCTCGCGCAGGTCAGCCGTGCGCTGGAAGCGATGGTGGTACTGGTGCTGATTTGCGGCGTGCTGTTATTACTGGCACAGATCCAGGTGGGGATGAACCAGCGCCGGACCGAGCTGGTGGTATACCGCACGCTCGGGGCCGGTAAACGCCTGTTGCGGCGCACGCTGTGGAGTGAGTTTGCCTTGCTGGGCGCGATGGCCGGAGTGGTCGCGGCGCTCGGAGCGGAGACAGCCCTGTGGCTGTTGCAGACCCGCGTGTTTGATTTTCCGTGGCAGCCGCAGTGGCCGCTGTGGGTCGGGCTGCCGCTGGCCGGTGGTTTTCTGCTGTCACTCTGCGGCAGTGTGCTGGGGATCCGCCTGCTCGGGGATTCTCAGCAATACCGCCGCCTGCAGAGTTAGTCCGGCGACGATGTGTATGCTCTGACCGGTTTGTGTTGTGGTGGCCGCATAAAGAATGTGGCCGCCAGAATCACAATCACCGGCAGGGCAATCAGCAGAAACGCAGGGGTAAAGCTGCCGCTGTAATCCTTGACGGCACCGGCAAAGAATGGTGCCAGACAGGCAAAGGTGGAAATCAGGTTCACCACAGAGAACAGCTCCAGATACGGACCACGGCCGAAATAGTTTGCCAGCAGCACGCTGGAGGCCAGGAATGTCATGCCGTAACCAATCCCCACCAGTACGGTAAACAGGATCAGCAGCGGCCAGCTGGTCGCGATACTCAGTGTCAGCACACCGAATGTGATAGTGGCGAGGCTGATAATCAGCAGTTTTTTCGGCTCCAGCCACTCTCCGATAGCGCCGCCCGCCAGACGGGAAAAGGCGTTAATAAAGGCCATAGTACTGAGCAGTGTGGCGGCAACGGTTTCACTGAACCCCTTATCCATAATATGCGGCACGGCAAAGCTGTTTACGGTGAATCCGCACCATAAAAACGCGGTATAAGAGGCGGCGATGACATAAAACTGCCAGGTTCTCAGCGCCTGACGGGCGCTCCAGCGCGCCTGACTGCGGTAGATACGGGAACTCTGTTTTTTCTGCTGCCACATCACGGCACGGGCGTGAGTGATCTCACGGCGGCCTTCCCGCATCACCAGCAGGGTGATCAGAGTGACAACGGCCAGCGTCAGGGCGGAGATCAGCCAGTGGATCCGCCAGGAGCCGAACACATGCGCGGCGAGAAAATAGATCCACGGCCCGACCACACCGCCCAGCCCGCCAAGAGTAAAGTAAAAACCAAACGCCAGCGACTGACGGCTGAACAGCCGCGAAATTACATAAGTGCCGGGAACAGTAGCCATAAAGGTAAAACCAATCCCGAGAAAGGCGGTGCCGATAAAATAGCGCTGAATTGACTGTGTGGTGTACAGGCTGTAAAACCCGGCCAGAAACAGCAGCAGCCCGGCCAGCAGCGTCAGGCGAACATTGGTTTTACGGATGAGAAGACTTGGCAGAAAGCTGGATAGCCCGCAGGTCAGCCCGAGCAGGGTGAATCCGAAACCGGCGTCTGTCCAGCTCCAGTTCAGCTCTCTGAGCATGCCGGGTAAGACCACGCCTAATGAGGTAAAGGTGGTGGCAGTGGTGAGGAAATAAACCAGCCCCAGCAGGGTGAGTATAGTCCATTGATAAACAGGACCTAAGCGGCGATCTGACGAAAACATCCCGGCTCCGGATACGGCGTAAAAAGCAAAATGCCCGGCTGAACACCGGGCATCAGAATGGGGCTATTGTCGCCGGAAACCGTGCCGACTACCAGCTTAATATTGTTTTTGCCCAGTCCGCAGAGGATTGATATTCCGGCGGTAAATCCTGTGCCAGCCCGCTGAGTGCCACGATAAGCTGTGCCGGATCGGGATGAGTCAGGTTAATGTGACCGACCTTACGCGCCGGGCGCACTTCTTTGTCATACCAGTGCAGATGCGCCAGCGGCTGTGCCAGCCACTGTGTATTCAGTTCTGTGCCGATAATATTCACCATGACCGCCGGGGCGGTGACAACCGGCTGCGGCAGCGGCAGATCCAGAATCGCCCGCAGATGCAGCTCAAACTGGCTGACAGACGCACCGTTTTGTGTCCAGTGGCCGCTGTTATGCACTCGCGGTGCCAGTTCGTTGATCAGCAGGCCGTCCTCTGTGACAAAACACTCCATAGCCATCACACCGGTATAATCCAGCTCAGTGAGGATCGCCCCCAGCATCTGCTCAGCCTGTGTCTGAAGCGGGTTTTGTGTCTGCGGGAAGGCCACGCTCATACGCAGAATGCCCTCTTCGTGATGGTTACGGGTCAGCGGGTAAAACACACATTCCCCGGCGCGGTTACGGGCACCGACCAGCGACACTTCACCGGAAAACAGAATGCCTTTCTCGGCAATACATTCGCCGTAAATCTCCGGCGGCAGAGCAGCTTCATCACCGGGACGCACCCGCCACTGACCACGTCCGTCATAACCGCCGGTACGGCGTTTGACGATGATAAAGTCCCCGAGACGGGCAAAAATGTCCGGCCATTCATCCGGAGAGGAGAGCGGCTGCCACGGTGAGGTGGCGAGATGCAGATCGTCCATTAGCGTTTTTTGCGGCAGGCGGTCGGCCAGGCGCGGAAAAATATCGCGGTTGATAAAGGCAGGGTGCTGCTCCAGCACCTGTGTCAGCGCGGTCTGCGGCCACTGCTCAATTTCAGCGGTGATCACGCTGTGCTGATAAGGGACGGCTTCCGGCTCGGCATCTAACCCGACCGGATAAACCGAAATCCCCAGCGGCTCACCGGCCTGGCGCAGCATCCGGCCCAACTGGCCGTTTCCCAGAACACACACCGGTTTCATCAGTTGGCCTCCCGCGGATCCGGGTGGCTGAGGACATCATCGGTCTGTGCATTACGCCATGCTGTCAGGCGGGTAAGCAGCGCCTCATCATGCAGGGCGAGGATCTGTGCGGCGAGCAGGGCGGCATTGGCGGCACCGGCTTTGCCGATGGCCAGCGTACCGACCGGAATGCCTTTCGGCATCTGCACAATGGAATAGAGACTGTCGACACCGCTGAGCGCGGCACTCTGCACCGGCACACCCAGTACCGGAACGAGGGTTTTCGCCGCCAGCATCCCCGGCAGATGCGCGGCACCACCGGCACCGGCAATGATCACATCAAACCCGTTCTGTTTTGCGGTTTCAGCAAAGGAAAACAGTTTGTCCGGCGTGCGGTGCGCGGAAACCACTTCTGTGTGATAAGGCACCTGAAGCATATCGAGGATCGCTGCGGCGTGTTCCATGGTGCTCCAGTCACTTTTGGATCCCATAACAATAGCCACTTTGGCTGCCGGTGAGTGTTGTTGCGAAGAGGCGGCGTTCATGTTTTCGGTGCTCCTGTACATCCCGCGTCACGAAAATTGACAGACGTCCGGCCGTTGGCCGGTTAAGAAGACGGGCATAATATCACGGTAAATCACGAAGGAAAACGTTTGCGTCACGGATTTTTCACAAATACGGGGAGATAACGGCTCAGAACGGAAAGAAGATCAGTGAAATGCTGTCCGGGGTGATTTTAAAGGCAGAACCCTGTGAGTGCCACGCGCCGAGGACACCGCGAAAGTGCGTTTCGCCGTCAGCGGAGACATCATGCACCGCAGGACGGTGAGTGTGGCCGTGGATCATCCAGCGGGTCCGGTACTGACGGAATGCCTTCATCACCTCGTTCTGATTCACATCCATAATCGCTTCGCTTTTGCGCTGATTGGCAGACTGACTGCCCGCGCGCATTTTCTTCGCGATTTTCAGGCGCAGCGACAATGGCAGCCACAGAAACAGGCGCTGGATCCACGGAGTGTGAACACGCTGGCGATAATGCTGGTAGTCCGTATCATCCGTGCAGAGGGTATCGCCGTGCAGGATCAGGATCTGATGCCCTTCGGCTTCAATCACCTGTGTATCCGGCAGCAGGGTCATGCCGCACTGACGGGCATAGCGCTCACCCAGCAGGAAATCACGGTTGCCGCAGATAAAGAAGATCTTCACGCCGCTGTCACTGAGGGATTTCAGTGCATCAGCCACGGTTTTATGCAGCGGGTTCGGGTCATCATCACCAATCCAGTAATCAAAAAAATCACCGAGGATATAGAGCTGTGATGCGTGAACAGCCTGTTCCCGCAGGAAACGAAGAAAGCCGGCGGTGATCGCCGGCTCCTGCTCATTTAAATGCAAATCTGCAATAATAAGCGTGGTCATACTTACTCAGAAACAGTCACGCTTTCGATGAGCACATCTTCGCGCGGCACATCCTGGTGCATACCGCTGTTGCCGGTTTTGACCGCTTTGATTTTATCCACAACATCCATACCTTCAACCACTTCAGCAAACACGCAGTAGCCCCAGCCACTTGGTGTTTCTGAACGGAAGTTCAGGTAGTCGTTGTCAACCACGTTGATGAAAAACTGTGCAGTGGCGGAATGCGGATCGTTGGTACGGGCCATCGCCAGGGTGCCGCGGTTGTTTTTCAGACCGTTGTTGGCTTCGTTTTTGATCATACCGAGAGTCGGTTTCTGCTTCATGCCCGGTTCAAAACCGCCGCCCTGGACCATGAAATCATTGATAACACGATGGAAAATGGTGTTATTGTAGAAACCGTCTTCACAATATTTCAGGAAGTTTGCGACCGTTTCCGGTGCTTTGTCCGCGAACGTCTTAATGACGATATCACCATGATTTGTATGAAAAGTTACCATAATAATTTCCTGCTGCTTATATTATAAAGGCAATAATCTGCCGTTTTTATCTCCGGGGTGTGTTATATCATACTCACTAATCTGCGTCAGTATTTGTTATAATCACCGGGTTTTACAGGGTCTTTCTTGCATTTGCAGGGTATTCGCGTTTCAATAACCTGACCTGTCTCAGATTATGATCCCCGCAGGCAGATATAAAAAATAAAGTATTTATTATCAATTAATTAACAGAAGTCACCATCAACACGTACAGACTTTTAATGGAATAGTCCTATGCTGAAAATTTATAACACCTTATCAAGACAAAAAGAGGAATTTAAGCCCATTAACCCCGGTAAAATCGGGATGTACGTGTGTGGTATCACTGTTTACGACCTGTGTCATATCGGACACGGGCGGACATTTGTCGCGTTTGACACCATTGTGCGCTATCTGCGTCACGCCGGGTATGATGTAAACTATATCCGCAACATCACGGATGTGGACGACAAAATTATCAGACGGGCGAATGAAAATAACGAAACCTGTGATCAGCTGGTGGATCGCATGGTGGCGGAAATGCACCGCGATTTCGATGCCATGAACCTGATGCGCCCGGATTCAGAGCCGCGTGCCACACATCACATCAAAGAGATTATTGAGATCACGCAGTTACTGCTCGATCGCGGTCATGCCTATGTGGCGGACAACGGGGATGTGATGTTTGATATCAGCAGTGACCCGGAATACGGCCTGCTGTCACGTCAGGATCTGGAGCAGCTCCAGGCCGGTGCCCGTGTCGAGGTGGCGGATGTGAAACGCAACCCGATGGATTTCGTGCTGTGGAAAATGTCCAAACCGGGTGAGCCGTCATGGGAATCCCCGTGGGGCGCAGGCCGTCCTGGCTGGCATATCGAATGTTCCGCGATGAACAGCAAACAGCTGGGCACACATTTTGATATTCACGGCGGCGGTTCTGACCTGATGTTCCCGCACCATGAAAACGAAATAGCGCAGTCCACCTGTGCCCACGACGGCCCGTATGTCAATTACTGGATGCACTCCGGTATGGTGATGGTTGATAAAGAGAAGATGTCAAAATCCCTCAATAACTTCTTCACCATCCGTGATGTGCTGGGCTATTACGACCCGGAAACGGTGCGTTACTTCCTGCTGTCCGCACATTACCGCAGCCAGCTCAACTACACAGAAGAGAACCTGAAACAGGCGCGTACTGCTCTGGAGCGTTTCTATACCGCACTGCGCGGCACAGATAAAGATGCGGCGGTCGTGGTGAATGAGGAATTCGCAAATCGTTTCCGCGATGCGATGGATGATGATTTTAACACGCCGGAAGCTTACTCTGTGCTGTTTGATATGGCGCGTGAACTGAACCGTCTGAAACAGGAAGATATGACTGCAGCAAACGGCCTGGCAGCACAACTGCGCCAGCTGGCCGGTGTGCTGGGGCTGCTGACTCAGGATCCGGAGCAGTTCCTGCAAAGCGGTGCGCAGAGCGAAAGTGATGAAGATGCAGCGAAAATCGAAGCACTGATCAAACAGCGCAATGATGCCCGCGCCTCAAAAGAGTGGGCGCTGGCCGATGCGGCCCGTGATGCTTTAACCGACATGGGTATTGTGCTGGAAGATGGTCCGCAGGGCACCACCTGGCGCCGTAAGTAATCGTTATTACATTCTGACTGAAAAGCCCGGCATTATTCACTGCCGGGTTTTTTTATATTATTTTATTTTTACCGGGCAGGCATAACCGCCGGTTATCCGCTATTCTGTTACAGCACCTGCTTTATTGTGTGATGTCTTTGTCGTACTTTTATATTAAAAATAAAGGAAGCATCTGATGAGTAAAAATATGTTAGCTATGCTGGTGGCGTCTGTCTGTGCATTCGGCGCAATGACGGCATCTGCCGCCGGACTGTCAGATAATATGAAAACGCTGAACGCGAATCTGCAGATTGTTGAAAAAACAGATGACGCGGCAGCGCTGAAAACTGCACTGACCGACATGCGTGCTGCGGCACAGAGTGCCAGAGAAGAATTACCGGCCAAACTGAAAGGTAAAGCGGCGGACAGCGCAGAAGTGAAGGATTACCATCACGGTTATGATGTTCTGACCGGACAAATTGATGAAGCACTGAAGCTGACGGAAGAAGGTAAAATTCCGGAAGCAAAAGCCATGGCTGAACAATTTAAAGCCACCCGTGGTGAATACCACAAGAAATACCGTTAACAACTGATATAAATACCATTTTCCGTATTAAAAACGCCCGGTCATGATTGCCGGGCGTTTTGTTATTCAGTGGCTGATAATCAGTCCCGTTTGCGCGGCATCATGCGCAGCAGGGTATTATCTTTCCAGAAGTAGTGATGAGCCAGTGCGGCGGCGGCATGCAGGCCGATAATAAAATAACCGGTATTGGCAACGATCTCATGAATATTCTGTATGCTGTACGCGAGATCTTCATCCGGCGCGGCGGAGACCGGCATCGGGATACCGAATAATGACCAGTCATAACCGTTCAGATATTTAATACTGAAACCGAGTACCGGTAACAAAATAAATATCACAAAGATTATCAGGTGCACCAGATGGGATAAGCCGGTTATCATCGGTGACGGTCTGGGAATAATAGCCGGTGCGCGGTGCTTTATTCTGACGGCCAGCCGGACAATCATCAGTATACCGACAGCGATACCGCAACTGTAATGCAGCCCGGCCAAAATACTTCTCAGTGGTTCGTCAGCATTGTCCCGTAACAGGGCGCTGATATAAACGACAATCACAAGCAGGAAAATAAACCAGTGCAGGGCAATCTGCACAGGCTGAAATTTTTGTGTTTTCATTTTTTGCGGCTCTTATTATACGGATAAAAAAACCAGAGGCAGTGCTCTGGTTTATTCGCAGATTACGATTATTCAGCCACCTTTACCTGCTCACCGGCAAATTCCACCACTTTACCGGCGGTGATTTTGCAGCGCTTGCGGGTTTCCGTTTCACCGTCAACAGTCACCTGACCATCAGCGATAAATTGTTTGGCGGCGGCACCGCTGTCGGCCCAGCCCTGAATTTTGAGCAGGTCGCACAGCTCAACATGCGGATGGCCGTCAAGATTAAAAATATCCATTGTTACTCGTCCTTATCGTGAAATTCTTCGCAGGCCTGTAATGTATTCTGAATCAGTGTGGCGACCGTCATCGGCCCGACACCGCCCGGCACCGGGGTTATCCACTCTGCACGTTCAGCGGCTTCGGCAAAATTCACATCACCGACCACTTTGCCGTTTTCCAGACGGTTAATGCCCACATCAATCACAATTGCGCCGGGTTTGATCCACTCACCCGGAATAAAATTCGGTTTCCCGACCGCCACAATCAGCAAATCCGCGTGTTCAACATGGTGACGCAGATTGGTGGTAAAGCGGTGAGTGACAGTTGTGGTGCAACCGGCCAGCAGCAGCTCCAGGCTCATCGGGCGGCCGACAATATTGGATGCGCCGATAATCACGGCATTCAGACCAAATGTATTGATATTGCAGCGCTCAAGCAGTGTCACAATACCGCGCGGTGTGCACGGGCGCAGATTCGGCGCACGCTGACACAGGCGGCCGATATTATAAGGATGAAAACCGTCGACGTCTTTATCAGGATGAATGCGTTCAATCACTTTGACATTATCAATGCCGGCAGGCAGCGGAAGCTGAACGAGGATCCCGTCGATAGTATTATCATTATTCAGTTCATCAATGAGATGGAGGAGTTCGGCTTCGCTGGTGGTATCGGGGAGGTCATAAGAGCGTGAAATAAATCCGACTTCTTCACATGAACGGCGTTTGCTGGCGACATAAATCTGCGACGCGGGGTTCTCACCGACCAGGATAACGGCAAGACCGGGAGCCCGTTTTCCGCTGGCAATCCGTTGCTGAACTTTTGCGGCAACTTCGGCACGTATGGTCGACGCAATCGTTTTCCCGTCTATAATTTTTGCTGACATCGTGTAAAAATCCATAAAACAGATAAAAGATGGGCACTATTCTGTCAGAACATTTTCCGTCTGTCAGTTATGTTTTATTAAGGTGTCAGAAAGTAACTGCCGAAGATAACTGATTTTCTGATTGACTCGCCGCGTCGCAGCCGTATAATCCACGGTGCATCAAGCAGTTAACCCGCTGTTTTTTTCCTCAGCGCGCCCTTAGCTCAGCTGGATAGAGCAACGGCCTTCTAAGCCGTAGGTCACAGGTTCGAATCCTGTAGGGCGTACCATTCCGAAGTCAATGGACATCAACCGATGTCTTTTTTTATGTCTGAAATTCAGTTAATTAGCTGATTTTAACTTTTCTTCGTTCAACTGACATCCACCTATATCAACCTAAATCAAGTAATATTTGTTGGCATATGCGTTGGTACATACAGGTTCAATGAATTCTTATACCAACACAAACTCATGGGAGTTCCTATACGGCACTAACAGATGTGAAGGTAAGAACGGCAAAGCCTGCCGATAAAGGATACAAACTAACTGACGGTGAAGGAATGCACCTTTATGTGCATGCTAATGGTTCTAAATACTGGCGGTTACAATAATAGTTTATGGGAAACATATTCGATTTGACGCATGTGTTTTTTAGAGGTAATTTAAAAAAAAGATTAAAGAGGTACACATGGAACCATTACAACTGTTTAAAATTTTAGGTGACCAAACCAGACTGGATATCGTGCTATTGCTAAAAGCATCCGGGGAGTTATGTGTCTGTGATATCTATACGGTCTTGAATTTATCGCAACCAAAGACATCCCGGCATCTGGCAATGCTAAGAGAATCAGGTCTTTTGCTCGATTCAAAACATGGCAAATGGGTTCATTATCGTTTATCTCCTGCATTACTACCGTGGGTGAAAAGTATCATTGATGTCACTTACGCCACAGAGAAAAATAGAGTTGCAGATTTGCTTAAGAGTCTGGAGACAAAAGAACCTGCGGGTAGCTGTTCTGTATAAAAATTTTTAAGCTAACATATTTGGAAAAACATATGTAAGGTTGAGCGATGAAAAAACTAGAAGTATTTGATCCCGCATTATGCTGTAGCACCGGTGTTTGCGGAACCGAAGTCGATCAAGCATTGGTAGACTTCGCAACAGATGTGGATTGGTTAAAAAAACAAGGAGCAAGTATAAGGCGTTTTAATTTAGCGCAAGAGCCTATGGAGTTCGTTAACAACACAAAAGCAAAAACATTTTTGGAAACCGCAGGTGCCGGGTCACTTCCGCTATTGATTCTTGACGGTGAGATTGTGCTGACTGGTCGATACCCAAAACGACATGAGCTAGCCAGATGGTTTGGTATTCGACCGAATATTGAAAAAGCTGAAATTGTTAAATCGTGTTGTGGTAATGGTAAAACGTGTTGTTAACAGGAGCAATAAAATGAAATTTTTAGATAACACACCTAATTATTTATTTTTTACTGGAAAAGGTGGTGTGGGTAAAACCTCTGTTTCCTGTGCGACAGCAATTAAGTTGGCTGAAAAAGGGAAAAAAGTTTTACTGGTGAGCACCGATCCAGCTTCTAACGTTGGGCAAGTATTCTCTCAATCGATAGGCAACAATATTAAGCCAATAACATTGGTTCCAAATCTATTTGCTATTGAAATAGATCCTCAAGCCGCAGCCGAAGAATATCGAAACAAAATTATTAATCCAATCAAAGAAAGTTTACCTGAAGCGGTAATTCAAAGTATTACGGAACAGCTATCAGGTGCCTGTACCACAGAGATTGCAGCTTTCGATGAATTTACCGGGTTGTTAACCAATACCGAAATTACAGAGCAATTTGACCATATCATTTTTGATACCGCACCAACGGGGCATACCATCCGTTTATTACAACTCCCGAGTGCATGGAGTGATTTTATTAGTAACAATCCTGATGGCGCGTCATGTTTAGGGCCAATGTCTGGTCTTGATAAACAACGTGAGCAGTACAGCATGGCGGTGGAAGCGTTGAGTGATAAATCACTGACAAGGCTGGTCTTGGTTGCACGACCTCAGTCTGCCGCATTGAGGGAAGTCGCGAGAACCTATAGCGAGTTGTCATCTCTGGGTATCAAAAATCAGCAATTGGTTGTCAATGGTGTTTTCCCTGAAACGGCGGTGACTGAAAATGATAAGTTATCCCATGCGCTCTACTCTCGTGAACAAGCGGCATCAGAGTCTATGCCGGAAGCACTACGCTCGTTACCTGTCGATATTCTTTATTTACAAAATATCAATATGGTGGGTGTCGATGCACTGAAGCAGTTGTTATCTGATGACATGCCACAAATTCCAACTATTACCCCTACAAAACAACCTATTTCTTTACCTACCTTGTCAGAACTGGTTGGTGAAATATCTCAGCAACAGCATGGGCTGATTATGTTAATGGGCAAAGGTGGTGTAGGGAAAACAACGATTGCGGCATCAATCGCAGTTAAATTGGCAGAAAAAGGGCTTGATGTACATCTGACCACATCTGATCCGGCCGCGCATATTGAATCAACCCTCGATGGTGTTTTACCCAATCTTCAGGTTAGCCGAATTGACCCTGTCGCTGAAACTGAGCGTTATCGTAATTATGTCTTAGAAACCAAAGGGAAAGATTTAGATGAAGAGGGGCGTGCATTACTTGAGGAAGATTTACGCTCTCCATGCACAGAAGAAATCGCGGTATTTCAGGCTTTCTCTCGCATCATTAGAGACGCGGGTAAACGTTTTGTCGTCATGGATACTGCACCGACCGGGCATACATTATTACTTCTGGATGCAACAGGGGCATACCATAAAGAAATTGTTAAAAAAATGGGCGAAAAAGGCCACTATTTAACGCCGATGATGCAATTACAAGATCCTGAACGTACTAAAGTTATTATTACGACACTCGCTGAAACTACGCCTGTGCTTGAGGCGGAGAACTTACAAAATGATTTAATTCGGGCAGATATACATCCGTGGGCGTGGGTGATCAATAACAGTCTGTCTATCACGGAAACAATATCACCATTGTTACTTTCAAGAGCAGAACAGGAAGTCGCTCAGATTGAAAAGGTGACATCAACATTGGCAAAACGTGTTGCTATTGTTCCTTTGCTTGAAACAGAGCCTGTGGGGATATCTGCATTAAGTCAGCTCGCAGAATAAGTTTTATTTTCTAAAAATAAAAGGTGCGGAAAAGTACCTTTTAAATGAGGTTGTTATGTTTATTGCCGCATTCATTTTTATTTTAACGATCACCTTTGTTATTTGGCAACCCAAAGGACTGGGTATTGGCTGGAGTGCTACAGCAGGGGCTGTATTGGCACTGATCTTTGGTGTGATCAGTTTCCAGGACATCCCGATTGTCTGGAACATTGTTTGGAATGCCACGGCGACATTTGTTGCCGTAATTATCATTAGTCTACTTTTAGATGAAAGTGGTTTCTTTGAATGGGCTGCATTACATGTTGCCAAGTGGGGCGGGGGTAAAGGAAAACTGTTATTCAGTTATATTGTGTTACTTGGAGCAACGGTTGCAGCCTTATTTGCCAATGATGGCGCAGCATTGATATTAACGCCCATTGTGATTGCGATGTTATTGGCACTTGGTTTCAACAAAGGCACGACATTAGCATTTGTCATGGCTGCCGGGTTTATTGCAGATACGGCGAGCTTGCCGCTGATCGTTTCGAACCTCGTGAATATCGTTTCTGCAGACTTCTTTAATATTGGATTTACTGAATATGCATCGATTATGGTGCCAGTGGATATTGCAGCAATTATTGCAACATTAGCGATGCTGCATTGGTTTTTCCGCAAAGATATTCCTAAACAATATGATGTTACCAAACTGAGTGAACCGACTTTAGCCATTAAGGATATGACAACGTTTAAAACAGGTTGGCTGGTATTGGTACTGCTGCTTATTGGTTTCTTTGTCTTAGAACCATTAGGTATTCCAATCAGTGCAATTGCGGCTATTGGCGCTTTAATTCTTTGGATGATTGCAGCCAGAGGCCATACGATTAATACCAAAAAAGTATTACGCGGAGCACCGTGGCAAATCGTCATTTTCTCTTTAGGTATGTACTTGGTTGTTTATGGTTTAAGAAATGCAGGGTTAACCGATTATCTTTCTGAAACGCTCAATTACCTTGCAGACAAAGGGTTATGGGTTGCAACAATTGGTACGGGATTTATAACTGCATTTTTATCCTCAATAATGAATAACATGCCAACGGTATTAATTGGTGCCCTGTCCATTGAAGGAAGTGAAGCATCAGGGTTAATTCAGCAAGCAATGGTTTATGCTAACGTGATTGGTGCCGATTTGGGTCCGAAAATCACACCAATAGGTAGTTTGGCTACATTGCTGTGGCTGCATGTTTTATCGCAAAAAAACATGACCATTACATGGGGATATTATTTCAAAACCGGGATTATCATGACTATCCCTGTGCTCATTGTCACACTCGTTGCTTTAGTACTTCGACTTTCACTGTTAAATTAAAGGTAACTTCATGAATGAGATCACTATCTATCATAACCCCAATTGTGGCACTTCGCGTAACACCCTTGCAATGATCAGCAATAGTGGCGTTGAGCCAACGATTATTTATTACCTGGAAACACCTCCGGCTAAGGATGTGTTAGTGCAACTTATTGCAGATATGAAAATTACAGCGAGGGAGCTATTACGAAAAAATGTTGAGCCGTATAAGCAATTAAATTTAGAAAATAACCTTTATTCCGATGAGCAATTGATCGATTTTATGTTGCACTACCCGATACTGATTAATAGGCCGATTGTCGTCACTCCGCTGGGCGTAAAGTTGTGTAGGCCTTCAGAGGTAGTGTTAGATATATTGCCTAATCAGCAACAAAGTGAATTTATCAAGGAAGATGGTCAGATAGTGATTGGTAGTCACGATGTAAAAATGTAAATTTTCCCTTTCTTTGCCCGCTATATCCGTTACAGCAATGATTTTGTCACAGAAGGCAGTGCTGACGGCAAAGTCGATTTTACCTTTATCTGCGAATAAACCGGTGCCGGAAATTCCCCGGATAAAAAAGCATGGTATTTACCAGACAACTGGTCTATATTATTCCGCATGACAGAGGTAAAGACGCAATGACATCAGTAATCACAAAACCGAAACGGGGACGGCCGCCGAAAAATCATGATGCGGGTGCGGATGTAAAAAAAATGCTGATCCGCAGCGGCATGGAGATGTTTACCGAAAAAGGGTATATGACATCGGATATCAACGGGATCCTGAAAAAGGTCGGTGTACCGAAGGGCTCTTTTTATTATTACTTTGACAGTAAAGAGCAGTTTGGTCTGGAAATCATGCGTAATTACGACAGCTATTTTTCCCGTCTGCTGGATAAATGTTTGTCTGATATCACGCTGCCGCCACCGGAAAGGTTACGGGCATTTTATCTGACCGCCAAAGCCGGGATGGAAAAATACCACTGGCAGCGCGGGTGTCTGGTGGGGAATCTCGGTCAGGAAGTGACCAGCCTGCCGGCGGGGTATTGTGAAATACTCGATGAGATTATTACCGGCTGGCAGAAGAAAGTGGAAATCTGCCTTCTTGAAGCACAGAAACAGCAGCTTATTTCCGCTAAAACAGATTGCAGGCAAATGGCGGCTTTTTTCTGGACGGGCTGGGAAGGGGCGGTAATGCGTGCCAAACTGACCCGCAACAGTGAACCGCTGGATCTGTTTATCACTGTTTTTATGACGCAGATACTGGCTGAGAAAGCCTGAGAGATTGTTGCAGAATAATTTATTAAATATCGCCGTTGTTAACACGTCGGTGAGTATTTAATAAATTTTTTTACAATTAACCAGACAACTGGTCTATATTCATAAAAGGATAACACCATGTTTAACTGCATTCTGATTGAAAATACTGACGGTTATACCGCAAAGCTGGCTCAGCTCGATGAATCACAACTGCCGGATCACAATGTGACTGTGCAGATTGACTACTCCACGCTGAACTATAAAGATGGCCTGGCGATTACCGGCAAAAGCCCGGTTGTGCGCAGTTTTCCGATGGTTCCGGGGATTGATTTTGCCGGTACCGTGACCGAAAGCAGCTCTGAACACTATAAAGTTGGCGACAAAGTACTGCTCAACGGCTGGAGTGTCGGCGAAAAATACTGGGGCGGACTGTCTCAGGTGGCAAAAGTGAAAGACAGCTGGCTGACACCGTTACCGGCCGGGATGAGCACAAAGCAGGCTATGATGATTGGTACCGCCGGTTACACGGCAATGCTGGCGGTTCAGGCACTGCTGAAACAGGGGATCACCAAAGAATCCGGTAAAGTACTGGTGACCGGTGCCAGCGGCGGCGTGGGCAGCTTCGCTGTTTCTCTGCTGTCAAAATTAGGTTTTGAGGTTATTGCTTCCACCGGCCGTACGGCTGATACCGCGTATCTGATCGATACCCTGGGCGCATCTGAAATCATGGATCGCAACGAGTTATCCGTACCGGGCAAACCGCTGACCAAAGAGCGCTGGGCGGCAGCGATTGACAGTGTGGGCAGCCACACGCTGGCCGGTGTCTGTGCCGGTACTCAGTATGGTGGCGTTGTGGCGGCCTGCGGCCTGGCACAGGGCATGGATTTTAACGGGACTGTTGCACCGTTTATCCTCAGAGGCGTGAGCCTGATCGGTATCGACAGTGTGATGCGCCCGCAGGCAGATCGTGTGGCGGCATGGAAACAGCTGGCAGAACTGACTGATCCGGCACAGATGGAAACCATCAGCCGTGTGATCCCGTTAAATGAAGCGATTCCGGCGGCACACAGCTTACTGAACGGTGAAATCCGCGGCCGTGTCGTTGTTGATGTGAATAATTAATATTGTCTGACCCGCAGTATCCGTAAAAGAACATCCGGCAGAACCCTTCCGCCGGGTGTCCGGTTTACAAAGTCAGCACTATTAAGTGCTCTTACATACTACTCATAATCACTTATCAGCGATAGATGTATTATCGCTGCCATGAATATACCATAACTGCTGTTCCCGGAATATTGTCCCGGATTGTCCTCTTCCATCAATAAACGTGCTGTTAACGTTATATTTCCCTGTTTTTATACCGGAAGCAGTATTAATGACATGTATTTCCCCTTCTGAAGGCATAATCATCACGGCCGTATCCGGGGCATCCGGTATCACAGATTATTATCATTATTCGTCTGACGGGCTGCATTTGCTCATTTCTGTATTTTATGAATAATAGCGATGTAAAAAGATATGACTAATACATAAAGCAGTATTTATAAAAACGACATTAACTAAGAATTATCTTATAGGGATGAGACATGCAAATGATGCAGGCAGTAAATCCGGTCAAACTGAAGTCAGTTATGAAATTGATTATTGTTGCCGTTATTCTCCTCGTCGCGGGAGTGGTTACTTTTAATTCGTATACTATTGTGCAGGATGGTTCGGTAAAAGTCGGAACCTTTTTAGGTAAGGTCAACCCGGTCGCTTATGATGCCGGGCTGCATTTTCCGATTAACCCGTTTATGACATTTGATACTTATTCAACAAAAGATATCCGCGTATCACTGAAAGAGTTACGTGTACCCTCACAGGACAAACTGAAATCCATCGTGGATATTACGGTAATGCTCCAGTTCGATGGCGCTAAAGCCCCCATTCTCCGTATTAACGGCGGTACAGAAAGTGAAGCACTGGATAAATATGTCCGCCAGAAACTGATTTCCACGATTCTGGAATTCGGGAAAGATGTTGCCAACGCACAGGATCTGTATACCGCAGATACCCAGCGGAAATTACAGGAATCTATCCGTGATGCCATTCAGGGTTATGCTTCACCTTACGGCTATACGATCAAAGAGATTATGATCCAGGATATTACGCTGCCGGAAGTGGTTCAGGAGCAGGTTGTGAATACCAAGATGCGTCAGGAGCAGATAAACCAGGCAAAAGCGGAAGCAGAGAAAGAGCGTGAACTGGCTCAGAAAAAAGTGGTTATCGCACAGGCAGAGCGTGAGTCCGCAGAACAGCAGGCACTTGCCCGTGAGCGTAATGCCCAGGCCAGCTCTTATGCAATGCGTCAGGAAGCCGATGCACGTTTATATGCCGCTCAGAAAGAATCAGAAGCGAACGCCGTGTTACAGCAGACAATCACCCGCGAAATGATTAACTGGAAGCAGCTTGAAATAGAACAAATTAAAGCAGAGAAATACAAAGGTGAAGTGCCTAATATTGTTGTTGGTGCAGACTATGACGGAAAAATGATCATGGATATGCGCTCACAACAATAAAAAATAACTGCCCGTTACCGAAAACCCGTCATATGACGGGTTTTTTTATTTATATGGAATTTTTGATGCTTAAATAAGGTATTGGTTTATCTTTATATCAGATAAAAACCTGCCGGGCGATGGTCAGAAAGGAACGGTAACAGCGATACGATTTCAGTCTCCGGCAAAGCACTCTGATGTCAGAGCAACACCCGCAGCATTATGATATCAGTACTCTGCTGGCATTATTTTCATCTGAAACTCCGGCAACCTGTGCGGAAAGTGAAATCAATCATGCTTTCTTATGCGTTACAGGCGGAATGCATGGCTGCACTGGTGGCGGATTTCAGATATCGGAGTAATAAATATTGGTTTATCTCTTCATTAAAATAATCAGTAGGATATCGGATGAATAATAGATAATTCTAAAATAATAATTTTATTTGTTATTTTAAAGATCATTTTATTATTCAGATAAAATAACTGATTATTAAAAGGATTGATAATGAAAGAATTAAGTCATGCTGAAATTGAACTGGTTTCCGGTGCCGGATGTGTTCAGGACACTATCACCGACCTCGGAAAAAAACTCGGTGACTGGGGTTTTGAACTGCTCAGGCCTTATCTGACGGCAGACCTGCCGGTGTTCGGTAAAGTCAGCCTCAAAGACGCATACCCGGGGCTGGGCAGGGAAGTCGGCGGGAAAGTGGGTTCGGCTGTCGGCGGTTTTATTGAAGATAAATTAGGCGGCATTGTAGATCTCGGTGGTATTTGTAAATAATACGCTGATAAAGTAATAGTATAAATGGTGATCCTCTGCGGAATATACCACAGAGGATCCTTGATATATAAATAGTTATCATCGGAATCGCCGGTGTTTTTCCCGGCTGACGACAGAGCAGGAATGTTATTTTGATTCATAACAAAACCTGAATATTTTACGATAATATAGTATAATTTCTTAAGAAAATATATACTTGAAAAGTGATGTGAAATTACAGTTTTTCCTGTTGAGCTGATAAATAATAATTATTTTCTGTCAGTACATTAACCATATCATTTTCCGCTGTAACAACGATTGATTTTTATTACATCCTTCCCTCTGTTCATTATCAGCAGTCAATTCATCTAAAATAAGTACCGTGATGACTATGTTCAGACGAAGTCATAAATAATGAAAGGGAAATCTAAATATGAAAGAGTTAAGTATTCTGGAAATTGAAGCAGTTTCTGGTGCCGGTTAATTAATACTATAACCCGCATTATTGACTGTTCCGCAGTCAATATCATATTTTGAGGGAATTCATTATTTTATGAATTCCCGTTTTTTTATCTTTTCCCTGATACTGACGGCCTTTTATTCACCGGATAACCGCAGGCAGGGTTTATTGTGTTCCGCAAAGCCGCACTCGATAACCGAAAAATGAAATGGCGGGGTAAGGCCTTATTATTACCCGGTATTCCGCTGTGGCTGATTATAGTATGCAGTTTTCTGTTTTTAATGGTTTTTCTGACCTTGATCTTGTCCGGCAGCTATACGCGGCGGGTCAGTGTGACCGGAGAAATCACCACCAATCCCCGGGCTGTTACTGTATATGCAGGTGTGCAGGGATTTATTACCGGGCAATATGTGAATGAAGGGCAGATTATCCGCAAAGGGGATCCGGTTTACCGTATTGATACCAGCAGAGCCACAGCCAGCGGTGTGGTCAGTGAAAATCAGCGCCGTGAAATTGAAAATCAGTTACAGCATATCCGTGATATGACCGCCCGTCTCAGAGATAACAAACAGACCACTCTGGCCTCGCTCGAAAAACAAAAGTCCCTTTATGCACAGGCACAGTTGCGATCTGCCGGGATTATTGAACGGGCACAGGAAGGGATCCGCATTATGAAACAGAATATGGATAATTATCATCATTACCGGGAAAGAGGGCTGATAAATAAAGATCAGTGGCTGAATCAGGCTGCGCTTTATTATTCTCAGCAAAACAGTCTGCTGGGATTAAGCGGACAGAATGAACAGAATATTCTGCAGGTTACGTCTCTGGAAAGCCAGATCCTGACTCAGGCGGCAGAATTTGATAACCGGATTTATCAGCTGGAATTACAACAGTCTGAGCTGATGAAAGAGCAGGTGAATAATGACGCGGGTGGTGAGATTATCGTTCGTGCCCTGACAGACGGCCGTGTGGATTCCCTTGGCGTGACCGTCGGTCAGATGGTCAATCCCGGTGATACCCTGCTGCAGATCCTGCCGGAAAATATCCGTCAGTACTGGCTGGCGCTCTGGGTGCCCAATGACGCACTGCCTTATCTGAATGTCGGTGACGCGGTGAATATCCGTTATGAAGCTTTCCCGGCAGAAAAATTCGGCCAGTTTGCCGCCACCATTCAGGTGATTTCCAAAACCCCTGCCTCTGCACAGGAAATGATGACCTATGCCGGGGCGCCGAAAGTCAGTCAGATGCCGCAGTCCATCCCCTATTACAAAGTGATTGTACGTCCGGAAAAACAGATGATCGCCTATGACGGCCGCGAACTCAGCCTGCAAAACGGCATGAAAGCCAATACC
This sequence comes from Morganella sp. EGD-HP17, assembly GCF_000512315.2. Classification (NCBI taxonomy): domain Bacteria; kingdom Pseudomonadati; phylum Pseudomonadota; class Gammaproteobacteria; order Enterobacterales; family Morganellaceae; genus Morganella; species Morganella sp. EGD-HP17. Next base: position 295,472 of record NZ_AZRH01000001.1, read on the forward strand.
ACCCTGTTTCTGGAAAAACGCAAAATCTATCAGTGGATGGTATCGCCATTCTATGACATGAAACAGAGCGCCTCCGGGCCAACAGGAGCAGACACACCATGACAGAACGGACGCTGTTATCTGACCGGGAGGCTGTATGCGCCGTTTATCCCTGAAAAACCTGCTGGAAAAACTCGATCTCAGTCTGCGTCAGCGCATTCCGGTGATCCACCAGACCGAGTCCTCTGAGTGCGGCCTCGCCAGCCTGGCCATGATTTCCGCCCATTACGGCAAAAGTATCGATCTGATTTCCCTGCGCCAGCAGTTCAATCTCTCCGCGCGGGGCGCGACCCTGGCCGGACTGACCGGCATGGCCGCCGAACTGGGCATGACCACCCGCGCGCTGTCACTGGATATGGACGACCTGCCCAATCTGCGTCTGCCGTGTATTTTACACTGGGATTTCAATCACTTTCTGGTGCTGGTGAAAATCAGCGGCAACAAATTTATCCTGCACGACCCGGCGTATGGCCGCCGGGTGGTCGGTATTGAGGAGATGTCACGCAATTTTACCGGCGTGGCGCTGGAAGCCTGGCCCGGCAGCACCTTCACAAAGCAGGAGGTGGTGAAAAAACTCAGCCTGCGTAAGCTTATAGGCAATATTCATGGGCTGAAAAAAGCGCTGCTGAAAATCTTCGCGTTCTCCGTGGTGATTGAGGCCATCGGCCTGATTATGCCGGTCGGTACACAGCTGGTGATGGATCACGCTATTCCTGCCGGAGATCAGGGGTTACTGTCCCTGATTTGTGTCGGGTTACTGTTCTTTATTCTGCTGAAAGCAGCGGTCAGTATGTGCCGCGCCTGGGCCAGTGTGATTATGGAAACGCTGATCAACGTCCAGTGGCAGTCCGGATTATTCACCCATCTGCTGCGGCTGCCGCTCAGCTATTTTGAGCGGCGCAAACTCGGGGATATTCAGTCCCGTTTCGGCTCGCTGGATATTCTGCGTACCACCTTTACCACCAGCGTGGTCGGGGCGATCATGGACGGTATCATGCTGATCGGCGTGTTTATCATGATGATCCTCTACGGCGGCCATCTCACCTGGATTGTGCTCGGGTTTACCGCCGTATATATCGGGCTGCGGCTGGCGACCTACCGTTATTACCGCCAGCTGTCAGAGGAATCGCTGATCAAAGAGGCACGCGCCGGGTCGTATTTTATGGAGTCCCTCTACGGCATCACCACGGTGAAAACCCAGGGCATGAGCGATCGCCGGGGGAATCACTGGCTGAATCTGAAAGTCGATTCCATCAACACCGGCATCCGCCTGACCAAAATGAACCTGATGTTCGGCGGGGTGAATACCTTTATCATGGCCTGTGACCAGATTGCCATTCTGTGGATTGGTGCGGGTCTGGTGATCGACAACGCCATGACCCTCGGGATGTTTGTCGCGTTCAGCGCCTACCGCGAGCAGTTTTCCGACCGCGCTGCCTCCATCATTGAGTTCCTGCTGCAGCTGCGCATCATGAGCCTGCACAACGAGCGTATTTCCGATATCGCGCTCAACGAGCAGGAAAATAAAAAGCCGGATGTACCGTACGAGCCGCAGATGCAGGCTGCCGGGCTGGAAACCCGCAACCTGGCGTACAGCTACGACAGCCAGTCTGCACCGATCTTCCGCGATATTAATCTGTCGGTCGCCCCCGGTGAAAGTGTGGCGATAACAGGGCCGTCCGGCTCGGGAAAGACCACGCTGATGAAGGTGCTGTGCGGCCTGTTTGAACCGTCAGACGGCAAGGTATTCATTGATAACATTGAGATCCGCCAGCTCGGGGTCAATAACTACCACAAAATGATCGCCTGTGTGATGCAGGACGACAAACTGTTTTCCGGCTCGATCCGCGAAAATATCTGCGGGTTCACCGAAAATCCCGACGAGCAGCTGATGATCGCCTGTGCACAGGCCAGTTATATTCACAACGTGATTATATCGATGCCGATGGGCTATGAAACGCTGATAGGAGAGCTGGGCGAAGGACTGTCCGGCGGGCAGAAACAACGGATATTTATCGCCCGCGCCCTGTACCGAAAACCCCGCATCCTGTTTATGGACGAGGCCACCAGCGCACTGGATAAAGAGAGTGAATCTTACGTCAATCAGGCGATCCGCCAACTGCCGATCACGCGGATTATTATTGCGCACCGCGAGTCGACGATTGAGTCAGCGGACCGCATTATTTCTCTTGGCGGGAAAAACAATAAATAAAGCTACGAAAATATAACCGGAAATAATAATCTCCGGATATGTATTTTATATTACCGTTAGTACTACAACTCTTGTGGCATTTTCTGAATTTTATGCAGAATATCCGGAATCTGTTGTATTTATCTGGTCAAACCGCTGAACCGGGCCAACGAAGCCCTGCGTGAGCGCTGATCCTGTCAGTCAGCCCCGCATATCACAGTGTGATATGCGGGGCTTTCTCTTTATTTGTCATGTGAATGCTTAACAGTATACTGATACCTTAAGGCAGCCGTCCGCTTGCTGACGGTACTCTCTCACTGACAAGGCAGGTGACACCATGACAGACAGACAAGAGGTCTTACCCCAGCGTATCAGCGCGCGGATTAAAGATGTCGGCGGCGTGCCGGTATCCCGTGCATTACCGGTAAAAGAGCGCCGTCAGATAGGCGCCTGGTGTTTTCTGGATCATGCCGGTCCGGCAGTTTTCAAAGGGGATGACGGCATGAAAGTCGGGCCGCATCCGCACATCGGCTTACAGACGTTCACCTGGATGCTGGAAGGTGAGGTGCTGCACCGGGACAGCCTCGGATCAGAGCAGATTATCCGCCCGGGACAGGTGAATCTGATGACAGCCGGACGCGGTATCACACATACCGAAGATTCCGCCGGCAGAAATGCCCGTCTGCATGCCGCCCAGCTCTGGATTGCCTTACCTCCGGCGGACAGCACCATCGCGCCGCGCTTTGACCACTATCCTGATTTACCTGTCTGGCATCATGACCAGGTGAGTTTCACATTACTGACCGGCGAATATGGTGATCACCGTTCGCCGGTTCTGCATTTTTCCCCGCTGATCGGCATGGATTTGCTGGCACAGCAGGCAACACAAACCACACTCGATACCCGGCCGGACTTTGAATACGGCCTCTTTGTGCTGGAGGGCCAGCTGACATACCGCGGTGAAGTTTATACCGCCAATGAGCTGGTGTATGTCGGTGAAGGGTTGTCCTCTGTCACACTGACACTGATGAAGGGCTCGCGGTTGCTGTTGCTGGGCGGTACACCGGTGCAGGAACGGATAATGATGTGGTGGAATTTTGTCGGCTACGACGTACAGACACTGCAGCAGGCTGTCAGTGACTGGAACAATGGCGATATCCGGTTCGGTACTGTTGAAAATGACCCCCGCGAGCCGCTGCCCGCACCATCGTATCCCGCATCCCGCCTGTAACAGGCAATAGCTGATACACTCTGAATGCAATAATTCTTATTAATGATAGTTGAAATGATTGGCATTCAGAGTGCAGTATTATCCCGTATTTCACGCTAGAATAAACCAGTTAATGGTCGTTATGTTGCTGAACTGAACATAACTTTTCTGTTGTTCCATAACTGAGGTGAACTATGAAAGCAGCTGTTGTCGCAAAAAATAAGACCGTAGAAATCAAAGAGAAAACATTACGCCCTCTGAAATATGGAGAAGCCCTGCTGAAAATGGAATGCTGCGGCGTGTGTCACACTGACCTGCATGTAAAAAATGCTGATTTTGGTGATGTCTCCGGTGTGATCCTCGGGCATGAAGGTATTGGTGTGGTGACGGAAATCGCGGAAGGGGTCACCTCACTGAAAGTCGGCGATCGTGCCAGTGTTGCATGGTTTTTCCGTGGCTGCGGCCATTGTGAATACTGTAACAGCGGCAAAGAAACTTTCTGCCGTGAAGTTAAAAATGCCGGTTATACCGTGGACGGCGGTATGGCGGAAGAGTGCATTGTGACTGCGGATTATGCGGTAAAAGTGCCGGATGGTCTGGATTCAGCCGCGGCGAGCAGTATTACCTGCGCCGGCGTCACCACTTATAAAGCAATTAAAGTTTCCGGCATCAAACCGGGTCAGTGGCTGGCGATTTACGGTCTCGGTGGATTAGGCAACCTGGCGCTGCAATATGCCAAAAACGTCTTTAATGCCAAAGTGATCGCTATTGATGTCAATGATAAACAACTGGCACTGGCAAAAGAGATGGGCGCCGATCTGATCCTGAATCCGAAAACCGATAATGTCGATGAAATCATTCAGAAAGACCTCGGCGGCGCGCATGCAGCGGTCGTTACCGCAGTAGCCAAATCCGCATTTAACTCGGCGGTCGGCAGTGTCCGTGCCGCAGGGCGTGTTGTGGCGGTCGGTCTGCCGGTGGAAACCATGGATCTGAGTATTCCGCGTCTGGTACTGGACGGTATCGAGGTTGTCGGTTCGCTGGTGGGAACCCGCGAAGATCTGAAAGAAGCATTCCGTTTTGGTGCCGAAGGCAAAGTGGTACCAAAAGTGGCGATGCGCCCGCTTGAAGACATTAATGCCATCTTTGAAGAGATGGAGCAGGGCAAATTTACCGGCCGTATGGTCATTGATTTTAAAAACAAAAAATAATCGATCCGGTTATTTGCTGCAATATCCTTTAGCCGCCCGCCTGCGGGCGGTTAATGAGATAATCCCCCCCGCCCTGTGAGCGGTATGCTGACAGGGTGTTTTTCTTTCAGGAGAGGCCATCATGCAAAGCGTTGTTGCACAAAAAATTCACGCGAACCAAACTGATTGAATTTTTAACGGGATGTTCATCAGTGACGATTGTGACGGAAGCCTGTGCCGAAGCTATATATGAGACAGCATCCCGTCCGTCTGTGAGATTTGTAAAACCGCGAACGGAATCCCGGCAGGTTATGCAGGCTTAGCATCCTGGCTCAGTTACTGCTCCGATAGCATGATCATTACCAATATTTAATGGTTCAGATATGGGCGAATGGGCGCTGCTGCACTGGATGGAAAAAGCTCAATATAAATATCAACGGATTAAATTATAAAGAAAAGCCGGTTAATAAAATACTGAAAAACTTTAAGTGTCCGGCGGATATTTAAACAATAGATATTTATAAGTAAGAGTATTCAGTTTCTTATTTAATTGTGAGGTTTTTCTGTTAATTATCAGAGCGATTTTCTTATATTGATAAATGGCTGCTTATTATGAAAATAAAGACAATTTTTTCAGGGTTGGAAAATGGTTCGGGAAGAAATAAAATTAAAGGTAATCAAGTAATTCAGCGTATTAGCCGCCAGTGAAGCCAATTAAATATCAATCAATCGCTTAACAATAGAGTGATTACAAAGCAAATCCCATGGTACTTTGTTGTCCCGGTATCAGAAAAGAAAGACGCGTTTTATCTCGGTGCTTTCAGTTTTCTCTGTGATGATAAATGCGTGGTTCTGTACATAAAGGTTGCGGATAAATGGATAATCAGACACCTGAGTATGGTATCAAATATTATTTTCTGGTGTTCTCGGATAACGATATTACTCTCCGCTGCGGGAATCAGTTCTCCTGAAACCCCGGTTTCAGTTTAATAACAACGGGTATGAACAGTATCAGTGGCCGGGAGACTATGATGAACCGGCTGTCGGTGAGTTTCTGGCGCGTGTCCGCAATGAGGAGCAGGGGGGCCGGGCTCCCGGGCTGCCGGTTCCGGTGAAATATACGGTGATACACGGCTATCAATGTGATAACCGGGATTATTAAATTGAGAAGGCAATCGATTGTCATGCCGTGAGTCCTGAAAAATTACATTTCACAGGGGTAATAAAAATGCGGCGGGTATCTCGTTTTTAATGGCAAAATGCGTCAAAAAACCGGAATCCGGTCACGAAACACAGCATTTATGCTGATAAAAAATCGCGCTGGTCTGAATTTTGCTCAATCGTTTAAATGATGAACAGATACCCGGGCCGGGTTCGTCATCATAGTGAGACACCCTGACGCCAGGGGTCATTTTCCGAGATCTTCGAATCGAAGCCGGGGAGTCCCGGTTGTAAGGGAGTCTGTTTCATGAGCAATCATAGTGTGGATCAAGCACAGGAACCGGTTAAGCCCGTTATTGACGAAGTTGAAGAAATATTACCTGCGGGAAAACTGATGATGCTGGGATTACAGCACGTACTGGTGATGTATGCCGGTGCAGTAGCGGTACCGCTGGTTATCGGTGACCGGCTGGGGCTGAGCAAGGAAGTGGTGACACTGCTTATCAGTTCGGATCTGTTTTGCTGTGGTATCGTGACACTGTTGCAGTGTATTGGTATCGGGAAATTTGCCGGTATCCGTCTGCCGGTGATTATGTCTGTGACGTTCGCGGCGGTGACGCCGATGCTGGCTATCGGTGCCAACCCGGATATCGGCCTGATGGGGATTTTCGGCGCCACCATTGCGGCGGGGGTGCTGACAACGCTGATAGTCCCGCTGATGGGAAAACTGATGCCGCTTTTCCCTAATATGGTCACCGGTATTGTGATCACCTCTATCGGGCTGAGTATCATGCAGGTGGGGATCGACTGGGCTGCCGGGGGTAAAGGTAACCCGGAATATGGTCATCCGCTCTACCTCGGTATCTCATTTGCGGTTCTGCTGTCTATCCTGTTTATCACCAAATTCTGTAAGGGTTTTCTCTGTAATATCTCGGTATTACTGGGGATTATCTTTGGTTTTGTGTTGTCGCTGATGTGCAATGAGGTCAGTTTCGACGGCTATGCGGATGCGCCCTGGTTCAAACTGGTTACCCCGATGGCGCTGGGAACACCAACGTTTGAGCCGATCTCCATTATCACCCTCAGTGTGGTGCTGCTGATTGTCTTTATTGAATCGATGGGGATGTTCCTGGCACTCGGGGAAATCGTCGGCCGCCCGGTCGGAAAAGATGACATTGTGCGCGGGCTGCGGGTGGACGGGATCGGGACAGTTATCGGCGGTCTGTTCAATAGTTTCCCGCATACTTCATTTTCCCAGAACGTCGGGCTGGTGGGCGTGACAAAAGTCCACAGCCGCTGGGTGTGTGTGGTCTCCGGGTTTATCCTGATCATCTTTGGTCTGCTGCCGAAAATGGCGGTGGTGATTGCCTCTATTCCGCAGTTTGTGCTCGGCGGAGCGGGGCTGGTGATGTTCGGCATGGTACTGGCGACAGGGATCCGCATTCTGTCCCGTGTTGATTACAGCGGCAATAATTACAATCTCTATATTGTGGCGATAAGCCTGGGTGTCGGGCTGACGCCGACACTCTCCGGTAATTTCTTCGCCAAACTGCCGATGTTCCTACAACCGCTGCTGCACAGCGGGATCCTGCTGGCAACGGTCAGCGCGGTGATCCTGAACCTGTTTTTTAACGGTTATCATCCGAAAAAGGAAAGCCCGGCAACGTGATCTGACTCACTAAGCATAACCCGGAGTGGTGATTGACACCGATGCAGAAAAGCATCGGTGTTTTTTTATGGACGGGCGTATACTGGATTATCAGTAAGCACAATTATTGGCAATCTAAATCATATCAGTAAGGCCGTACTATGAGTGGAATCATCACGGAGCATGAACCTTTCGGCACATTACTGGGCTATGCGCCCGGCGGTGTGGCTATCTATTCCTCTGACTACGATACCATCACGGAAGCAGAGAAAGAGGATGATATTTCCTTCCGCAGTTATATCGGAAATGAATATATGGGATACAAATGGCAGTGTGTGGAATTTGCCCGCCGCTTCCTGTATCTCAATTACGGTGTGGTGTTTACCGATGTCGGTATGGCGTACGAGATTTTTTCCCTGCGTTTTCTGCGTCATGTGGTGGATGACAGTATTCTGCCGCTGCGTGCGTTTAAAAACGGCTGCCAGCAGGCGCCGGTAGCGGGGGCATTGCTTATCTGGCAGGAAGGGGGCGAATTTAAACGCACCGGTCATGTGGCGGTGATAACCCAGGTGTGTGCGGATAAAGTCCGGATTGTGGAGCAGAACGTCATCCACCATAAACTGCCGCGCGGTCAGCAGTGGACCCGCGAGCTGCCGATGCATGTCAAAGACGGTTATTACACCCTGTCAGATACTTTCACGGATACACAGATCCTCGGCTGGATGATCCAGACAATTGATGATGAGTATGCCTGGACAGAGCCGGCGGTGGATCCTGCGCTGATGACACTGCATGCTGCCCGTCTGGATGAGAAAGCCGATTTCACCGGTAAATGGCTGGATGAATCGGATCCGATGGAAAAAGCCTATGTCAAAGCCAATCACGGCCACAATCTGAATGCGGATCCGCATGAATATTTCACCATTTCAGAGACTGCCGAAAATGCACTGATGCAGGCAACCAACGAAGTCCATCTGATGTACCTGCACGCCACGGAGAAAGTGCTGAAAGATGACAATCTGCTTAAATTATTCAATATCCCGGAAATCCTCTGGCCGAGACTGCGGCTCTCCTGGCAGAACCGGCGTCACGATATGGTGACCGGCAGACTGGATTTCTGCATGGATGAGCGCGGTCTGAAAGTGTATGAATACAATGCGGATTCTGCCTCCTGTCATGCAGAAACCGGGGTGATTATTAATAAATGGGCGAAACAGGGCGGGCTGACCGAAGGCTGGGATCCGGGGGAACGCCTGTCAGAAATGCTGGCGGATATCTGGAAACACACCTCGGCCAAGCCGTTTATCCATATTATGCAGGATAAAGACAGCGAGGAAGATTATCACGCCCTCAATATGGCGCGGGCCATCACGGCGGCAGGGTACGGATACCGGGTCATTCACGGGCTGGATGAACTGAGCTGGAACGAAAGCGGACAGGTCATCGACGGTGAAGGGCGCGTGCTTAAATGTGTCTGGAAAACCTGGGCGTGGGAAACGGCACTGGAACAACTGCGTCAGGAAAGTGAAAGCGACCGGACATACTCCGCACTGCCTATCCGTACCGGCCATCCGCGTCATGGAGATGATGTGCGGCTGATTGATGTGCTGCTGCGCCCGGAAATCCGTGTATTTGAACCACTGTGGACGGTGATCCCGGGCAACAAAGCGATTCTGCCGATCCTGTGGTCGCTGTTCCCGCATCATCCTTATCTGCTGGATACAGAATTTGAACTCAGCGACGAACTGCGCCGGACCGGTTATGCGGTTAAACCGATCGCCGGACGCTGCGGCAGCAATATCGGGCTGGTGGATCACCGCGACGAAGTGCTGGATGAAACCTGCGGCCGTTTCGGTGAGCAGGAAAACGTCTATCAGCAGCTCTGGTGTTTACCGAAAGTGGCAGGCCGCTATATCCAGATGTGCGCCTTTACTGTCGGCGGCCACTACGGCGGTGTCTGTCTGCGTTCGGATCCGTCTCTGGTTATCAAAAAAGAGAGTGATATTGAGCCGCTGCGGGTTCTGGAGGATAAGGACTTTCTGGCAGAGGGCTGATTTCTGACCATTGTGCTTCTCCCGGGCAGCCCCCGTATTCACCGGTAGCTGCCCGTTTTTATATCCTTTTGATCTGATTTACATTTCCTTTCTTTCTGCGATCGCACTCCTTTCCCGTATAAAAATCAGGGTTAAAAAACAGTGGTCAACCACGATAAAAATCATTATTGTTATATTATAACATAACAAAGTGAGGCGACCATGAAACCCGATATTCATCCGGATTACCGGACAGTCATCTTCCACGACACCGCAGCAGACGTGTATTTCAAAGTCGGATCCACTATCAGAACGGAAAGAACCATTGAGTTTGAAGGGCAGACTTATCCTTATGTCACCCTGGATGTCTCATCTCATTCTCATCCGTTCTATACCGGCAAACAGAAAACACACTCTCAGGAAGGGAATGTGGCCCGTTTTGCCAAGCGCTTCGGGCGTTTTGTACATTAAAAGAAGAGGAAAAACCGATGCAGGTATTAAGTTCACTGAAAAGTGCGAAACAGCGTCATCCGGACTGTAAAATTGTCCGTCGTCGCGGTCGTATCTATGTGATTTGTAAGTCCAACCCGCGTTTTAAAGCCGTACAGGGGTGATTATGACAGCTAAATCAGTTCTCCCGTTACTGTTACTGGCGGGATTATTCAGCGGTGCGGCGGTGGCACACGGACACCATCACGACAAACCGCAGACAGAAGCACAGCGCAAGGCCGCAGAAGGGATTTTTGCTGATAAGGATGTCAAAGACCGGCAACTGAGCGACTGGGATGGCGTCTGGCAGTCTGTTGAGCCTTACCTGGCCAGCGGCGAGCTGGACCCGGTGATGCAGGCGAAAGCCGCGAAGAACGGCGATAAAACGGCAGAAGAGTATCGCGCTTATTATACAAAGGGATATAAAACCGATGTGGATATGATTGGTATTGAAAATAATATCATCGAATTCCATCGCGGGGATAAGGTGGATCAGTGTGAGTATCAGTATGCCGGTTACCGGATCCTGAATTACACCTCCGGCAAGAAAGGGGCACGTTATCTGTTTGAGTGCAAAGATAAAAACAGTCATGCGCCGAAATATATCCAGTTCAGCGACCATATCATTGCACCGGAAAAAGCGGGTCATTTCCACCTGTATATGGGCAATGAGTCCCAGGAGGCACTCCTGACTCAGCTGGACAACTGGCCGACCTATTATCCTTATACAATGAGCGGAAAAGATATCGTTCACGAAATGCTGCATCACTGACAGCAAAGCTGCGCAGCAATATAAAACCGGCAGCCCGGAAACAATCTCTGTTTCCGGGCTGTTTTGTTATTTCATTAACAGATGAATATAAAACTTGATTAATCGTGTCAGTTAAAAATAAAATAAGAATAAGCGATTCAGCAAGCCAGATTAAACAGATTTTCCGCAATAAACATCAGGTCTTTTTTGTTTTTATTTCAGGCTTATTTATTTGATATCAGTCACAGTATTTATGTAACGATAAAGAGCGCATTTCAGCGTTGTTATTCTAAGGTCATGAAAACAAACAGATGTTTGCTTATATAACAACCCGCACATAACAGATTGATAGATATGAAAATTATTTTTAATTAAATCCTCTTTTTTTGATGGTTATTATTTTGTGTTTTTTATTTTATTTTTGAAGATATAAAAAACATGATCTCCCTCCGGTTTTTCTGCTGAAAACGCACTCTCCTCATTTTACGATCATCCCTTAAATTCCGGCGAAATCTTTATTTCAGCGCTTTACTTTGTAGCGGACAAAAAATAAAACAAGCACATGTTTAATAACCAACAAGTGTCCGCTTATGACCAGTCGAGAAAAACAAATCCTTCAGATCCTCCGGCGTGACCCGCTCATTCCGCAGCAGGAACTGGCCGGTGTATTAGGTATCAGCCGCTCTGCGGTGGCCGGACATATCATGAATCTGATGAATAAAGGCTACATCAAGGGTAAAGGATACATCCTCTCCGAGCACCGCTATGTGGTGACTGTCGGTTCAGCCAATATGGATGTTTGTGGTTATTCTGACCTGAATCTGGTGTATGAAGATTCTAATCCCGGTCACATTAAATGTTCACCCGGCGGGGTCGGGCGCAATATCGCCCAGAATATTGCCCTGCTGGGCTGTGAGTCTCATTTTATCTCCGTTATCGGTGATGATTTCTACGGTAACACCCTGTATGAGCAGGCAAAACTGGCCGGTGTGAATGTCAGTAATCTGCACCGCCTGCACGGGGAAACCACCTCCACCTACCTGTCACTGCTGGATCCGCAGGGTGAAATGATCACCGCGATCAATGACATGCGCATCCTGGAAAAACTGACCCCGGCGTTACTGGCAACCTCCCGCGACCTGATCCGGCACGCCGGTGTGCTGGTGGCGGACTGCAATCTGTCAGAAGGCGCGCTGGAGTGGCTGTTTACCAATGCGGGCAATGTACCGGTCTTTGTCGATACCGTTTCCGCGTTCAAAGCAAACAAAATCAAGCCGTGGCTCAGTCATATCCACACCCTGAAACCGAACCGCTTTGAGGCGGAAATTCTCACCGGTATCAAAGTGGAAAACAAACAGGATGTGGTGCGTGCCGCCAATGCCCTGCATGAGCAGGGGGTACAGCGCATTGCCCTGAGTATGGGCGGCGAAGGTGTTTATTACAGCGAGGCGGGCGGTGAAAACGGCTGGTCGAAGCCGTTCAGTGTCCACATTGTCAATGTGACCGGTGCCGGTGACGCCATGATGGCAGGCCTTGCCCGCTGCTGGCTCGAAGGCGAGCCGCTGTCACAGAGTATCCGTTTTTCCCAGGGCTGCTCCGCCCTGACGCTCGCCAGCGAGCTGACAAATAATCCCGGTCTGTCAAAAGACAGTGTTCACAAACTAATGGAATCACAAGCATGAAAACTCAACAACTGAACGCAGAATATCTGGATATTTCCCCTGAGGTTGCACAGGCGCTCGCGGAGAAAAAGCCGGTTGTGGCACTGGAATCCACCATTATTTCTCACGGTATGCCGTATCCGGACAACGTGAAAATGGCACTGGAAGTTGAACAGCGTATCCGTGACAACGGTGCGATCCCGGCAACGATTGCAGTGATTAACGGCCGCATGAAAGCGGGTCTGTCTCATGATGAGATTGAGATGCTCGGCAAAGAAGGCCACAAGGTGATGAAAGTGAGCCGCCGCGACCTGCCGTTTGTGATTGCTCAGGGCATCCACGGTGCGACGACCGTTGCCTCCACCATGATTATCGCGGAAATGGCCGGGATTGCTGTTTTTGCCACCGGCGGGATCGGCGGTGTGCACCGTGGTGCGGAACACACCTTTGATATCTCAGCAGATTTACAGGAACTGGCACAAACCAATGTGGCGGTTGTCTGTGCGGGTGCCAAATCTATCCTGGATCTGGGGCTGACCACAGAATATCTGGAAACCTACGGCGTACCGGTTGTCGGCTATCAGACGGATAAATTACCGGCATTCTTCTGCCGTGAAAGCGAATTCCCGGTCACTATCCGCATGGAAACCCCGGAAACCGTGGCAAAAGCACTGCACGCCAAGTGGGCGACCGGGCTGAACGGCGGCATGGTAATTGCCAACCCGATCCCGCATGAGTTTGCCATGCCGGAAGAAACCATCAACAGCGCGATCGCACAGGCTGTGCGCGAAGCGGATGAGCAGGGCATTAACGGCAAAGCAAGCACGCCGTTCCTGCTGGCCCGTGTGGCAGAGCTGACCGGCGGTAACAGTGTTAACTCCAACATTGAACTGGTGTTCAACAACGCGAAACTGGCTGCCCGTATCGCCTCCGCTTATCAGCAACTGTAAGCGGCTGACCGGTTACCGGTCATAACAACGAATGAAATACCTGACCCGGTAAGGTGCTGATCTCACAATCAGCCTTTACCGGGCATTGCAGCATACAACTGATGAGTATAATAACTACGGGGCCGGATTATGGATTTATTACGGAGTTTGGCGGGGATCGGCGTTTTATTACTGATAGCATTTCTTTTTTCGGTGAATAAACGGAAAATCAGTCTGCGCACTGTCGGCGCGGCACTGCTGTTACAGGTGGCACTCGGTGCCATCATGCTGTATATCCCGGCGGGGAAATGGTTTATTCAGACCATCGCGTCGGGTGTGAACAACGTTATTGCCTACAGTGACGCGGGCAGTTCCTTTATTTTCGGCAGCCTGGTTGGTCCGAAAATGGACGTGTTATTTGACGGAGCCGGGTTTATCTTCGCATTCCGTGTTTTACCGGCCATTATCTTTATCACTTCTCTGATCGCGATTTTGTATTACCTCGGCATTATGCGCTGGGTGATCAACGTTCTGGCGTATGTCTTCCAGAAGACCATGAAAATCAGCAAGATCGAGTCCTTTGCTGCGGTGACCACCATTTTCCTCGGTCAGAATGAGTTACCGGCGGTACTGAAACCCTTTGTCAGCCGGATGAATAACAATGAATTATTCACCGTGATTTGCAGCGGCATGGCCTCCATTGCCGGGTCAATGCTGGTGGGTTACGCCGGACTGGGTGTGCCGATTGAATATCTGCTGGCGGCGTCTCTGATGGCGATTCCGGGCGGGATCCTGTTTGCGCGGATGTTAAGTCCGGCGACACAGGAATCCACCGTGGAATTCACCGAAATCTCCTTTAGTGAAAAACGACCGGCCAGTATTATTGAGGCGGCGGCAGGCGGTGCGATGCTCGGGCTGAAGATTGCTGTCGGCGTGGCAACGGTGGTGCTGGCGTTTGTGGCGCTGATTGCCCTGATTAACGGCCTGATTGGCGGCCTCGGCGGCGTTATGGGTTTTGAGGGCGTCAGTCTGCAAAGCCTGTTCGGCTATATTTTCTCACCGCTGGCGTATCTGATGGGCGTGAGCAGTGAGCACATTGCGCTGGCAGGCAGCCTGATCGGCGAAAAACTGGCGATCAACGAGTTCGTGGCCTATGTGGATTTCTCCCCGCATTTACACGACGGCACACTGGATGCCAAAACGATTGCAGTGATCTCCTTTGCCTTATGCGGTTTTGCCAACTTCGGCTCGATTGCGGTAGTGGTCGGGGCGTTCAGTGCGGTTGCGCCGGAGCGGGCATCTGATATCGCCCGTGTCGGGATCCGCGCACTGCTGGCGGCGACATTATCCAACCTGATGAGTGCCACTATTGCCGGATTGTTTATCGGTCTGGCCGTGGCACCGGGTGTCTGACCGGTTCAGATGAATGTCCGGTATTTACAGACGCTTCCTTATAAAGGAAGCGTCTGTTACCAGCTGATACGATTCAATTTTTTTTATTCCGCTTAAGACCGCGTCAGGTCAAAAAAACAAATCCCGCTCCCCGTTAAAGTAAAAAAAATCCGGTAGCCCTGTTGCGCGTGTGTTATTGCCTTCCTGCATCCGCAGAATTTGACCCGCCCCGCAAAATGACCATAAAACCGACAAAGAAGGGCCGAATGTGCCCGGTTATTGCATGGTTACCAATACCGAAAACCCGGAAAGCGATAGGTGAACATGAACAAATGTATAGTTGCGGACAGCCAGAAATGCATCGGATGTCACGCCTGCGAAATTGCCTGCGTTGTCGCGCATAATGATCACCACTGGCCACATGACAGCCGTGATTACGCCCCCCGTATCCGTGTCATGTTCAAAGAGAGTGACAGCCTCGCTGTCACCTGCCGCCAGTGCGAAGACTCCCCCTGTGCCGCTGCCTGCCCGGTGGATGCCCTGTATGTGGCGGACAATATAGTCAAACTGGATCAGGAAAAATGTATCGGCTGTAAAAGCTGTGTGCTGGTCTGCCCGTTCGGGGCGATGGAAATGGTGATGACGTTCGATCACTCGCACGAACTGGCACAGAAATGCGATTTATGTGATACCACCGGCGGGTCGCCCGCGTGTGTGGCTAACTGCCCGACCAGCGCACTCAGCATCCTGGATGAACACAAACTGGTGATCCTGCGCAATGACCGCCTGATGCGGGCAGCCACCGGTGCATACAACCAGGCGCGTCAGTCGGAAATCCGTTTTGAGATCCTCAAACGTCCGCCGCGTGAAGGAACAAAGAAACAGAGTGCGGCCCTGCGTAAAAATCATTTCGGCGAAATCTATATCGGGCTGAATGAACAGTGTGCCGGTTATGAAAGTGAGCGCTGCCTGTACTGCTCACAAAAGGCGATGTGTAACCTGTCATGCCCGCTGCATAACGCTATTCCGGATTTCGTCCGTCTGGTGCGTGAAGGCAAAATTATTGAGGCGGCGGAGCTGAGTAACTCAACCAGTTCGCTGCCGGAAATCTGCGGCCGTGTCTGCCCGCAGGACAGATTGTGTGAAAGCCGCTGTACGCTGCGTAACCACGGCGGCGCGGTCACTGTCGGGAACATCGAACGCTATATCACAGATACCGCCTTTGAGATGGGCTGGCGTCCGTCTGTGGCGGAGGATGTGGTTCCGCGTCCGGAACGTGTCGCGATTATCGGTGCCGGACCGGCCGGGCTGGGCTGTGCGGATGTGCTGACCCGTGCCGGGGTGAAAGCTGAGGTGTTTGAGCGCCATCCGGAAATCGGCGGACTGCTGACCTTCGGGATCCCGCCGTTCAAGCTGGACAAACAGCTGATGGCACAGCGGCGGCAGATTTTCACGGATATGGGGATCACCTTCCATCTGAACTGTGAAGTCGGCAAAGATATCCCGTTCAGCCGCCTGATGAGCGAGTATGATGCAGTACTGCTGGGTGTCGGCACCTACGGCATGATGAAAGCCGGGCTGGAACATGAGGATTCCCCGGGCGTGGTGCAGGCACTGCCGTTCCTGATCGCCAGTACCCGCGAAGTGATGGGGTTGCCGGTGGCGGATGAATACCCGTGGATTGATGTGGAAGGGAAAAAAGTGGTGGTGCTCGGCGGCGGTGATACTGCGATGGACTGTGTCCGTACTGCTGTCCGCCGTGGTGCTGAGAGTGTTATCTGCGCCTACCGCCGTGACGAGGCCAGTATGCCGGGCTCGAAGAAAGAGGTGATCAACGCCCGTGAAGAGGGGGTGGAATTCCTTTATAACGTGCAGCCGCAGTTTATTGACCGCACTGAGCAGGGAGCCGTCAGCGGTATCGGGCTTATCCGCACACAACTCGGTGAACCGGGGCCGGATGGCCGCCGTCGTCCGAAACCAGTGGAAGGCTCTGAATTTATCCTTGATGCGGATGTGCTGATTATGGCGTTCGGCTTCCAGTCTCATCCGATGCCGTGGCTCAGCGGTTATAATGTCCAGCTGGATAAATGGGGACAAATTAAAACCGGCGGCAACGGCCGCATGAGTAACCAGACCACCAACCCGAAAATCTTTGCTTCCGGTGATGCGGTGCACGGCGCGGATCTGGTGGTCACCGCTATGGCTGCCGGTCGTCAGGCCGCCCGGGAGATGCTGAGTATGTTCGATGAACAGGCACAGTCACCGCAGGCGATGGTCAGTAACGCATAACAGAGAGCAGTAAAACAAAACCGCGATAATGATTATCGCGGTTTTTTTACGGGCAGAAATCAGAGGGGTCAGATAACGCGTTTGTTCTCCGCACTCATGGCCATATCCGGCAGGTCACGCTCTGCATCCGGGATATCCAGCATGGCTTCCAGCTCGTCAGCCAGCATGTCCGGTTCTTCTTCATTGGCCGCACCACGCGGTTGTCCGACAGGGATCAGCAGATTCAGGATAATCGCTGTCAGACCGCCGACACAAATCGGGTTCTCGGCAAGAATATATAAAGACGGCGGCAGGATGCTGAAGATCTGCGGGTCATAAGAAACACCCAGCCCGAGACCCAGGGATGTTGCCACAATCAGGGTTTCGCGGCGGCGCAGGCCGTTGGAGATAATAATGCGCAGCCCGGCAATGGCAATCATGGAGAACATCAGCGTCATTGCCCCGCCCAGTACCGGTGCCGGAATAGTGGTAAAGAACCAGCCGATACTCGGGAACAGACCGAGGAACACCAGGATCACAGCAATAAAGCGCCCGATATAACTGGAGGCCACACCGGTCATCTGGATCACACCGTTGTTCTGGGCAAAGGTGGTCAGCGGCAGCGAGCCGAGAGCTGACGCGATAACGGACACCACACCATCCGCCATTACACCGCCTTTCAACCGGTTCTGGTACACCTCACCTTTAATCGGCTGATTGGACACCATGGCTGTCGCTGTCAGGTTGCCCACCGCTTCCAGCACGCTGAGGATATAAATAATAGCGACCACCAGGAAGTGGGTGAAATTAAATGAGAAGCCGAATTTAAACGGCACCGGTACCGTAATAAACGCAGTGTTCTGATAGGTGCTGAAATCCACCAGTCCGAGGAACAGTGAGGCGATATAGCCCGCCACCAGGGCAATGGCGATCCCGCCCATCCGCAGCAGCGGGCTCTTGCAGCAGTTAAAGCCGATCACCACCAGCAGGACCAGTAATCCCACACCGATATTTTCATAGTTGCCGTATGTGCCGGCTGATTTGGCGGAGAAACCGCCGCCGAAGTCGATAATCCCGACCTTGATAAGGCTCAGGCCGATCATCAGCACCACCACGCCGCTGACAGTCGGGGTGATTATCCGGCGCAGATAAGGCAGCACAAAAGAGGAACCGACAACCAGGAAAGCACCGGCGAAAGAGACGCCGAGCAGAGAGGACAAAATCAGTTCTTCATGGATCCCGTCACTGCGCATGGCGGTGCCGATGGCAATCATGGCAGTCACAAATGAGAAGTTGACGGACTGAATAGATAACAGGCCGGAGCCCATCGGCCCGTAGCGGTTAACCTGTATCCAGGTACCGATGCCGGAGGCAATCATAACCATAGAAACCAGATAAGCTGTGGTATCGGCGGATAAATCCAGGGCTTTGCCCACAATCAGGGCAGGCATCACCATCGGAACAAACAGGGCCAATAAATGGGTTACCGCACCAAGAAGGGCCTGGAAAAACGGGGGCTTGTCGTCCAGCTGATAGATTAGATCAGAGGTTGGATGATTGAGATCTGACATCCTTCTCTCCTTTATAATAAATGGAATGAGAGGTCATACGTCGGCCTCAGCGGATCGTTTGGTACAGGGAATAAAGCAATAACTGAACCAGCGGCGCGACAAAGAAATAAAAATGTGAGAGATCTCTTAAATCATCTGCGATTTGTGAAACGTGTCACCGGGGATTTGCGAAAGGCTTTCCGTACCGGTCAGCCGGGCGGGAGAAAAGCAGAGTGAACAGGGTTTGTACAGTATGAGAATGATATCATCTCATTTTGATAATGAAACGGCAGTGATAATGGCATCCCTCCGGAACCTTATGCCGGAAGGAGATGCAGATACCCTGCAGAGTGACTATCGCGTTAATTAAATTTTATTTAAATAAGATATTTCCATTTTTTGTTAATGGAATTATATTAGAAATTAGTTTATTAAATTATGAATGCTAATTAAGAATGTGCAATTATCTTAAATAAACCGGCAAAGGTAAAAGTGAATTACGTTATTTTGCTGATATTTATTATGTAAATTAATGTTTTCATGTTGTTTTTTTGTTATATCATCGGCATGTTATTGTTCAGGGTAAATAATTCCGGTATAGTCAGGTTATAAATATGATTTTTATAATCAATGTGTTGTATGTATTTTGATGAAATTGCGGATTATTCATGAGATGAGTATTATCCTAAAAATACGGCAGTATCATATAAAATAATTTGGCCTTAAATTTTATCAAAATAATCATATGACATGCTCGTCCGGATTTTTTGTCTGTTTGTATCAATAACGCGGTGTTTTATTGTGTGTTTGCATAGTTCATCATTTTTTTATGTCATAAACAAAAGAAGAAATACTAATAAAAGGAATGAAGGTGAAAAATCAAGCTATTTACGCATAAAGCTAATCCATTTCTTATTGACGATATATTTTATGATGATAATTTTTAACTTCAATAGGGACTGAGTTATGTTTATTTTCTTTCTGGTAAATATATTCCTTGTTTTAAACTGAGCATTTTCTTATTGGTCTTTGTGTTTTTTAAATGTAAATTGAAATTGTGTTTACGTTATTATTCTCAGTTTTAATTAAGTATCGGGATGTTGTTTTATAACTCACGCCCGGCGTGAACTGTAAATTAATCTTCAGATATCTCACTGAAAATATTAAAAAATGCAGTTATTACAGATGTTTCTTATAACCGGAGTGTTATAAGTTAATATGCCCGCAAGGATGCGAATATAATCTGACTGACTCGTTATTATCTTAAAAAAATAAAGGAATTATTTTTTAATGATTTAGCGGGATAACGGATATATCCCGCGGGGACATAAACGGATGTTACCGGACAAAGTTGCCCGGTGTAAACGGACTTACCACACGGATGTATTATCAGGGAGCCTGTGTTTTATCATCACAGGTAATAAAAGGATTTACCCCGGGAAGGGAACGGTAAAAGGAATTTACCGTTACAAGGAAGTAAGAGCGGACAGGTGTCATGCCCCGATGCTCTGATGAAAACGGACTTTCACTGCAGTGCGCATGACAAATCAGAGCAGTTAAGTGTTATCAGTACAAGGTAAAACATCGGTAATTATGGCGATCCTGTTGACGGAATACAGCAAGGTCGCCAATTTTTTTCTGTTACCGGGCGTTTTTCAGACGATTTACCGCTTCCGCCAGCAGTGCACGCGGCGTACCGAAGTTAATCCGCAGATACTGTTCACCATCCGCCACATAATGACTGCCGTCCTCAACCACCACGCCGGTCTGCCGGGCATAATCCAGAGTCAGTTCCGTCGCTGTGCGTCCGGTGGCGCTGATATTCACCCAGGCGAGGTAAGAGGATTCCGGCTGCATCATCTGCCAGTCCGGGAAATGCTCCGCAACGGCCTGTGTCAGATAATCCGCATTGCCTCTCAGGTAGCGGTTCAGCTCATCCAGCCAGTCAGTGCTGTTGTTGTAAGCCTCAATAATGCCCCATACCCCGAACAGATTAGGTGAGGTAATGGAATTTTTCTCCAGCTGACGGCGGAACTGTGCCCGCAGTGCCGGGTCGGGAATGATGCTGTAAGAGGTTTTCAGCCCGCCGAGGTTAAAGGTTTTGTTCGGTGAGGTCAGGAGGATCAGATTCTCCGGCGCTGCACATCCCGGGCGCAGACAGCCGGTGAAGCTGCCATACAGCACATGTTCCGCATGCACTTCATCAATCACCAGCAGCACACCGTATTGCAGACACAAATCCGAGACCTGTTTTATTTCCGCCGCCGTCCAGATACGGCCGGACGGATTGTGCGGCGAGCAGAACAGCCAGACTTTCGGCCGGTGTTCGCGCATCTGCGCCTCAATATGGTCAAAATCAAGGTGATAGCGGTTATCCCGCGCCACCAGTGGATTGGTCAGCACGGTAACATTCTGCCGGGTCACAGCATGGGCGAACGGATCATACACCGGTGTATTCATCATCACACAGTCGCCCGGCTGACAGAATGCCTGCACCAGATAGTGCAGGGTGGAAACCGTACCGTAACTGAGTGTCACCCACTCCCGCAGAACCGTGACCTGATGGCGCTCTGCCTGGAAGCGGACCACCGCATCGTAAAATTCATCAAAGCACCAGGTGTAGCCGAAGGTACCGTGCTGTGCCACCTGCGTGAACCGCTCAATCACCGCCGGCGGGGATTTGAAATCCATATCCGCTATCCACAGCGGAATGAAATCCTGCGGGACCTCCCCGAAGCGGGAACAGACATACTGATGATCCCATTTCCGGCAGCGGTCACTTTTGCGCTCAATTATTTCATCAAAATCGTACATGCTCAGTTCCTGTTAAATTAAAGCTTCAATGCCGGATTTCACACTCTGCACCTGCGGGCCGATAATTACCTGCACACTGTGGGCATCCAGTACCACCACAGAGAGGGCACCGGCTTCTTTCAGGGTTTTCTGATCCACCTTGTCCATATCTTTCACCACCAGACGCAGACGGGTGATACAGTTATCCAGCGAATCAATATTCTCTTTGCCGCCGAGTGCGGTGAGGATCAGGTTGTGATCGTATTTGGCTTTGCCGCGTGCTTTTGTATTGGCTTTCACCGCCT
This sequence comes from Morganella sp. EGD-HP17, assembly GCF_000512315.2. Lineage (NCBI taxonomy): Bacteria > Pseudomonadati > Pseudomonadota > Gammaproteobacteria > Enterobacterales > Morganellaceae > Morganella > Morganella sp. EGD-HP17. The sequence continues at coordinate 317,082 of NZ_AZRH01000001.1, forward strand.
GTTCGGCACCGTCAGCGGCATCTTCACGGCCCGGCGTTTTGACATCATGCTTCAGAATGTACCAGCGGAAGACAAAGAAGTAGATAGCGAACCAGATAATCCCGACCGGGAACACCAGATACCATTTGGTGGCCGTTCCCTGCATGATGCCGAAGATCAGCAGATCGAGAATCCCGCCATCGGTGTTCCCGATTGTCACGCCGAGCAGTGCCATCACCAGCAGGGCAAGGCCGGACATAATAATGTGGAAGATATAGAGCACCGGTGCGATAAACAGGAACAGGAACTCAATCGGCTCGGAAATCCCGGTCACGACGGAAACCAGTACCCCGGACAGTAATAACCCTTTGATCACCGGACGGTTCTCCGGTTTTGCGGTGCGGTAGATAGCATAAGCGACCGCAGGCAGACCAAAGATAAAGGTCGGCATAAAACCCTGTGACAGGAACGCGGTGACATGCGGGCTGAACGGCAGACCGGCTTTCAGTTCGGCATAGAAAATATTCAGTGCCCCGGCGACTTCATAACCGTCAACAAATTCCGTGCCCCCGGCCGGGGTAAAGCGCACCATCGCCAGCAGAATATGATGCAGCCCGAACGGCTTGAGCAGCAGCACGCCGACACCGTACAGGAACGGGCCGAAAACATCTGTGCTCTGAATAATATGGCCGATCCCGGCAATGCCCATAGCGACATATTTCCACAGGAACGGGATCGCGAGGCCAACCAGTGACAGTGTCAGCGCGGTGATAATCGGCACAAAACGGATGCCGCCGAAAAACGCGAAAGCATCATGCAGAACCGTATCCTGGAACCGCTCATGCAGGAAATAGGTGATAACACCGACCACAATCCCGCCCAGCACGCCCATTTCGAGGGTCTGGATCCCCAGCACCACGGACTGCCCGACCTGTTTCATCATCGCCGGGTCGGCAAGCTGGTGGGTGACGGTCAGGTAATAGTTGATGCTCATGTTCATCAGCATATAGCCGACAAACCCGGCAAAGGCGCCGACCGCTTTGTTACGGTTTGCCAGTCCGAACGGAATAGCCATGGCAAACATCACCGGCAGATAGGTAAAGGCAAAGCCGCCGACCATCGCCATAAAGCCGAAGGTCAGCTGAACAAATTCATTACCGAGAAACGGAAAACTGCTGATAGCGGAAGGACTGGTGACCGAACTGCCTATCCCGAGTAATAACCCCATGAATGCCAGTAACGAGACGGGAAACATAAAGGTTTTCCCGAGACTTTGAAAAAATTCCCAGAGTTTGGATTTAAACGACTTTTCCTGCGACATCGTAGAGTACTCCTCAGCTTCTTTATAATTTATTGGTTAAGGGGTGTTACGGGACAGTATTTTTTATTGTTGTTTTTTTTATTATTTTTTCGCAGATGAAAAAGGCGGCACTGCGGGGGAACACAGTACCGCCTGACGGGTTACAGAAGCTGACCTTCCGCACCACAGACCCTGATTTTATCGCGGACCACCGCTTTCATGGCATCCATACCGACCCGCATGTAATAGCGCGGATCGTTGCCGTCCGGATTCTCCGCAAACCAGGCGCGGACCGCTCCGGCAAAGGCGATTTTCAGCTCGGTGGCGACATTGACTTTGCACACCCCCAGCTCAATGGTGCGGCGGACATCCGCATCCGGCACATCACTCGCGCCGTGCAGCACCAGCGGGATATCCGTAATACTGCGGATTTTTTCCAGCCGGGCAAAATCAATTTTCGGACGGCTGGTATACAGGCCGTGAGCGGTACCGATAGCCACTGCCAGGCTGTCGATGCCGGTCAGTTGTGCAAAACGGCGCGCTTCATCCGGGGAGGTCAGAAAGGCACTTTCCGCATCCACATCCATATCATCCTCAACGCCGCCGAGACGGCCGAGTTCCGCTTCCACACTGCAATCCTGACTGTGACAGAAATCCACCACGGATTTGACCAGCGCGACATTCTCCTCAAACGGAAAATGACTGCCGTCGATCATGGCACTGCGCACGCCCTGGCCGACTTTGGTGCGGATATCGTCAAGAGTTTCGTGGTGGTCAAGATGCAGCGCGACCGGCATGGAAAACGAGCGGGAATAGGCGTCACACAGTGCATAAATTTCCGGGAAGCTGATGTGTTTAAAGGTGCCCGGCGTGCCCGCCAGAATCACCGGTGCACGCAGTTCCGCACAGGCTTCCAGAATGGCCTGAATAGTTTCGGCGTTATGGATATTAAACGCCGGAACCGCATAGCCATTGGCCTGTGCATGTGTGAGCAGATATTTGGTTGAGATGATCCCCATGATTACGCTCCTGTGTTCTGGTTATTGAAGGGGTGAATAATCACGCCCTGAACAACGCGGTTAACGGTGCCGCTGGCAGACGGGGTATCCGGTGTGATCCCGGTTCTGACAGACTGACTGAGGGCAAATAATTGAGCATACGGCAGGAAACAGAACAGCAGTTCTGTGTCGCTGAGGGCGTCACCGGCAGGCAGATAGCAGTGTGTCCCGGCGCTGATGGCGTCATCCGGCAGATCGGCTATTGCGACCACCTGTTTGGCGATCCGGTCGCGGCGCAGTTCGGCCAGCAAATCCAAATCATACTGACGGGTGTAAGGCTGGTTTGAGATGTACAAAACCACCAGGGTGTCGCCGTCGACCAGAGATTTCGGGCCGTGGCGGAAGCCGGTTGGCGTGTCATAAAAGGCGGCGATTTGCCCGGCGGTCAGTTCCAGCAGTTTGAGAGCGGATTCCCGCGCCAGTCCCTGGAAGCTGCCGCTGCCGAGGTAAACCACGCGTTTAAACGAATCATTACCCGGCAGGATTTGTCCGCAGTTTCCGTGAGCGGCGAGAATATCCCGTGCCCGCTGCGCCACAACGGCAAAACGGTCTGTGCTGAACGTCTGCGGGGCGAGGACGGCGAGACAGCTGCACATCATTGAAGTGATGCTGCTGGTCATGGCAAAGGCTTTGTCATTGGTCTGCGGCGGCATCAGCAGAGCAAAACCGTTATCACTTCCCTGTACGCGCTGATACAGATGCCCCTCTTTATTACAGGTGATCACCAGATGAGAGCAGCGGGCAACACACTGATTAGCGAGGTCAAACGCGGCAACACTTTCCGGGCTGTTACCGGAACGGGCAAAGGAGACCAGCAGCACCGGCTGTTGCTCAGGCAGATAATCCGCCGGATTGGTGACGATATCGGTTGTCGGGATCGCCGTGACGCTTTTGCCGGTCAGGCGGCGCAGTACGGGAGAAATCATCTCGCCGATAAAGGCGGAGGTTCCGGCACCGGTCAGAATGATGCACAGGTTGTCCTGAGCCAGCAGCGGTGCCAGAAAAGCATCCAGCTGTGCGCGTTGTGAGTCGATTGAGTGTAATGCACTCATCCAGCAATCAGGTTGCTGGCGGATCTCCGTTTCCGTCCAGGTGGAATAGCGGGGTGTGGCGGCAGAAAGAGGGTCGTGCATAGCTTCATCCTTTACATGACGTTCAGCCGAAAGTGAAATGAATCAAAAGATCACCCGATCCGTCATTACCTTTCAGTTGGTTTCGTTTTGAGGTTTTATTTCAATTTACAGGAAGGAAAACGAAGGATCAATGCAGTAATGAAAAGAAAACGAAAAAGTGTGATTTGCGCCACAAGTGAAATGATTAAGCTATTGTTTATTAGTAAGTTATGTAAAAGTACCCGGTGGATAAACATAAGGAAAAGAAAGGCGCGGAGAGATCCGCACCTCAGAATGAAAGGAAATCAGCGTACCGGTTGTCCGTGGATCCAGGTTTGTGTTACCCGCCAGTCACTGTTCAGGTTATTGAAATGCGCCCGTTTTCCCGCCGAGATACTGCCGTGTGTCGCGGTGATCCCCAGCAGTTGTGCCGGTTGCAGGGACGCCATGCGGATGGCGGTTTCCGGCAGCGTGCCGGTATCATTAATCATCCGGCTGACCGCGTCATCCAGTGCCAGGGTGCTGCCCGCCAGGCCGCCGGAGGCCGTCCGGACAATGCCTGCTTTCATCGTGACATCATGGCCGCAGATATCATAAATGCCGTCCGGCTGCCCGGCTGCCCGCATGGCATCGGTGATCAGCACCGTGCGGTGTGCGGCGCACTGACAGACAATCCGCATCACTGCCGGGTGGACATGATGCCCGTCAGCGATAAGTTCCAGCCAGGCGCGCGGGTCGGATAGTCCTGCTCCTGCCATGCCCGGCTCGCGATGATGCAGGCCGGTCATGCCGTTGAAACAGTGAACCAGCCCGTCAGCTCCGGCATCGAGAGCCGCCAGAGTCTGCTCATAGGTGGCGGCACTGTGGCCGAGCATTACATTCAGCCCGCGCCGTTTCAGATGACGGATGGCATTCAGCGCCTCCGGCTTTTCCGGTGCCAGTGCGACTACTTTCAGTGTGCCTGCCGCATCGGTAATCAGCGTGTCCAGCTCACTGATCTGTAATTCACGGAACAGCTCCGGCGAGTGCGCACCTTTGTTCTGCGGGGTGAAATACGGCCCTTCCAGATAACTGCCGAGCACTTCCGCCACCGGCTCTGTGGTGGTTTGCTGCTGACAGTAGCGGGCGATCCGCCCGAGGGTGCTGCGCAGATCCGGCAGCGGGGCGGTCACCGTGGTGGCGAGCCACGCGGCGACGCCCTGTTGTGCTTTGAAAGCGGCAATGGTTTTCAGCGCCTGCGGGTTATCATCCATCACATCCATACCCTGTCCGCCGTGGACATGGGTATCAATGTAAGCCGGGCAGAGCTGCTCTGCATCAAACTGTGTTTCTTTTGCCGCCAGCGGCGTGATAGCGGTAATGATGCCGTCTGATACCGTCACCGCCTGATTTTCCCGCCAGCCGTATTCTGTCAGCACACGGCGGGCGCGGATTTGCTGAATCATATGCCTTCGTCCTCAGTTTCACAGCAGCGTTCGCGTTGTAACTCGTCTGTCAGGCTGGTTAATCCGCGGTGACCACAGGCCAGTGCTTCGCGGCGGAACTCAGCCGGAGAGAGAGAATCCCGCTCCAGCGCCATTTCCAGCAGTAACTGCAGATTAGTGCCGGTGATCACTTCGCGGTCTTCCCGGCCCTGTGACAGGGTGGCCGCCACGCGGAACGGCGTACCGCCGAGAATATCGGTCAGGAAAATCACACTGTCACAGTGTGACATCAGCGCCAGTGTGGCTTCCAGTTCCTGTGTCAGGCGGGCGGTGGTGGATTCCGCCGGAAAATCAACCGCCGCGAAATCCTCCTGTTCCCCGATAATCTGTAACATGGCTTTTTCCAGTCCGGAGGCAAAGCCCCCGTGACCACATAAAATAATTCCCGGCATCAGTGACTCCTTTTATCACAGGAAATGGGCGAATTTACCGATAATACCCAGCGCCACGGTCAGTACAATCAGGCGCAGCGGGCTCCAGCCACGGCGTACCAGCCAGAACATTGACAGGGTGTATACCAGCGGCAGGAAAGCAGGCATCAGCTTATCAATCACATCACTCTGCAATTTCACCACCGCATCACCGGCGGTAATCTCCAGTGTGGTTGAGAGCCGCACATAAGTGGCCACCAGCGCGCCGATCACGGTCATCCCGACAATCGAAGCCGCATGGCCGACTTTTTTGGTATTGGCTTTGATAAGCGGGATGGCGGCAACCCCCATCCGGTAAGCATAGTGCGCCAGGCCGAAACGCAGCCCGAAGTGCACAACGTTAAACATCACCAGGAACACCACAGCACCGAGAATCGAGCCCTGTAATGCGAGACTGGCACCGATACCGCCGCAGATAGGCAGCAGGGTCAGCCAGAACATGGCGTCGCCGATCCCGCCCAGCGGCGCACCCACCGCAATTTTGGTGCTCTGGATGCTGTTTACATCCTGTTTGGAGCGTTCCATTGCCAGGATGATGCCGATAACAAAGGTCACCAGGAAAGGGTGGGTATTGAAGAATCCCATATGGCCTTTCATGGAGCGTGCCAGATCACGCGGATTGGTGTGGATTTTTTTCAGTGCGGGCAGTAAACCGTACAGCCAGCCCGCCGCCTGCATCCGCTCATAGTTAAAGGAGGCCTGTAACAGCAGGGAGCGCCACGCGACCCGGTTGATATCTTTGCGGGTCAGTTCCGCGCCGGTGCTCTGATCTTCATACACGTTCTGGTTACAGTCTGCCGGCAGTAAGGTTTCCGCTTCTGCGGCAGATGAATGATTTTTTTCAGATGCCATCTTCAAATTCCTCGTGTGACGGTTGTGCCGGTTCGCTTTCTGCCGGTTTGCGGACGAAATCGATCATTGCCATCGCCAGTGCGGCGGCAGCGATTGCCAGAACCGGCAGCTGAAGCCAGGCCGCGCCGACAAATCCCAGAATAAAATAAGGAATGTAGGCATTTTTCATCATGATTTTCAGCAGAACGGCAAACCCGATGGCAGGCATAATGCCGCCCGCGACACCCAGTCCGTCAATTAAGCGGGCAGGGAGTACATCAATCAGGGTTTTGGCGTGATCCGCCCCGAAATAGATCGGCAGGAAGGCACAGAGAAAATAGAACGTACCGAGCGCCAGCAGGGCAAGGTAGTTGATGCGCTCAATCCCCCGGGTATCGGCATTGGCAGCCATTTTGTCACAGCGCGACATCACACCGGACATGACCGAGAACAGGAAGGTGATCCCCATCTGCACTGCCACGGCAAACGGCACTGCAACACCGACCGCCACTTCCGGTTTGACCCCGGTGGAGATAGCAAAGGCAGTCCCGACAATGGTACCGATAATCACGTTCGGCGGTTGGGCACCGGCCAGCGGCGCGAGTCCCATCCAGACCAGCTCCAGTGTCCCGCCGGTCAGGATCCCGGTATTGAGATCACCGAGGATCAGACCAACCACCGGCCCCAGCACCACCGGACGGTGAATGTGGGTGAGCCCGTTAAACAGATCCAATCCGGCAATAAAGGCTACCAGCCCGAGAGCGATAGCTTGTAACAGACTGATTTCCATACATGTATCCTCAGAGCAGTTTAAACAGATCCTGCGCCGGTTCTGTCGGTACGCCCTGGATATAACAGGCGACACCGGCCTCGTTAAGCCCGCGGAATGCGGCGATATCCGCCTCATCCACAGACACAGTTTTGGCAATCTGACGCTTGCCTTCGGTATAGTGAATATTGCCGACGTTAATGCGTTCCACCGGAACGCCGCCTTTCACCAGAGTCAGAAAATCTGCCGGGGTTTTGCAGACCAGCAGAATTTTCTGGCGGTCAGCAGCTTTATGAATATTGTCGATCACTTTCTGGAGCGGCCAGAAACGCACGGCAATCCCTTCCGTCAGCACCATTTCCATCAGGTTTTGCTGCAGCGGATCTTCCGCCACCTCATCATTGGCGACCAGCACCAGGTTGGCACCGGCAAATCCCACCCACTGGACACCAACCTGTCCGTGGATTAACCGTTCATCAATACGACTTAACACAATATTTGGCATGGCTGTTTCTCGCTCTTATCGGCAGGCATGGTTTTACAGGCATCGTGATAGTGACGCAGCACAGTCTGAATGTGTGCGATGATTAACTCTTCCGGTGCGGCGGAAATCGTTCCGGCACGTACCAGCGGATACTGTAACGGCAGATACTGGCTGATCAGCGGCAGCGGGATCGCCGTTTCTGTCAGGTTTTCCAGCAGACGGGTCACTGCCGCGCTGATGGTCTCATCCGGCCAGTAATAGCGGATGCGATCGGAATAGCTGTAGCTGCGGGCAAGACGGCGGGTCTGCTCATCACCGGTGTAATAACTCTGCCAGTAGCCCGGTTGTTTCAGCATGACATCTTCCAGCACCTGACGCAGCCCGGAACGTACTGCCGGAGCAACCAGCTCATCCTCTATACCGGCGAGGGCATACAGTGCTTCACGCAGGGCGAAGGTCAGACCGGGACCGACTTTCAGAATCGCAAAGTGATCGTCAACTAATTGACTGAGTGCATGCGGGGTCTGGTAATCCGTGGAGTGCGCCTCGTACACCAGATGGTCATGATGTGTGATCATCTCACTCAGGGCACGGGCTTTTTCCGGACGGTAATCAATAACATTATTATGATCAAATTCCACCCCCGGCTGTACCACCAGCCCGGTAATGCGCGGCCAGATATCCGTGAGCTGATGCCGCGCAAATGCGTCCTGATGTGCGGCGATAGTGGCAGATGCGGCCTGCGGTGTGGTGACCGCCAGCTCATTCAGCTCTTCGTGAGCGCCACCCGGCACCGGCACTTCTGTACCAATCACATACACCAGGTCGCGGATGCCGAAATGTTTCTCACAGGTTTCCTCGGCAATCACCGCCAGGCGGGCAGCGCGCTGTGCGACGATTTCATCCGTCAGCGGCACCGGATCACCGGCACAGGACATACTGCAGTCAAGGTGAATCTTTTTGAACCCGGCGGCAACATAAGTGCGGATCAGCTCATCGGCTTTTGTCATGGCGTCTTCAGCCGGTTCATTCTGCCAGCGGTTCGGCCCGAGGTGGTCGCCGCCGAGGATCAGATTTTCACGGGGAAAGTGATGTTCATCGGCCAGCTTCCACATAAAATCACGGAAGTCCGCCGGGGTCATGCCGGTATAACCGCCGAACTGATCCACCTGATTGGAGGTTGCTTCAACCAGTAACGGCGTTTGTTGTTCACGGGCAAAACATACCGCTGCTTTCAGAATATACGGATGGGCGGAACAGACAGCATAAATCCCTGTTTTCTCACCCCGTTTGTGACGGGCAACGATATCAGTTAAAAGTTTCACTTTCCTCTCCTTACAGCCGGATTTGGTTTGTTTTTGTTTCGATGTCTGAATAACATACTGCTATACAGGAAAAAGAAAACAAAATGAAAGGTTGTGAAATCCGGATCTTCATCACAAAAGAAATATAATGAAAGGATTAATTCCTGAGTCATCCGGTGTTCACCCTTTTTATGGGCTTGCATTCCGGACAAAGAAAAGCGTTAATATGCCAAACGAAATGAAACGAAAGATTTTTCAAATGAATGTTAAGGATAAAATCATGAACAGTCCGGATGCCGGGACGGATAACCGGGTGATGGGAACGAGCGGGCGGCGTGAGCATATCATCCAGCTTTTGCGCACCCACGGCAGTGTTCAGGTGAATGAGCTGTCGCAGCAGTTTCATGTTTCCACAGTGACTATCCGCAATGACCTCGCTTTCCTCGAAAAACAGGGGATCGCGGTGCGTGCCTATGGCGGCGCACTGATTTGTGAGGGGGTTTCACCGGTCAGCGAGCCGTCACTGGAAGATAAAAGTACCCGCCACACCACTATCAAACGCAATATTGCGGCGGTAGCCGCCGACCTTATCCGGCCGGGGCTGCGTGTGATCCTGGACTCCGGTACCACGACGTATGAGATTGCCCGCCAGCTGCGTCACCATCAGGATACGATTGTGATGACCAACGGCATGAATGTGGCGAATGCCCTCCTGGAAGCACCGGGCGTGGAGCTGCTGATGACCGGTGGTCAGCTGCGGCGCCAGTCGCTCTCTTTTTACGGCGATCAGGCGGAGCAGTCATTGCAGAATTATCACTTTGATATGCTGTTTCTCGGGGTGGATGCGATTGATCTGGAGCGCGGCATCAGCACACATAATGAAGATGAGGCAAGGCTTAACCGGCGGATGTGTGAAGTGGCCGGACATATTGTGGTGGTGACGGATTCCAGTAAATTTAACAGTTCCAGTCTGCACAAAATAATCGATACTCAGCGTATTGATACCATTATTACTGATGACGGTATTCCTGAAGCGAGCCTGACCGGGCTGCGCCGGATTGGCACAGAAGTGATTCTGGTGAAGGGATAAGAAAAAACAGTGGTGTATCTGTTCACATACTTTCTGTGTTGTTGTGAATGAATACCCGCGACTCATTTGTGAGTGGCGGGTATTCGCCTTCATTTCATCACTGATGGTAATTAATTACCAGTTATCCCGGTAAGCAAATGCCACCTGATAATCGTATTTACCCAGATCAATTTTATGTTTAAGGTGATTCTGAAGATAAGGCACCCACGCGGAAATAACATCAAACCAACCGTTATTAATGATATTTTCTGTCGGGTTGACTGTCTGAGTAATCACAGTGTCGTCATCCCCTAAATCTACTGAATATTCCTTATCAATAAAGTCTTCCGTTTTTTTATCAAACCATTGTAAATGTACTTTCAATCCCATGATGTTATCTCCTTATAAATATTTTTTGATATTACGTTCCGGATCAGCGGGTTTCAGTTGTTTGCCCGTTTTCGGGTCAAATGCTCCAAGATGCTGGCCGTCACTGGCTCTATACCCCTCCAGCTCACCGTGCTGATAGTCCCACTCGTAGATTTTACGGCCTTTATCCCCAACCCAGCGTGCGCGTTTACCTGCACCACCTTGTTTAGGCATTTTCTTTTTACCTGGTTTTAATTCCCCCAACCCTTTAATTTCTTCAACATCTGGTTCAGGGTGGTAACTATGACCTTTATCCTTAACACCCTGACGTTTTTTTTCTTCTTCCGCTTTTTTAGCCTCAACATAAGGCTTTACCTGCCACTCCTTCCGCGTCACCGAAATATAAACCGGCTGATAATCATCGCCGAAAACAATAAACGCATGATGGGTTTTTCCGCTGTCCGGCTGAGGAAGATAATGCTCTGCGGCCGGAAGTTCCACACTTTTTGAGGGGGGAACCTGCTTACCTGATGGTGACACCATTCTTATCCGCAGCGGCTTCATACCCGGGACAACCTCTGCGGTATACACATTCGGTTTCTTCGTTTTTTGTGCCGTGATGACCGGAATATCCGTATTTTCCGCCATTGTGAGTGCAACCGTGTGCTCCTGCTTAACGGCATCCACCACACCCTGTGCCACAACCATTGCGGGAACCGTTTTTTGTCCCCTGATGTCTGCCGGTTTTACCGTGGTGACCAGTTCAGACGGCAGCGTGACAACCATATCCGCCTGCCTCATATCGACAAGTTTCGCACGGTTTAAATCAATAAGGGGTCCGGCACCCTGATATAATTCAGCGTTCCCCATTTTAGTCGGCCACAATAATGCGGCAATACCGGTTATCCGCCCCGCCAGGGGTAATGTATCTCTCAGTCCTGCCAGCAGAGCACTGAAATCGAAAGACTGAATCCAGGATGCAATGGTTGCGGCCAGAGTGCCGTTAACCGGAAAAATTAATGCACTCCGGCCGACTGCTGCGGCACTGCTGAGATAGACCATCCGCTCCGGTTCCCTGCGTGCTTCATCGAGATATTCTTTCAGGATGGACGGGCGGTTGCGACCGGGATACTGGAATACGTTAAAATTATCAATAGACGGCCACTCTTCACTCTCACAAGGGGTGCTGTATACAGTAACTTTAATATGGGGCGTACCGTCTGAAGGGTCATGCTTATCTGACATTAAAAGCTCCTTTTTTATTTAAAAATCCGTTTAATTCGCTATGTCTGTAACCTGTTAAATCTACTGCGAGCCTCACCACTAATAGTATCAAAGTAATTCCGGGGGTAACTTATTTTATATAGTTATCATGTGATTAAATTTTGTTTTATGTTTTTTGCAGATAGGGCTGAACGCCAATAAAGCCGTATGTGAGAAAAACGGGTTTTAATATCCGGATGCCTCGGGGGCTGCATCCGGTTCACCGGAGAGTTAAAACGAGTACAGTGTTGCTACTGATTCACCGAGTTTTTTTGCCAGATCGGATGCGGCATAGCGCTCCGTAATGATTTCAATATAGGCGGCGCGGTCACCGGTTTCCGCTTCCCGGATTGCCTCATCCAGCTCCGCGCAGGTGGTAACGCGGCGGCAATACCAGTTATCGCATCCCAGCGCCTGCGGCAGTTGTGCGTAACGCCACTGCGGCAGGTCGTTATAAACGGCTTCCGGGTCTTTGCACAGCAGGCGCTCAATGAGATAGCCGTCATTATTCAGCACGAAAATAAGTGGTTTCAGACCAAAACGGCCAAACTGGCTGATTTCCTGGGCAGTCAGCTGGTGTGAGCCTTCCCCGGTGATCAGAATCAATCTGTGATCAGGCGCCGCGATGGCGGCTCCAACGGCCGCAGGTGTTGCCCAGCCGATTGATCCCCATAACGTCTGGTTATGGAATTGCGCCCCTTCCGGCAGCAGTGCAAAGCCAAGCCCCATAGAAACGGTGCCGGTTTCGGCGATGATAATGTCGTCTTTTCTGAACAATTGCTCAAAACGGGGATACAGATACGGTGGGGTAATATTACCGGAAGCGTCAGCTACCGGTTTACCCAGCCCGGTTGCTGCCGGAATATGACATTCTCTGTGCGGAAGTCCGGCGATCAGGGCGGGAAGCAGATCCTGCATATACACATTCTGCCAGATTGCCACGCCGACTCGGACATGATCCGCCATAATGCTGATCAGCTTTTCCGGGGCGATATCAGCGGTAAAACTGCCGGTGTTAAAGTCCGTCATCACCGCTCCGATACCCAGCACGCAGTCACTGTTTTCAACAAATTCCCTGACCTGCGGATTCATCAGCTGACCGTTATACATCCCGGCGTAATGCGGGTCGGACTCACTGATGATGGCTTTATCCATAAACATGGTGGCGTAAGGCAGCCCGGTCCGGTGGATCAGCGCCTGTACGTCATCAATCAGTCCGGAACGTGCGGCCAGCATGCCCGGCAGGATACAGGCGGACGGGCTGTCCGAGAGTTTTGCTCTGATCGCGGCAACCGCTTCAGTGAGCGCGGTTTTGTCACTGACCGGTTGTGCCGGTGCGGTAAGGTGTTCCGGCATCTGAACCGGCTGTGTCGCGTAATCAAACGGGAAGCCCATATAGACCGGACGGCGCTCGCGCAGCGCGGCAGCAATCAGGCGTTCCGTCTCCGCCACACAGTTCTCCGGGGTCATTATGGCGTAGGCACATGAAAGGCGCTGCCCCAGTTCACAGAACAGGCTGAAATTACCATCGCCCAGGGTGTGATGCACCTGGCGGCCACTCTTCTGCACACCACTGGCAGGCATGCCGACCAGATGAAAAACCGGCAGGTTTTCCGCATACGAACCGGCAATACCGTTGATCGCGCTTAATTCACCCACGCCGAACGTGGTGGAAAGCGCCGCGGCGCCCTTGATACGCGCGTAGCCATCTGCAGCATAGGCGGCGTTCAGTTCGTTACAGTTACCAATCCAGCGCTGTGTGTTACCGTCGCAGACCGCATCTTCAATGGGGAATGCAAAATCCCCCGCGACACCGAAAATATCGGTGATGCCTAAATCTGCCAGACGGCTTAAAACATGCTCAATTACGCTTTTTGTCATTGTTATCTTCTCCGATCACACCGTTTATTCAGAACGAACCACGTGTTATGACGATCATTTCTAGTGGTTCTGCGGTATAAATGGAAATGGTATATAATCATCAGTGTGATAACTTTTTGTTATAGGGCAGCAAAAACATGGATATACGCGCACTCCGCTACTTTACAGAGGTAGTTCAGTACAAAGGATTCAGCCGGGCGGCAGAGGCGTTGTTTGTCACGCAACCCGCCATCAGCCGCAGTATTCAGAAGCTGGAGCATGAACTGGGATTTCCGTTACTGGTCCGTGATACCGGCGGGGTGACGCTGACCGATGAAGGGGCGATTCTGTATGAGCACGCGCGACGGATTCTGGTGCAGTTTCAGTGTATGAACAAAGCATTACAGGATAAATCCGGCCCGCTGACCGGCACACTGAATGTGGGATTACCGCCGGTTATCGCCTCGACCTGGTTTGCCGAGATTATCATGGCGTTTACGTCCCGCCATCCGCAGGTGGAACTGAAGATTTTTGAACTGGGCACGAAACAGATGGCCGAAGCGATGACCGACGGTACGGTGGAAACCGCTGCGGTGATGCTGCCGTTTGATGAGCAGCTGTTTGAGCTGCACCGTTTCGCCACCGACCGGCTGATGCTGCTGGTGAATCATCAGCACCCGCTGGCGGCAAAAAAACAGGTGAGCTTTGCGGAGATTATCCGTGAGCCGTTTGTGTTTTTCTCCGAAGCATTCCGGATAAACGACCTGGTGCGCAGCGCGTGCGGGATTTACAGCACGGAACCGGTGGTAGCAGGACGGAGCAATCACCTTGATCTGATCCTTGCGATGGTCAGGGCGGGGGTGGGGATCACGCTGCTGCCGGACAGCATGTGGCGTGAACGCACGGCTGATGGTCTGGTACTGCTGCCGGTGACCGACCCGGTGCTCTCCTACGATCTGGCACTGGCCGGTGTGCGCGGCGGGTATCAGAGCCGCAGCTGCCGTGCGTGGAATGCACTGGCGATGGAAATACTCGGTATTCCGTATGTAACCGGTGCCGGCCATTTACTGTAAATACAGTATATAAACCACAAATAACAGCAGCATAATGAAAATCAGTGCCGGGCCGGTGAAGTGTAATCTGACCGGGCGCGGCTCCTCTTCCGGGGTCAGCGGGCGCGGTGGTGTTTTTCTGCGGGGAGAGGGGGCGGGGGAGACGGTTCTGCGGAATAGATATCAGACAGTTCAAGGTGGTATTTTTTCATAAATATCCGCGTTTTTGAAAAGGCGTTCGCGGCTTCATTCTCATTACCGGCATTTTCGGCAAGAGACATCAGCTTTCTGACTTTTTCAACCGCCTTTTCTCTGTCATCCATTATTTCACATCGCACATTTATCCGGCAGATAAGCCTATCATACGGTGAATTAATCAGAGGGGAAGGATGAATACGGCGTTGCGGGATATTCAGCGGTTCATGCCGCTTTCCGGACATGACTTTTTTGAATTGTGTATAAAACCGCCTGAACAGGGGAAGTTGCGGATAAAAAAACGCCGCCTTCATAAGAAGACGGCGGGAGTGTATTTATTTACGGGCATCCAGTAACTGCTGCGCGTTTTCTTTGGTGACCTGAGTCCACGGAATCGCGTAACGTTTGTCTTTACCGTCATTCCATTTCAACTGGTCAGCATACTGAACCCAGATTTTGGACTGCGGCTCGTATTTGTCACCTTTGACTGCTTTCATCGCCAGGTCGATAGAGCCCTGCATCTGTGCATTCGCGTCCTGGAGGATGGAGACCATTTCGCCTTCCTGAACAGAGCGGATAGCATCAGACACGCCGTCAACGCCGGCAATGGAGAAATCATTGACATTCAGACCGGCAGATTTGATTGCTTCGATCGCACCCAGTGCCATTTCGTCGTTCTGTGCAATAACACCACCGATTTTACCACGGTGTTTCTGTAACCAGTTTTCCATCAGCGGCATCGCTTCCGCGCGTGACCAGTTAGCCGTTTTGCGCTCCAGTACTTTCACTTTACCCGGACCACATTCTGCGATCGCTTTGTCATTACCTTCGCCGCGCTGAATTTCACCGCTGCCGCCTTTCGGCCCTTCGATAATAACCACGTTACCTTCACAGTTCATTTTTTCCAGAACCGCTTTGGCTTCCATATAACCGCCGAGGACGTCATCAGACACCACTTCTGCGGTCATTTTGTCGGTGTTCAGACGGGCGTTGGTGACGATAACCGGGATTTTGGCGTCATTTGCCATAGTGACCACGTCGATATTCGCTTCATAATCCATCGGGTTGATGATGATAGCGTCGGCTTTGGTCTGGATTGCGGTTTCCGCCTGGTTGTTCTGAACCATCGGATCATAACGGCCATCATAAACTGTGATGATCGCTTCACCGTTTTTCACAGCCGGATGCTCTTTTGCGGATTTTTCCATTAACTGGACAAATTCAGCTTTCATGCCGTACATCAGAACGGCAATTTTCACCGGATTGTCCTGTGCCGCAAATGCCTGTCCGCCCATCATCAGGGCTGTCAGTGCAGCGATTTTGGTCAGTTTTTTCATGGTCATTCCTTCATTGTGTAGGGTAGTTTTGCTTTTGTTTTTTGCTGTTTTCGTCTTTTTTACGCTTCATCCTTCAGCCAGTGGCAGGCTGAAAGAATCCGCGCGGTACTGCCATCAGTCACGGCGTTGCTTACGTGACGGATCCAAAAGTACGGCGATAACAATTAATGCGCCTTTGATAATCTGCTGGTAGTACGACTGCACGCCCAGCAGGTCGAGACCGTTATTCATCACACCGATAATTAATACACCGAACAGGGTGCCGACTAACGTCCCCACACCACCGGCCATACTGGTGCCGCCGATAACCACCGCCGCAATCGCATCCAGCTCGTAGGCGCTGCCTGCACTGGTCTGTGCTGACCCGGTACGGGCAGTCAGAATCAGCCCGGCAATACCGGCTAACGCGCCACACAGGGTATAAACCAGCACTTTAATTTTAATCACGCTGATACCGGAGGTTCTGGCGCTTTTCGGGTTGCCGCCGACGGCATACACATAACGGCCGAAGGTGGTTTTATTGAGTAAAATCCAGGCCAGAATAAAGATAACCGCCAGGATCACCACCGGTACCGGGATATCCAGGATATAGCCGTTACCCAGCCAGCGGAAATCGCTGTTGAGCTGGGAAACCGGGTTACCGTCAGTGGTCAGCAGAGTCAGACCGCGTGCCGCAGACAGCATCCCCATGGTGACGATAAACGGCTGAAGGTTGAATTTCGCCAGAATGGTCCCGTTAAGCAGACCACAAATGATACCGATGCCGAGTGCGATAATCATCGGGATCATCACGGCATTCGCGGTATCACCGATAGCCAGACCGGTATTGCTGGTGGCAAACCGCGCCGCCACAATCCCGCTCAGTGCCAGCACCGAACCGACAGAGAGGTCAACACCGGCGGTGATAATGACGAAGGTCATCCCGATGGCGAGAATACCGTTGATGGAAATCTGACGCAGGATAATCAGCATGTTGTCCTGACTCAGAAAGTAGTTATTGGTCCATTCGCCGCGGGCGACCTGAACTTCACCGACAACCGCCACAATCAGACACAGCACAAAGAACGCCAGAATAATGCCGTATTTGTGCATGTTTTTCTTGTTACGGGCGATAAATGAGACCCCTGGTGCGGGTGCAGTATTTGTTGTAGTCATGGTCACTTCTCTTTATTCATGCATACGTTGGCGGGTGAGATCACACCGCAAGTTTCATTAAATCAGTCTGGGTGGCAGTGGCGGCGGTCAGCTCTCCGGCGATCCGTCCGTCACGGAAAACAATAATCCTGTCACTCATCCCGATAATCTCCGACAGCTCAGAAGAGACCATCACAATGCCTTTGCCCTGTAAGGCGAACTCAGACATAAACTTATAAATTTCTTTCTTGGCACCGACATCCACGCCGCGTGTCGGCTCATCGAGCAGCATCACATCCGGCTCGATCAGCGCCCAGCGTCCCAGAACCACTTTCTGCTGGTTACCGCCGCTGAGGTTCCCGACCAGCTGATCCGCATCCGGGGTTTTGACATTGAACAGTGTGATCATGTCGTCTGCACGGGCACGCTCTTTGCGGTCATGAATAAAGCCGCCGGTACTGATGGCACCAAATGAGGCGATATTGATATTTTCATTGATGGAGCGGCCCAGCATCAGCCCGGTATCTTTGCGGTCTTCAGTGACATAGGCGATCCCGGCATTAATGGAATCTTTCGGTGTGTGTTTGTCGAGGAAGCGGTCACCAATTTTTATGGTGCCTTTATCGGCGTGTTCGATGCCGAAAATCAGGTCGAGGAACTCAGAACGGCCGGAGCCGACCAGCCCGTAAATTCCCAGGATTTCGCCTTTTTTCAGCGTCAGGCTGATGTCCTGCACCTGGTCATCGCGGGACAGTTCCCGGACTTCCATAATGGTTTCATCTGTCGGCTCGTTAAATTTGGCGAACTCATCTTTGATCTCACGGCCGATAATCAGCTCAATCAGCTTCTCGCGGGTAATATCCGCCAGCGGGCCGTCGGTGATAAAGGTACCGTCACGGAAAATGGTGAAGGTATCGGCTATCTGAAAAATCTCGGACAGGCGGTGTGAGACATAAATAATGCCTTTACCTTTTTCCGTCAGGCGGGTGATGACATCGAAAATCTTCTGCGCATCCTCCTCGCCGATGGCGGAGGTCGGCTCATCCATAATGATGATATCCGCATCCGCGTGGGAGAGGGCTTTGGCGATTTCGACCAGTTGCTGTTCCGCCACACTCAGGTTGCGCATTTTTTCTGACGGGGAGATATCAAAATGCAGGTCGGTCAGCAGTTCAGCGGTCTGCCGGTTGAGCTGTTTAAAATCGACAAACCCGAACCGGCGCGGCTCCCGCCCCAGCCAGATATTTTCCGCCACGGTCAGATCAGGAATGGAACTCAGCTCCTGCTGAACAATGGCGATACCGGCGTGCAGGGCTTCGATCGGCTGATGAAACTCACAGCGTTTGCCTTTGACATAGATTTCCCCCGCATCCGGGCGGATAAAGCCCATCAGGATGCTCAGGAACGTGGATTTACCGGCGCCATTCCCGCCGCACAGGGCGTGAATGGAACCTCTTTTCAGTGAAAACTGCGCGTTCTTCAGTGCAACAACCTGACCAAAGGCTTTGCGCACCCCTTCAACCCGCAGTAATTCCTCATTGTCAGCGACAGTGGCTGTCATACGGTGACCTCCGGGTATTCTGATGTCAGTAAAGCAAGGTAGTTCTGATACAGGGACTCATAAACCGCCACATTCGCCGGATCCGGCTGTGTGCGGCTGCTGTCATCCAGTTGCACAAAGCGGTCGCAGAGAGCGGCCAGCTGTGCTTCCGGTGCGCTGTCTGCGCTGAGGGTGTCACACCAGATTGCCTGAACCGCTGCACCCAGCGCTGCCGCTTCCTGGTTGGTGACGCACACCACCGGTGCCGCCATGATATCCGCGACAATCTGACGCCATTTCACGCTGCGGGCACCGCCGCCGGTCAGACGGATCTCACTGGTGGTAATTCCCTGCTGACGGAACAGATCGATACCGAAGCGCAGCCCGTAAGTGGCACTTTCCACCACAGCCAGGCTCAGGTTCTGCGGAGTCAGGTTGCTGCCGTCCATATTGTGAAGGCTGGCGCGGGCTTCGGGTAACTGAGGTACGCGCTCACCATTAAAGAACGGCAGCATAATAAGACCGCCCGCACCGGGTTTACTGCTGTTCAGTGCATCATTAAAGGCCTGAATATCTATGCCTAATAAGGACTGAACCGTAGTGGTGGCGGAGGTGACATTCATGGTGCAAATCAACGGCAGCCAGCCATTGCTGGAGGAGCAGAACCCGGCGATCATCGCGGAATCCGCCACAACCGGTTGTTCCGCAAAGGTAAACAGCGTACCGGAGGTACCGAGGCTCATCGTAGTGATGCCCGGACGGATATTTCCGGTACCGATGGCGGCCATCATGTTATCGCCGCCGCCGGATGCCACGCGGGTTTCCGGGGAAATACCGAGCTTTTCCGCGATCTCCGGACGAACCGTGCCGATGATTTGCTCTGCGCGCACCAGCGGCGGCAGCGCCTGCCATAAGCGGCCTTCCGGATCGATAAGATCAGCGGCGGCCTGATCCCACTCACGGGTACGGATATTGAGCAGCCCGGTCCCGGAGGCATCGCCGTACTCGGCACAGGCCTGGCCGGTGAGCCAGAAATTCAGATAGTCGTGCGGCAGCAGCACATAGCGCAGCTGTTTCCACAGTTCCGGGTGCTGCTGTTTAAAGCGGATAATTTTTGACACGGTATAGCCGGTCTGCGGCAACACACCCAGGCGGTCAAGTGCAGCCTGTTCACCGCCCAGAGCATCAATAAACCACTGATTTTCTGCACTGGTCGAGGTATCACACCACAGTTTGGCAGGCGCAAGTACCGTACCGTCATGACTGACAGGTACAAAACCGTGCTGCTGGCCGGAAACGGCGAGGGCGCGGATATCCCGCCCGTCAATCCCGGCGTTTTTAATCGCCTGAGCAAACGCGGTTTCCAGCGCATCAGTCCACCAGACAGCTTCCTGTTCACGGCTCCCGTCTGATTCGCTGATCATCGGGTGAGAGGCCGAGCCCTCACCCAGAATACGCGCGGTCCGGTTATCGGCAATAATGACCTTGGTGCTTTGTGTTCCGCAGTCAATACCGGCATAGAGCGTCATGGTTTACTCCATTTCCAGCACAATTTTCACATCAGTCGCACGGCCTTCGGCTGCACGCTCATAGGCTTCGACACTGTCTTTGAACTTGTAGGTTGCGGACAGCAGCGGGGCCACATTCAGTTTGCCGGAGCTCAGCAGACGGATGGTGCGCGGATACATATTGGCGTAGCGGAAAATAGTTTTGAAGGTTACTTCTTTCGCCTGTGCCGCCACGATATCCAGCGGTGCCGGGTCGATAGGCATACCGACGAGAACTGCGGTGCCGCCCGGGGCGATATGATCAGAGATGGACGCAATAACCGGTTTCGCGCCGCTGCACTCAAACAGGACGTTCACGCCTTCGCCGCCGGTCAGCTCACGGACTTTATCCGCCAGTGCCTGCTGGTCTTTACTGTTAACCGCGTGCAGGCCCTGATATTTCTCAGCCACTTTCAGTTTTTCATCAAACACATCACAGATGATGACATCGGAACAGCCACCGGCCAGTGCGCACAGCGCGGTAATGATACCAATGGTCCCGGCACCGATAACCAGACCGATATCGCCCGGTTTGATCCCGGCTTTGGTCGCGGACTGCATACCGATTGCCAGCGGCTCAACCATTGCGCCCTGGGCAAAGGAAACGTTATCAGGCAGTTTAAAGGTGAAGGCGGCAGGGTGGATCACGCTTTCACGCAGGCAGCCGTCGATTGGCGGGGTCGCCCAGAAACGGACGGCAGGATCAAGGTTATAGATACCGGCACGGGATTGCGGGGACTGCAGATCCGGAATACCCGGTTCCATGCACACGCGATCGCCGACTTTCAGGTGTTTCACATTTTTACCGGCTGCAGTGATCACACCGGACGCTTCGTGACCCAGCACCATCGGTGCCTCAACCACAAACGGCCCGATACGGCCATGCTGATAATAGTGAACGTCGCTGCCGCAGATACCGACGGTGTGGATTTTAATCTCAACATCGTCGTCGCCAAGTACTTCATTGCTCTGCCAATCCTGAATGGCGATTTTCCCTGCTTTCTCTAATACTAATGCCTTCATGATCATTTCCTTTCATTAAAATGATATCGATATCATTGCTATGATGTGGATAATAGAGCAATGTTTATTATAATTATGTGATGATGGTTAAACTTTTATTAAATAAAGTCTGATCTACTCATGTAGTATTCGGCAAAGGGTCTTCCGGGTCACATCTTTGCTATCTGTGACAAGGCTATAATGATAACGATATCATTCAGGAGAGAGACAGATGAATAAACAGCCGTATATCGCGGAATCACTGGCGGTTCTGGAACAGGCACATATCATTCTGACAGAAGCGGAACAGCAGCATATTGAAATTGCTCACTTTAATCTGCCGGATTATCCCCGCTCTGGCCTGCAACTGCTCACGTACTGCAACAGCCCGCTGTACTGCGCCAAAGAGCTGGTTCTCTTTGCTGACCAGACCTGTCCGGAGCACCGTCATCCGCCGTACAAAGACCGGCCGGGTAAGCAGGAAACTTTCCGCTGCCGCTGGGGCGAGGTGTATCTGTTTGTGGATGATCCTGCGCTGACACTGAATCAGGATGCTCAGGGCAATCCGGTCTGCCGTCCGCCGCAGGGGGATGAGGAATGGTACACCTGTGACCGCTTTATTCTGCTGCGGCCGGGAGAGCAGTACACCATCATGCCGGATACCCGCCACTGGTTTAAAGCCGGGCCGCAGGGCGCGGTGGTGTCGGAGTTCTCCACAGAAAACACCGATGAATACGACATTTTTACCGATCCGCGGATAAAAAGACTCGAGTGTTAAAAAGTTGTTAGTGTCGGTTTAAGTAATAAAAAGCGTGTTTTTCACGTGACTGAATCGATTTAGATGATATTATAATGGTATAAAATGATACGTTGCTGCTAAGGAGAGAAAATTGGCGGAACCCCGGACACAGAAAGTCACACTGGAAAATGTGGCCGCTATTGCGAATGTCAGTAAGATCACCGCATCCCGCGCATTTTCGCAGCCGGATAAGGTTCACCCGGAAACTCTCAGGCGTATTCTCGATGCCGCAGATAAAATCGGTTATGTGGTGAATGCGGCGGCACGCAGCCTGCGCGCGAAATCCTCCCGTACCATCGGTATTGTCAGCCCGGACATGAGCAACCCGTTTTTCGGCGGGCTGGCCAAGCGCATCACCCTGGAAGCCTATAACGCCGGGTATGACACGCTGATGTTTGACTCCTATGAATCCCGTGAAAATGAAGCGCGTATCATTGATAAGCTGATTGGTTACAACGTGGATGCCATCATTCTGTCCGTTGTCTCCGCCGAAAGGGTGTATCGCCCGGCGTATATGAAACAGCTGGAACTGCTCAATATTCCGGTGATCCTGGTTGACCGTGAGCTGGATGCCAAGGCATGCAGCGGCGTTTACATCGATAATCTCGACTGCGGATTGCAGGCAGGGCGCTATCTGCTGTCACAAAAAGCGGATAACGTGGTGATTGTCTCCGGCCCGGAAGATTCCAATGTGGCCCAGGATCGCGTAACCGGCATGGTGGCCGGTCTGCACGGCCAGGTCAGCAGCGTTAATGTGCTGCATGCGGACTTCCTGATGGATGAAGCCTTTAAAGTCACCGATCATTACCTGAAATACCATCCCGCGCCGGATTATTTTGTCGGCTGCAATAACCAGATCTCACTCGGGATTATCAAAGCTTGTATCCGCCACAACCTGATCCCGCAAAAAGATGTCTCGCTGTTCAGCATCGATGAAGTCTCTCATGCCGATATCTACGGATTCAACTTCCCGTGCATTTCTCATGATCTTCAGGAAATTGCCTGGCAGGCCATCAATATGGCAGTGCGGCGGGCGACCGATCGCAGCGCCCCGGCGAGCAAGGTGGTTGTGCGCGGTCTCCTCAAATCCTGAATCCGCGTCATCCTTCCGCCTGTGGCTGTGTTGGCTTCGTTCGTCCCCCCCGGTCACATACTGGTGTATGCTCCCGGGGAATCCTTCCCTTGCCGCCTTGCCACAAACCGGATGATTCAGCAGATTTCGCGAACAGGGACGTGTCAGCGGCTTTCCGCTTTGCCGGTTATCCCGCCGCCCTGGTTTGAAAGAAGATGGTTTTATTCTTTCCGGCGGCGGCTGCACTTTGCCGGCACTCAATGTTGGCAGCAATACCCCGCCTCTATGCCATCGCACTGATGGTTTTGCGGAAGCGCAGCAAAGCCGCACCAAAAAACGCGCCGCCGATAATGATCAGATAAATAAACTGCGGCCAGACGATCAGGAAATCCGCGCCCCGGTAGAGAATAGCCTGTGCCAGGCTGACAAAGTGTGTCGTCGGCATGGTCTGCATAATATCCTGCACAAACTGCGGCATACTTTCCCGCGAGGTCATCCCGCCTGATAACATATTCAGCGGCAGCAGCACCATAATCATCAGCAGCCCGAACTGCGGCATCGAACGGGCGAGCGTCCCCATAAAAATTCCGATGGAGGTGGTGGCAAACAGACTCAGCGCCACCCCGCACATAAACAGCGTAATTGAACCCTCTATCGGCACCTGCAGCAGAAAGCGGACAATCAGCAGCAGCGAGCCGAGTGAGGCAAGCAATACCACCAATCCCATCGACCAGACTTTGGACATCATGATTTCAAACGGCGTCACCGGCATCACCAGCAGATGCTCAATTGTGCCGTGTTCCCGCTCGCGGATCAGTGCCGCCCCGGTCAGGACAATCGACAGCATCGTGATATTGTTGATAATCGCCATTACCGATCCGAACCACATCTGATTCAGGTTCGGGTTAAAACGGGCGCGGATATCCAGATCCACCGGCAGCACCGTGTTTTGCCGGTTTTTAGCCAGAAAAGTATTCACCTCCCCGGTAACAATATTCTGAATATAACTGTTGCCGAGAAACGCCTGGCTCATGCGGGTGGCATCAACGTTCAACTGAATGGCGGGACGGCGTCCGGCCAGCACATCACGCTGAAAATTCGGCGGAATATCCATGGTAAACGTGTAGGTGCCGCTGTCCATCAGGCCGTCCATCTGACTGATATCAATATCTGCCGGGGCCAGAAAATAGGGCTCGTAAAAGCTGTTGATAATGCGCTCGCTGAGCTGAGAGCGATCCTGGTCCGCAATGGCAATCGGTGCCAGATGCAGCGAACCGGAGGTCACCGTCGCCGAGGAATAGATTGATACCGTGAATGCAAACACGATCAGTGCCAGCATTGCTTTATCCCGCATCAGGCTGCGCAGCTCTTTCATGCCGAGATAGATAATATTCTTCAGTGTCCGCATGTTATCCCTCCTGCTTTTTCAGGAAAAAGATGCTGCACCCGAGAACAACCGGAATAGTTATCAACAGCGGAATAAAGGCCTGATACAGATCGATAAGCCCCAGCCCCTTGGAGAAGGTTCCCCGGGTAATGGTCAGGAAATGAGCGGTCGGGTAGATGTGTCCTATCCAGTAACCCATACCTTCCAGTGATGAAACCGGGTCAATCATTCCGGAAAATTGGGTGGCCGGGATCAGGGTGATAATCGCGGTTCCGAAAATTGCGGCAATCTGGCTTTTCATAAAGCAGGAAATCAGCAGCCCCATGCTGGTGGCAATGGTGATATAGCAGAATGCGGCGAGTGTCACCGTCAGCAGACTGCCCTTGAACGGCACTCCGAATACCCAGACGGAGAGGGCGCAGAGCAGGAAAAAGTTAAACATCCCCAGCACGATATAAGGCACCTGTTTGCCGATTAAAAACTCTGTTTTGGTCACCGGCGTGACATAGAGATTGATAATCGACCCCAGCTCTTTCTCCCGCACCACACTAAGGGCGCTGAGCATTGCCGGTATCATCATCAGCAGCAGCGGGATCACCGCCGGAACGATAGCAGGCAGACTTTTCACATCCGGGTTATAACGGTAACGGGTTTCGATATCGATGGCAGAGCGCAGCGGGTTTGCCACCGGCTGTTTTGATGCCATGCGGGTCAGCCAGTTGAGATGCATAGCCTGCACATAACCGCGCACCGTTTCAGCCCGGTTCGGCATGGCGCCGTCCACCCAGACACCCAGTTTCACATCATGGCCTTTGGCGATATCACGGGCAAAATCCGGCGGAATTTCAATCGCCACCGCGATTTCCCCGGCGCGCATCCGGCGCTCCATATCGTCATAATTTTGCAGCGGCGGCTGTTCGATAAAGTAGCGCGAACCGGAGAGATCCTGCACATAGTTCTGGCTGGTGGTGGTCTGGTCGCGGTCGAGCACGGCAAAACGCAGATTTTCCACATCCATACTGATGCCGTAGCCCATAATAAACATCAGGATCACTGTACCGAGCAGCGCCAGTGTCAGCCGCACCGGGTCGCGGCGCAGTTCCAGCCCCTCACGCAGACTATAACTGAACAGACGGCGCAGACTGAAACGGCGCTTCAGTGCTGTGGCGGCAGCTTCGCCGCTGTCGGCGGGTAATTCCGGTGCTTCCGGCGGCGGGGCATCATCCTCAATCCCCGAGGCTTTTTTCAGATAATCAATAAAGACGGCTTCGAGGGTGTCAAATTGGCTGTTGGCGACCAGATTCTCCGGGGTATCCGTCACCAGTACTTTCCCGGCGTGCATCAGCGACATGCGGTCGCAGCGGGCGGCCTCATTCATAAAGTGGGTGGATATAAAAATCGTCACGCCGTCTTTGCGTGATAAATCCACCATCAGATCCCAGAACATATCGCGGGCAATCGGGTCAACGCCGGATGTCGGCTCATCGAGGATCAGCATTTCCGGGCGGTGAATAACCGCCACGGCCAGCGATAAACGCTGGCGTATCCCGAGCGGTAACCCCTCCGGCATGGCATCGGCAACATCCGTCAGTTTAAAGCGCGTCATCATTTCATCAACGCGGTCATCAATTTCGTTTTCCGGCACATGGAATAATTTGGCGTGCAGCACCAGGTTCTGTAAAACCGTCAGCTCACTGTAGAGGGAGAACGCCTGCGACATATAACCGACCCGCATCCGCGTATTCAAATCTTTCGGATCGACCTCCTGACCAAACAGCCACGCCTTGCCTTCCGTGGCCTGCAACAGCCCGGTGAGCATTTTCATGGTGGTGGATTTACCGCAGCCGTTGGAGCCGAGGAAACCAAAGATCTCTCCTTTCGGGATGCGGAAACTGACGTGGTCAACGGCGGTGAAACTGCCGAAGCGCATGGTCAGATCCTGTGCCTCGATAGCAATCTCTTCATTGTCCTGCGCCTTGCGCGGCGGGATCACCACCGCTTTGTGATCTTTGCGTTTTTCTTCCGGCAGCAGAGCGATAAAGGCGGCTTCCAGCTCATTAGTCTGTGTCTGCGCTTTCAGTTCACGGGCGTGTCCTGTCGCCAGGACTTTGCCGTCGTCCATTGCGACCAGGTGATCAAACCGTTCCGCTTCTTCCATATAGGCCGTCGCCACCAGCACACTCATATTTTGCTGGCGTTCGCGGATGCGGTCGATAAGCTCCCAGAACTGGGCGCGGGAGAGGGGGTCAACACCGGTGGTCGGTTCGTCGAGGATCAGCAGTTCCGGGTCATGGATCAAGGCACAGCACAGTCCGAGCTTCTGTTTCATCCCGCCGGAGAGTTTTCCCGCAGGGCGGTCGCGGAACGGGGCGAGCCCGGTGCTGGCGAGGAGATCGTCAATCCGCAGACGACGTTCTTTCTCAGACTGGCCGAACAGCCGCCCGAAAAAATCCACGTTTTCAAACACCGACAGGGTGTGATACAGGTTTTTCCCCAATCCCTGCGGCATATAGGCAATACGCGGACATACCGCGCGGCGGTGCTCTTCTTCGCGGATATCACCGCCCAGCACAATCACATTACCCTGCTGCACTTTACGGGCACCGGCAATCAGGGAAATCAGGGTGGATTTCCCGACACCGTCCGGCCCGATCAGCCCCACCATCTGCCGGGCGGGGATGTTCAGCGTGATATCATCAAGGGCGCACACATCACCGTAATGATGCGTAACCTGTTCCAGGGTGACGATTGCGGTGTCGGAATGCTGTTTTGATGATGTCATTGAGGTAATTTCACCTCCAGGTCAGCCGGCCAGTCCTGCTTCGGGTCAAGCCGGATATAAGCGCGTCCCGGCAGACCGGTTTTCACATATTCCAGATGTTTTTCCAGCAGTTCGGGGGCGATACGCGCACGAACGCGGAACATCAGTTTCTGGCGCTCATTATCTGTTTCCACAGTTTTAGGGGTAAATTGCGCGACACTGGCGACATACGAGGTTTTCGCCGGGATCACCAGGTCCGGAGCGGCATCAAGAACAATATGCACATCACCGCCGATGCCCGCCTGTCCGGCCTGTTCGGTCGGCAGGAAGAACGTCATATAGACATCGCTGAGATCGACCATATTCACCACACGGCCACCGGCACCGAGCACTTCACCCGGTTCGGCAACGCGATACTGAACACGGCCGTTGCGCGGCGCTTTCAGCTGGCTGTCATCCAGATCCGCTTCAATCCGGTGTTGTGTCGCCAGAGCGGCATCCACTTTGGTCTGTGCCTGGATAATACCGGACTGTGCGGCATCAATCGCCGCAGAAGCCGCTGCCACCTGAGCTTTCGCCGCTTCCACGGCAGCACGGGCACCCTGGACAACAGCTAGGTCATCATCCACCTGCTGAACAGATACCGCGTTGGTTCTCACCAGTGCCTGTGAACGCGTCAGACGTTTTTGCGCAGCGGTCAGTTCTGCGGTGCGCTGGCGTACCATCGCCTCTGCGGCGGCTTTCTCACTTTTCCGCTGAGCCAGTGCCGAGCGCGAGGAAATCACATTACTGTCCGCCTGGCGGTACTGCGCCTGAGCCTCGCTCAGTTGTGCCTCCAGTGTCCGGGTATCCATCTGCGCCAGCACATCTCCGGCGCGGACAAAATCCCCCTCTCTGACATTGATGGTGCTGATGCGTCCGGCGGTTTTGGTTGAGATATCAATTTCCGTTGCCTCGATCCGTCCGTTGCTCTGAGCGAAGCCCGCAGGCAGCCCCGGGCTTTGCAGCATGCGGAACAGGTAGCCGCCGCCGGCAAGGACAATGATCAGGATGAGATAAAAAATCCACGTTTTACGTTTTGATTTTTGCATAGATACCGTGATTACCCTTCTTATGGAAAATAATGAGATAAGCACAACAGCAGCATTTCAATATCAGGCTCGCAAATAATGATGCTTTTAATTTTCAGAACGATGACATTAAATGCTGACAAAGAAAGCATAACCGGATCAGCAGGATAAAGCTGCCGTATATATCACATTCACTGTAAACGGCAGAATACAGCGCCGGGGGATTACACGAATTGCACTGGTTTTTTATCTGACACAGGGATTTTTTACGCCGGAGGCTATCAGTCAGGGGAGTTTGTTTGCTAAAATTTGTCTCTTTCCTTTCCGATAATGACTAATATCTGCGGGATGCAGCCGGAAATATCCTGCTGCATCCTGCTCTTTTGAGTAAATGAGCTTATGTCGCAAAATACCAACACAGTGCCGAAAGTCGGTTTCGTTTCTTTAGGCTGCCCGAAAAACCTGGTGGATTCCGAGCGGATTCTGACTGAACTGCGCACGGACGGCTATCAGGTTGTGCCAAGCTATGATGATGCCGATGTGGTGATCGTCAATACCTGCGGTTTCATTGACAGTGCTGTGCAGGAATCCCTGGAAGCAATCGGCGAGGCACTGGCGGAAAACGGTAAAGTGATCGTGACCGGGTGTCTGGGTGCGAAAGAAGACCAGATCCGTGAAGTGCACCCGAAGGTGCTGGAAATCACCGGTCCGCACAGTTATGAGCAGGTGCTGGCGAATGTCCGTAAATATGTGCCGAAACCGGCGCATGATCCGTTCACCAGCCTGGTACCGGAGCAGGGTGTGAAACTGACGCCGCGCCATTACGCGTATCTGAAAATTTCTGAAGGCTGTAATCACCGCTGCACATTCTGCATTATTCCGTCCATGCGCGGCGATCTGGACAGCCGTCCTGTCGGTGAGGTGCTGAGTGAAGCGCAGCGCCTGGTTGAAGCCGGTGTGAAAGAACTGCTGGTGATCTCCCAGGATACCTCTGCCTATGGCGCTGATATCAAACACCGCACCGGTTTCCGCGATGGTCTGCCGGTGAAAACCAGCATGATCGGTCTGTGTGAGCAGTTATCCCAGCTCGGTGTGTGGGTGCGTCTGCATTACGTTTATCCGTATCCGCATGTGGATGATGTGATCCCGCTGATGGCAGAAGGCAAAATCCTGCCGTATCTGGATATCCCGTTACAGCACGCCAGCCCGCGTATTCTGAAACTGATGAAACGCCCGGGTGCCGTTGAGCGCACACTGGAGCGTATCAAACGCTGGCGTGAAATCTGCCCGGAACTGACACTGCGTTCCACCTTTATTGTCGGCTTCCCGGGTGAAACCGAAGAAGACTTTCAGATGCTGCTGGACTTCCTGACTGAAGCCCGTCTGGATCGCGTCGGCTGCTTTAAATACAGTCCGGTGGAAGGGGCACATGCCAACGAATTACCGGATCAGGTGCCGGAAGAGATCAAAGAAGAGCGCTATCACCGCTTTATGCAGTTACAGCAGCAGATCTCCGCAGAGCGTCTGGCTGAAAAAATCGGCCGCACACTGCCGGTGATCATTGATGAAGTTGATGAAGAAGAGGGCGCTGTCGGCCGCAGTATGGCGGATGCGCCGGAAATCGACGGTATGGTATATCTCAACGGTGAATTTGATGTGCAGCCGGGGGATATTGTGATGGTGAATATTGAACATGCCGATGAGTATGATCTCTGGGGCAGCGTGGTGCGCGAAGCATGACAAACAGTGACAACCGCCTGACCGGACGCCTGATGTTCGGTAATGACCCGGTTCTGCAGGCCGCATGGCTCTATTATCAGTCCGGCCTCAGTCAGACGGAGGTGGCTGATGCGATGGGGATTTCCCGCGTGACCGTGGTGAAATACCTGCAGACGGCCCGGGAAAACGGTGTGGTGCATATCAGCCTGGATATGGCGCGTTACAGCCGCATCGATATGGCGTTGTCACTGAAAAAAAAGTTCAATCTGACCAATGTGCTGGTGGTACCGGACAGCCCGGTTACGGAGGCGGCGGCAGATTCCGCCCGCCGCCGGGAAAACATGGCACAGGCGGCCGGGGTGTATCTCAGTCAGGTGATTGAGGACGGGGATGTGCTCGGCGTGGCCTGGGGACGGACAATTCACTATATGGCGAAGTGTCTGACACCAAAAGTCATCCGCAATATGGCGGTATTACAGATGCTCGGTTCCGTGCCGTCGCAGCCGGATTTCACCACGGTGGAATCGTCCTCGCTGATTGCCGGAAAGTTCGGCGGTGAGTGTGCGTATCTGCATGTTCCCGCGATTGTCAGCTCTGCGGAGCTGGCAGATGCACTGCGCCGTGAGCCTATCATTCAGGCAAACTTTGCTCAGCTGGATCGCTGCACCAAAGCACTGTTCGTGGCCGGAAATGTCACGGAAGAGAACCCGCTGATCCGCGCCGGCGTGATCACGGCAGAGGAAATGACTGACTTCCGCCGCAAAGGGGCGGTCGGGGTTATTTGCGGACGTTTTTATGATCAGGCGGGTGAGCCGCTGGATACCCATACGGATGCCCGCATCCTCGGTATCCGGCTGCCGCAGCTGCGCAACATTGCACGGCGGATTTTTATCGCCACCGGTGAACAAAATATCGCCGCCACCCGCGGGGCACTGCGTGGCGGATATGTTTCTGATTTAATTGTTGATCCGCTGATCGCGGCACATTTGCTGTCAGATAAATAAGTGCAAAAACCGCCGGAAGGCGGTTTTTTTACATTAGAGCATTAATATTGCCGGTTACTGTTTTTCTGCCGCCGCTTTTTCTTCCGGTGTGCGGGTATCTCCCTTACCGTTATTCAGCAGCTGAATAGCACAGTCCATATATTTATCCGCACCGGCCTGAATCAGCTCGTGGTTAAATGCAACAGCGGGTGCGCTGTCCTGCAATGCGGTCACATTGATATCACCGTTAAACTGCTTGTTTAAATCCACTTCGCCTTCAATCGTGACATAGTAAGCAATGCCGTCCGGCAGATAGCGTCCGCACTCTTCAATGCTTTTTTCGCTGAATTGCGGGGATTTTTTTGTGGCGGCACATCCGGACAGGAGAAGAACGGCAGAAGCAAACGCAGCATAACAAATGACTTTTTTCATAAAAACCTTAAATAACAGATACATTAAGGTTTTAATTATATTGCAAATGATTATCATTTAAAATAATTAATTACGTAAGGTGACAAAAAACGACGCATTGCGCCGTTTTCTGCCGCCGGTAATCACTATTTTCCGGTTTTCAGTCCGTAGGTTTTGAATTTCCCCAAAACCCGCTGCATCTCCTCACTGCTCAGTACCGGCACATCCGGTGTGATGGCCCGGACTTTCAGATACAGCGCGGAGAGCACTTCAACCTCATGCGCCAGCCACAGCGCTTTTTCCAGGTTGACTTCCATCGCCAGCATGCCGTGATGCTGCATAATCAGAGCCTTACTGGTTTTAATCCCTTCCGCAACAATATCAGCCAGTTCGTGTGTGCCGAAGGTGGCATACGGCACACAGGGGATATGGTCGGTTCCGGTCACGGCGACCATATAATGGATGGCCGGAATGGATTCATTGAGAATGGATACCGCCGCTGTATTCAGAGCGTGATTATGGACCACCGCATTCAGCTCAGGACGCGCCTGATAGCAGCTCAGGTGAAAGTGCCATTCGCTCGACGGGATTTTATCCGCCTCTGCCTGGCCGGTACTGTCCATATACACAATGCTGTCCGGGGTCAGTTTTTCATAAGGCACGCCGCTCGGGGTGATCAGCATGCCGTCCTGCCAGCGGGCGCTGACATTACCGGACGTCCCCTGGTTGAGCCCGCTTGCGTTCATCTTCAGACAGGTATCGATAATCTGTTGTGCCAGTTCAGTACGGGTCATGATCACACCTCATACTCAGACGGCCACATCTCCGGGAACATGCCTTTCAGCCCGGCCGGGGAGGCATCACAAATGCCGCGTTCGGTGATAAGCCCGGTGACATACTCCGCCGGAGTGACATCAAAGGCATAGTTACCGCAACGGGTGCCCGCAGGTGCAGTATTCACCCAGCTGCGGGTACCTTCCGGTGTGATGCCGAAAACATGTGACTGTTCCTCACCGGCACGCTGTTCAATCGGGATCTCTTTTACCCCGTCCCACACGGTAAAATCGAGGGTCGGTGACGGCAGCGCCACATAGAACGGCACATTGTTCGCTTTGGCCGCCAGTGCTTTCAGGTAAGTGCCGATTTTATTGCAGACATCCCCGCGAGCGGTGGTGCGGTCAGTGCCGACAATACACATATCCACTTCGCCGTGCTGCATCAGGTGCCCCCCGGCGTTATCTGCAATCAGGGTATGCGGCACACCGTGCGAGCCCAGCTCAAAGGCAGTCAGTCCGCCCTGGTTGCGCGGACGGGTTTCATCCACCCAGACGTGAATATTAATGCCTTCATCATAAGCCTGATAAATCGGTGACAGCGCGGTGCCCCAGTCAACGGTAGCCAGCCAGCCGGCATTACAATGGGTCAGGATATTCACCGGCTCACCCGGTTTTTTGCGGGCGGCGATGTCGCGGATAATTGTCAGGCCGTGTTCGCCGATGCGGTGACAAATTTCCGCATCTTCATCAGCGATTTCAGCGGCAATACGGTATGCGGCGTCACCGCGCTCAGCCGCAGGAAGTGGTGTCAGGGCACCGCAGATTCTGTCCAGCGCCCATTTCAGGTTGATCGCGGTCGGACGGGTGGCAACCAGCACGTCATAAGCGTTTTTCAGGGCGGCATCACTGCTGTCACGGTGCATCGCCAGCGCCACGCCGTAAGCAGCCACAGCACCAATCAGCGGTGCGCCGCGTACCCACATATCTTTGATGGACGTTGCGGCTTCCTCCATCGTCGTCAGTGTGATGATACTGACTTCAAAAGGCAGTTTTGTCTGATCAAAAATACAGACATCAATACCATTATCTGCGGGCCAGACGGAACGGTAATGTTTTCCGTTAATTTTCATTATATAACCTCGTGTGCAGGTGACGCTTAACAATAAGAAAGAAAGGCTTCGACATCGGTAAAGCTGTGATAATGGCGCGCGTTGACAATCAGCTCCCGCGCCAGTTTCAGGGCTTTGCGCTCAAGTACCGCGCGTTTGTCCGCATCAGCAATGGTTTTGAAATCAGCAACTCCGGCAAACCCGAGCAGGCGGCGGTTGATTTCCAGCCCGGCATTGACCAGCGTGTCCTGAAACAGTTCTTCGAAGAAGCTGTCCTGAGCGGCTTTCAGGAATTTGTCATCAAACAGGCCGTCCTGGTACAGCTCACGCGGCCAGGCATCGCCCTGTGATTTTTCGGCCCACAGGCGGCGGAATTCAGTCTCAAACGTATTCCAGGTCTGGCTTATCTGCGATAACAGCCATTGCTGATAGCGCGCGGTCTCTTCCTCTGTCTTCCGGTGTCCGGGCTGAGAAAACCAGGCCATATATAAGTTACCGGCATAGTTGCCGGTATCAAACGCCATCGGCCCCATAAAACTGAATTCAGGATCAATAACCTGAACAGAGTCAGTGCCAATCATGACGGATCCGGAGTGCAAATCTCCGTGCAGCAGCGCCTGTGACTGTGTCATAAATTTGTACTTATAGCGCATCGCGACCTGCACCATTTCTCTGTCCAGCATCACGGCATTTGCATCGCGGTCAAGCTGCGGAGAGGTGTGATTATTGCGCGGCGCCGGGAAGTAAGGTTCGGTAAAAATCAGATCTTCGGTGATTTTGCATAATTCATGGTTAGCGGAGAACTGTGCGGTCAGGGCTTTTTTCTCCTGTGCCGCCATGCCGATATCCGAGGTATGGAACAGAGTTTGCGCCATAAACAGGCCGGTTTTCTCCGCCAGCTGAGGGACATATTCTCCTGCAATCAGTGCTTTACGCAGAATGATATGGTCAGCGAGGTATTCCATGGCAAACAGCGCCATGGCTTCGTCATAGAAATAGACATCCGGCACACTGTCAGGTGCGAAACGTTTCTCCTGTGACAACGCATGGTATTCGAAATAATTACGCTGCAAAGAGAGTTCCCAGGATTCACCGGCCGCACGGACATACGGCAGTGATTGCTTGACCACCAGAGTCCGCTCACTGCCTCTGACAATAAACACCAGATTGAGATTACCGTCACCGACTTCCTCTGTCTGCCAGGATTCCGGCGTGCCGCCTGGTAAAATGTCATCCGGTAAATGTGCGGACAGGTAAGCGGGAAGGGTGCCACAGGTTAGCGGGGTATATCCGGCAGGGGTTTTTTGCGTCATAAGATAACCTCAGAAACAGAGATAAATGGCTACATATGTAAATTATAACTATACATATGTATTTTTTCTGTGATGCAACTAACACATAGCCGGAAATAGCCTTTCTTAAGCAGGTGATAAGGAAGTAATATAAATATTTCTTAAGTATTTTCACGCAATTATTTTTATGAAATACCGGGGTATATTATTAACCGATATTCAGTGAACGGTATTTTTCAGAAATACTTTTAATCTTATTAAGATTCTATTTTGATATTAATTGTGATCGGGTAGGTATTATTACATTAAACAGACGTATTGATATTGCAAAGAATACACCTATAAGGTTAAATCCCGATTACTAAGACTGAAGATGCCGGTTATTCATGACTGTTGATTTTTATTTTTTAAATTTCATGTTGTTATGAGGTTATTGAGCCGCTGATAAGTAAGCGGATGGCAGACTCTGAAAAACAGAATTTTTTGTTATCACGTTGTCAATATAAGTGAAGGAGAATCTTATGGAGACAGGAATCTATATATCCCTGTGTCGGAACACGGATTAAAGAAAAGCGAAAATACTTAGGATTAAGTATCGTCCGGTTAGCGGAAGACATGGGAATAACGCAGCAGCAATTTAACCGTTATGAACGGGGAATAAGCCGGATTAGTATACATTATCTGATGTATCTGGCAGAAATGTTCCATGTTCCGGTGGATTACTTTTTCGATCAGGAATAGTTTATCCCCGCTAAGTAGTGACACCGTACCACCTGTATGTGAGAATAGCCGGCAATTAACATCGCACTGGTTGCTAATTGCCGGTCGGTCATTTGTGGTAATAGGGTCACAGGTATAATGTCACGCGAATTCTTCCGAAAAGTTGCGGATAAGCAACATATAAAACTTACTTACATCACTCATTTCTATTGTAATCAGCAAGATATTTCTGAAGTTATCAATTTGCTTCGTGAATATGAAAGCATGCCGGCATCGGTGCTGGACTATGTTCAGTTTGTCATTGTTGATGACTGCTCCCCGCTTGAGTATGAAATTCCTGAATTTGATTTAAATCTGACATGGCTGCGGATCACAACCGATATTCCGTGGAACCAGGGTGGTTCCCGTAATCTGGGGGTGACCTATGCGGCGTCAGACAAAATTCTGATGACCGACCTGGATCATGTCCTGCCGGTTTCGACGTTTACTTATCTGATTAATGCGGCAAACCCGGGTCGGACATTCTATAAACTCTACCGCCGGGGTGAGCAGGGGAATCTCCGTAAAGGGCATTCCAATCTGTTCTTTATGTCCCGCGCCCGCTTCTTCCGTTTTTACGGTTATGATGAAGAGTTTTGCGGCCATTACGGCGCGGAAGATTACCGTTTTGTGAAACTGCAGAAATATCACGGCTCCCGTCAGCGCTACCTGCCGAAATCGGTGTATGCCACAGAGCGGATTGTGGATCGTGATAAGTCTTATCATACGCTGGACAGAAGTCTGGAATACAACACGCCGGTTGATAAACGCAAGCATGAGGAAGTCTGCACGTATGGTGCGGAATCCGGTCATTCCCGGCTGTTCCTGGATTTTGAATGGAAAATTCTGCGGTCGGTCTGCCGTACATCGCCGGTAGTCCGGGAGAAAAATCCGGGCTGGAAAGCCCGCTGGTGGCTGCGCTGGTTATTTGCGCCGCTGGCAAAATAAAGCAGCATAAAAAAAGCGCCCATCGGGCGCTTCTTTGTATCTGTCTGATTTATCAGAATGCTTTGCTGTTTTTAGCAATAATAGCAGCAGCACGGGTCAGATAAGAAAAGAAAGTTTTGATGCTTTTCATAATAAACTCCTGCTTTTGAGTAAGTGATTAAGCCTGTTTGGCTTTGATGGCGCTACTATACCATTTTTGTGATGAATGTCAAATTTTATATAAACTTTATTTTAAGATATTAAAATTGTTTTTAACTACGGCAGGACTCACAATAACCGGTGATCTGCAGATCATAAAAAAAGCGCCCATCGGGCGCTTTTTTTGTATCTGTCTGATTTTAATCAGAATGCTTTGCTGTATTTTGCAATGATAGCAGCAGCACGGGTCAGATTGGAAAAGAAAGTTTTGATGCTTTTCATAATGAACTCCTGCTTTTGAATTAGGTTGGTAAGCTGTTTTGCTTCGATGGATGTATCATAGCATTTATGCGATGTTCGTCAACTTTTTTATCAAAAATATTTTTAAATATTAAAATTATTTTTTTGGTAATATCCGCCGGATTGCGGATTTTCCTGCATTCTGGTTATAACTCAGTCCGATTCAGTCTTACAAAATCCCGCTATATAAGATTTTTCCGGTTTAATATTTTATATCGATATAAAAATGACAGTTAAATTAATAAGTTATTGACTTAATTTGATTAACTTAAACAAAATATTTGTCCGATATGGCCGGAAAATTCACGTAAAGTATCCCGCTGTTACTGAAATGTTATCCGTATGGAACAGCAAAGGGTATTTATCAATGCAATGGAAAAATAGTGCGCAACGGTACGGGCACCTCTCCGTTCTGCTTCACTGGGGCGTGGCAATCACCGTTTACGGGATGTTTGCACTGGGGCTGTGGATGGTTTCGCTGGGTTACTATGATGTCTGGTATCACCGCGCACCGGAGATCCATAAGAGTATCGGGATCCTGCTGTTTATTGTGCTGGCTGTCCGCATGATCTGGCGCTGGCTTTCCCCGCCGCCGCCGGCATTATCCACTTACAGCCGGTTTACCCGCATCAGTGCCGCACTGGCGCACTGGCTGCTGTACGGTATTTTGTTTGCCATTCTGATCACCGGCTATTTTATCTCAACGGCAAATGGTCAGGCGATATCGGTTTTCGGCTGGTTTGATGTACCGGCCACAGTGACAGACGGCGCAGAGCAGGCGGATACCGCCGGTACGGTTCACCTGTACCTTGCCTGGTCGGTTGTTGTGTTATCGGCGCTGCACGCGCTGGCGGCACTGAAACATCATTTCTTTGATAAAGACGCCACATTAAAACGCATGCTGGGCATGAAACCCTGAACGGGCTGCCCGTAATTTTATTATGACGGAGTGAATATGATGCTGAAGAAAGCACTGGTTGGTTTAAGCGCAGGTATGATGCTGCTGGGTTCCGGTGCGGCAATGGCCGACACCTATAAGATAGATAAAGAAGGGCAGCACGCCTTTGTGCAGTTCCGTATTCAGCACCTGGGTTACAGCTGGCTGTACGGGACATTTAAGGATTTTGACGGCACATTTACCTTTGATAAGGCCGACCCGGCAAAGGATAACGTGGATGTGACCATCAAAACCGGCAGCCTGGATACCAACCATGCTGAGCGTGACAAACATCTGCGCGGAGGGGATTTTCTGAATACAGAGAAAAATCCGGAAGCAAAATTTGTTTCAACCAAAGTAGAAAAGAAAGGCGACGACTTTATTATCACCGGTGATCTGACGCTGAACGGCGTGACCAATCCGGTTACTCTGGATGCAAAACTGACCGGTGAAGGCAAAGATCCGTGGGGTGGTTATCGCGCCGGTTTTGAGGCAACGGGGAAAGTCTCACTGAAAAGCTTTAATATTAAAGCCGATCTGGGACCGAAGTCTCAGGATGCTGAACTGATTATTTCCGTTGAAGGCGTAAAAATCTGATTATTTTTACAATCTGAACAATTATCGGGGCCTGCAATAGCAGGCCTTATTAATTTGTGTCACTATCACTTTCAGTGATAACTCAGCGTATCAGAGGAAAGTGCGTGAATAAAAAACTCAGCTTATTATTGGTTCTTATTGTTGCCGTGGTCTTTGCCGGTGCCGGTTATTATATGGGTAAGCGGGATAATGTTTTTTCTGTCACCGCCGTCAGTAAAGACGGAGCGGCAACACAAAAATCACTTGAAGCAGAGATGATGTCGGAATCGATGCAGTTTGTTGAAGTGGTAGGCAAAATTTCCCCGGAAAAATATAAAGGCCTGAAGAGTAATATCAGGAACTATGACACCATGACCCGCGAGCAGAAAGTGGCATGGATGAATGATATCGCCGGGATGACGGCAGTGTTATTAATTGACCGGATCCCGTATGCCTCTGATGATGCCCTGAATGCCTTCGCCGGGGCGGTAAAAGAGCAGGCGGAAGGTTATCTGGTAAAAGATCCGTCCGGACAGCAGTGCTTTAATAACTTTTTCCCGGCACTGAATAAATTCCCGCAGAATAAAGCGCAGTTTACCTATAATGAAGCCGATATCCGGATGCTGAAAACCGTGAATCTGATCCTGACATCATCACTGGAAGACCGGAATACCGGTAATGTCCCGGCGCAGGAAGCTTATAAGGTATTAGGGGATGTTTATCAGAAACTGTCAGAAAAATACGGTGATAAAGTGATGTTGCTGAGTGACCTGAATAAAGGCGCGGAAGACCCGGTCACCACCTGTCTGATTGTCGGCGATTTTTATGACTTATTCACGAAAGAACCGAATAAAGCGGCTACCGCTGAGGCGCTGCGTCTGATTTTGTCTCAGTAAATATCTCCGGGTACCGGATAATAACCGCAGCGTTTATGACTCTGCGGTTTTTTTATGTCCGGCGGACAGAAACGGAAATGTGCAAATCGTGCTGTTTTCTGTATCCGGATAAAAAACAAACACATTTCAGTAAAACACGATACTTTGTTTAAGAATCGGGAAAGGTAAACAGAAAATACTCTGATACCCGAAAATGAACCGGGCAGACGAATAATCAAGGGGGGGATGTCACTGAGAGTGCAGAAATAAGTATCAAAATATGCAGCGGATATTACTTAAATATCTGATTATTTCCCTATATTCATTTGCTGTTCATCATAATCCGATAAATAAGTTACATATTTTATTGTGTTCAGCAGATGTTTTGTTTCTGTTTATATTGTTTTCGGTTTTCCCCTGTAATATTTCACTTACCGTTACTTTTATAGTGATTCAGGCTATTCTGTGCGCAATATTTTTGGCTTAACTTTATTACCGGGGTATTTTGATGGACAACACATCAGCGCAGTCTTCTGCTGCCCAGCCTTCTGACAAAAAAACATCGTCATCCAATCCCGCCAGACGAAAAATCTGGCTTGCGGGAACGTCACTCCTCTTTATTGTGCTGCTCGCCGGCTATCTTATTTACTGGTTCATGGTGCTGCGTTATCAGGAATATACCGATGACGCCTACGTGGTGGGCCTTCAGGTGCCGATCGTCGCACAAACCACCGGTAATGTGACACAGGTGAATTTTGAGAATACCGATCTGGTGCATGCCGGGGATGTGCTGGTAGTGCTGGATAAAACTAATGCTGAACTGGCTTACGCGCAGGCCCGTCATGATCTCGCGGCCACGGTGCGGCAGACTCAGGAACTCTATTTTAACCGCGACCAGCTCGGTGCGGTTATCGCCCAGAAACAAGTGATGCTGAATCAGGCACAGAATGACTATGCCCGCCGCAGTGTGTTAGGACAGCGGGGGACTATCTCCAAAGAAGATTTACAGCACTCACGGGAAGCGGTTGAAGAGGCGCAGGCATCCCTGAATGCGTCTGTGCAGCAACTGAATGCCACCAAAGCCCTGCTGAAAACCACGGCGCTGGCGGATCAGCCTGCGGTGCTGCAGGCGGCGGATAAAGTCCGTGATGCCTGGATTAACTTACAGCGCACGGAAATCCGCAGTCCGTTTACCGGGTATGTCTCCCGCCGCAATGTGCAGGTCGGGGCTCAGGTCAGCCCGAATGCCTCGCTGATGGCGATTGTGCCGGTCGAGCCGGTCTGGATTGACGCCAACTTTAAGGAAACGCAGCTCAGCAGTGTGCGCATCGGGCAGCCGGTCACCATTACCAGTGATTTTTACGGCGACAAAGTGACCTTTAACGGCACGGTAGCCGGGCTGGATATGGGTACCGGCAGTGCCTTCTCTCTGCTGCCTGCGCAGAACGCCACCGGGAACTGGATCAAAGTGGTGCAGCGTCTGCCGGTCCGGGTAGAGCTGGATCCGCAGCAGGTTGCCAGATATCCGCTGCGTATCGGTCTGTCGATGAACGTGACTATCGAAACCAAAAATACCGATGGCCCGGTACTGGCCAATGTCCAGCGTGATACCCCGGCCTTTAAGAGTGATGTGCTGATCCCGGATCTGGCACCGGTCAATGCGGTGATTGCACAAATCATTACCGATAACGCCAGTTAATCAGCGCGGGGCTTTATTGTGGCTAATCAACCATTAACAGGCATGAAACTGGTCTGGGCGACCATCGCGCTGTCGATGGCCACCTTTATGCAGGTGCTGGACTCCACTATTGCCAACGTGGCGATCCCGACTATTTCCGGTGATCTCGGTGCCTCTGTCTCTCAGGGCACCTGGGTTATTACCTCGTTCGGGGTATCCAACGCGATTTCCATCGCGATTACCGGGTTTCTGGCCAAGCGCTTCGGGGAAGTGCGGGTATTTATCTGGTCCACCGGGCTGTTTACCCTGACGTCACTGCTGTGCGGGTTATCAGAAAGCCTGGAAATGCTGATTTTCTTCCGCGTGTTACAGGGCGGGGTGGCCGGGCCGATTATCCCGCTCTCACAAAGCCTGCTGCTGAAAAGTTACCCGCCCGCCAAACAGAATACCGCGCTGGCACTCTGGTCGATGACCATCATTCTGGCGCCGGTGTTCGGGCCGATTATGGGCGGCTATATCAGTGATAACTTCCACTGGGGCTGGATTTTCTTTATCAACGTGCCTATCGGTATTGCGGTGGTACTGGTCAGCCTGATGCTGCTGCGCGGTATGGAATCGAAGGTGACAAAGGTTCCGCTCAATGTGATTGGCTTGTCGCTGCTGGTGGTCGGGATCGGCTGTCTGCAAATCCTGCTGGATAAAGGGAAAGATCTCGGCTGGCTGGAGTCAGATGAAATTGTCGCACTGGCCATTATTGCAGCCGTTGCGCTGGTCTTCCTGGTGATCTGGGAACTGACGGATAAAAACCCGATTGTCGAGTTGTCGCTGTTTAAGTCGCGTAACTTTACCATCGGCACACTGTCGGTCAGTCTGGCGTATATGGTCTATTTCGGCGCAATTGTACTGCTGCCGCAGCTGCTCCAGGAGGTGTACGGCTATACGGCTGAATGGGCAGGGCTGGCGCTGGCGCCTATCGGGCTGGTGCCGATACTGATTTCCGCGTTTGTCGGTAAAATCTCCAATGTGGTGGATTTGCGCTGGATTGTAACCTTTAGTTTCGTGGTGTATTCCGTCTGTTTCTACTGGCGCGCCTATACTTTCGAGCCACAGATGGGGTTCTATGCCTCGGTCTGGCCGCAGCTGGTGCAGGGTTTTGCAGTGGCCTGTTTCTTTATGCCGCTCACCACCATCACGCTTTCCGGTCTGCCGCCGGAGAAACTGGCCTCGGCCTCCGCGCTGGCCAATTTCTTCCGGACACTGGCGGGATCTATCGGTACATCGATCACCACCACGCTGTGGAGCCGTCGCGAATCGTTACATCATTCTCAGCTTACGGAATCCATCACCGCGTATAATCCGGAATCGGTACAGATGTATCAGGAGATGGCGCAGCACGGGTTATCAGAAGCGCAGACCTCCGCCTATCTGGCGAAGGAAATTACCGCCCAGGGGCTGATTATCAGTGCCAATGAGATTTTCTGGCTCTCCGGCGGCGTCTTCATCGGATTGATTGTTCTTATCTGGTTTGCCCGGCCGCCGTTTGCCACAAAATCCTGATAAGGACTACAGTAATAAGGAAGCGTAACCGGTAAGCTGCCGGTTGCCGGACGCAATGAAAAGGGTTTTTTCATGACATTTAAGCGAATTATACTTGCCGGTGCGGTCGCGTCGGCCACATTACTGGCTGCCCAGATTGCTTCCGCCTGCACCCGGCTGGTGTATCTCGGGGATGATGCGCAGGTGATCACTGCCCGGTCAATGGACTGGAAAAGTGATGTCGGTACCAATTTATGGATCTTCCCGCAGGGGATGGAACGCGATGGTGCCGCCGGGCCGAATTCCGTGAAATGGGTATCAAAATACGGCAGCGTGGTGGCTTCCGGCTATGATGTTTCCACCACCGACGGCATTAATGAAAAGGGATTGTCCGCAAACCTGCTGTGGCTGGTGGAATCGGTGTATCCGACACCGGAAAGCAACAAACCAACCCTGAGTATCTCTGCCTGGGCACAGTATGTGCTGGATAACTACGCGACCGTTGAAGAAGCGGTTACTGCACTGGAAAAAGAGCCGTTCGCAGTGATCACTGATAAAGTCCCGGGTGAAGAGCGCCTGGCGACACTGCACCTTTCATTATCCGATGCCTCCGGTGACAGCGCCATTATTGAATATATTGATGGTAAGCAGGTAATTCATCACAGTCGTAAATATCAGGTAATGACC
The DNA here is from genome assembly GCF_000512315.2 of Morganella sp. EGD-HP17. NCBI lineage: Bacteria > Pseudomonadati > Pseudomonadota > Gammaproteobacteria > Enterobacterales > Morganellaceae > Morganella > Morganella sp. EGD-HP17. Next base: position 360,015 of record NZ_AZRH01000001.1, read on the forward strand.
AACTCTCCGGTATTCAGCGAGCAGCTGGCACTGGACAGCTACTGGCAGCAAATCAACGGCACCGTGATGCTGCCGGGCACCAACCGCTCCGCTGACCGTTTTGCGCGCGGGTCTTTCTATATTAATGCGATTCCGAAAGCAACCACGCCGAATAAAGCGGTGGCGTCTGTATTCAGTGTGATCCGCAATGTGTCTGTGCCGTTCGGGCTGAATACCGAAGAAGAGCCGAATATCTCCTCCACCCGCTGGCGTACGGTGGTGGATCACAAACGTCAGATTTATTTCTTTGAATCGGCGCTGACACCTAATATCTTCTGGGTTGACCTGAAGAAAGTGGATTTCAGCAAAGAAAACGGCAAAGTGAAGAAACTGGATTTGGGTCCTGAACAGCAAAACATTTATTCCGGTGATGTGGCAAAGGATTTCACCGATGCTAAACCGTTTGTCTTTCAGGGGATAAACGAAGTTATCGCCCGTCAGAAATAAAAGTCATTTACGCCTCACCGGAAAGGATATAAGATGTATTTAAAATGCATCTTTAAGGTGAGGCGTAAAATGGAAAACTTAGTCTGCTATAAAACCCTGCCGGTCTGGCAAAAAACCACTATCCCGATGGCCTTTACGGATCGCCATAATACGGCGGAAGGTACATGGGCGCAGCTGACGGTTCTGGCGGGGGAGATGGATTTTGTCGTTTTCGGTGAAAATGGCGAAGAGACCCGCTACCACTTTGATACCGCGCATCAGCCGCCGCGTCTTGACCCGCAGGTGTGGCACAAAATTGAATCCGTCAGTGATGATATTTCCTGTCAGCTTGCCTTCTGGTGTCAGCCTGAAGATGAATTCTATAAAATCCACGGACTGACCCGTCCGCACTCCGAAGTCCGTGAACTGGTGACAATGACAAAACCGGGTAAAACACTCGATTTAGGCTCCGGACGCGGGCGCAACAGCTTTTTCCTGGCGCAGCTCGGTTATGACGTGACGGCCATGGATATCAATCCGCAGCACATTCAGGCGATTGAGGATGTGAAAGCCACTACGGGGATCAGCAATATCCGCACGCAGATGTATGACATCAACCAGCATGCGTTGCAGGATGATTACGATATCATTATTTCCACTGTGGTGCTGATGTTCCTGAAAAGAGAGAATATTGCCGCGATCATCGCCGATATGCAGGCGCATACCCGCCCGGACGGGTATAACCTGATTGTCTGCCCGGTGGAAACAGAGAATATGCCGTATGATGAACTGCCGTTTGACTGCTTCCTGAAACCGGGCGAGTTATCCGGTTATTATGCGGACTGGGAGATCCTGAAATACAACGAAAACCCGGGACATCTGCACCGCACTGATGCGGCAGGCAACCGGATCCGATTAAATTTTGCCACCCTGATTGCCCGCAAAAAAGCCTGATTAATATTACCCCCGCGGCGCGTCACCGGTTTTTTCCGGCGGCGTGCCGTTCTGCATCAGGATCCGCTCCAGCAGTACCGAATACAGCGGACGTCCGCCCAGATACTGCGCCAGCAGTGTTGCCCCCAGACATGTGATAATCATCGGCAGGATCAGCTGATAGTTATCGGTCATCTCCAGTACCAGCACAATACCGGTCAGCGGCGCACGGACGGTGGCGGCAAAGAGCGCCCCCATCCCCGCAATGGCGAAGGTCGCCGGTTCAATCTGATACTGCGGAAACAGCAGCATGGCGGCATAGCCGAAGAAACTGCCGAATAGTGTGCCGAGTGCGAGTGTCGGCGCGAAGATCCCGCCCGGCGCACCGGAACTGAAGCAGATAACCGTGGTGAGCACACGGAACAGGAAGATCATCAGAATACCGGTCAGGGAGTAGTGCAGTGCGGCGACATCCGGGATCACCGCGAATCCGCCGCCGGTTACCTGCGGCCAGTACAGCCCGGCAATACCGCATAGTCCGCCAATCAGACCGCCGGTAGCAACAAAACGGGATGTTTTATCCTGATAAAAACGGCGGAATTGTGTCTGCATGGTGAGCAGAAAGCGGTTAAACATCACACCAATCACACCGAAAACCATTCCCAGCACCAGATAGAGCCAGAGAGTATTCAGCGGGGCGGCATGGTATTTGCCGATATCCAGAATCGGCGCGCCGCTGTTAAAGGTCTGAAAAACAATGCTCGACATGATCACGCCGATAAAAACGGCTTTGATGGAAATCAGGCTGTAACGGAACTGCGGACGCATTTCCTCAATGATAAACAGGATCCCTGCGAGCGGTGCGTTAAAGGCGGCGGTCAGACCGGCGGCGGCACCGGTGGCCAGCAATGTGTGGCGGGATTCCTGGTTTTTCACCCCGGCCAGCGCACTGACCAGCCCGCTGATATTTGCCCCTAACTGCACGGTCGGGCCTTCACGCCCCAGCACCATACCGGAGCCGAGAGTACCCAGCCCGCCGATAAATTTTACCGGCAGCACCCGCCACCAGCGTACCGGGCGGACATCCTGCAATGCCCCTTCAATTTCCGGGATCCCCGACCCGCCGGATTCAGGCGAAAAACGCCGCACCAGCCAGTAACCTGACATGGCCAGCAGGGCGGAAACAATAAACATCAGCGGGATAAGTATTTCTTTATTATCTGTCAGTGAAGACAGAGAGCTGACCCGGTATTCACCAACCCAATTGACCCCGCGTTCAAACAGCACACCGGTAAAACCGGCGAGTGCGCCGACGGCAGCCGCCAGCAGCAGGACAGTAACAGGGGCGAGATTGCGTTCTTTAAGGCGTTTGAGCACACGATAACGGCGTTTAAGCGTGGCTGTCGTATGCGGTAAAGCATCTGACATGGCTGAACATGATCCATTCTAAATAAAAATTAATCACTATTTTAATTCAATTTGTGACAAGTGACACCCTTCACAGATTCAAAAATCCAACGCAAATCCGGACATTTTTTGTTCGCATTCCCGGCATTTTTCCGCTTTATTAATAAATGATAAATAAATGTTATTTATATGTAATGCGTAAAATAAAAAAGTAACAGGGCCGGTCAGGAGGGGTGAATGGATTTGATAACAGAGTGGCTGGGCGCGCTGAACGGCGTGGTATGGGGTGTGCCGATGCTGGTGGGAATACTGGGTGTCGGCTTATATATGCAGATTCGGCTGGGTTTTTTGCCGATTCGTAAACTGGGAACCGGGTTCAGATTATTATTTCAGCGCAATGAATCACGCGGGGAAGGGCAGATCTCCCCGTTTAACGCGCTGATGACGGCATTATCCGCCACTATCGGCACCGGCAATATTGCCGGTGTGGCAACAGCAGTGGTGATGGGCGGGCCGGGGGCGCTGTTCTGGATGTGGATGACGGCACTGGTGGGTATGGCGACAAAATACTCAGAAGCCGTGCTGGCGGTTCGTTATCGTGAAGTGGATAAATACGGGCAGTATGTCGGCGGCCCGATGTATTACATCAAAAACGGCCTCGGCCCGAAATGGGTCTGGCTGGGAACACTGTTTGCGGTATTCGGTGCCTGTGCCGGGTTCGGTATCGGGAACACGGTTCAGGCCAACTCGGTGGCGGATGTGCTGGAGAGTAACTTCGGCATCAATAAATGGGTGACCAGCGTGGCGCTGGTGCTGCTGGTCGGTGCGGTACTGATTGGCGGGATCCGCCGTATCTCAGACGTGGCCGGTAAACTGGTACCGTTTATGACCGTCGGCTACTTTGGTGCCGGTCTTGTGGTGCTCGCGCTGAATATCAGTGAAATTCCGGCGGCGTTTTCCCTCATTATTACTTCTGCCTTTACACCGGTGGCGGCACAGGGCGGGTTTGCCGGGGCGACCGTCTGGGCGGCTATCCGTTTCGGGGTGGCGCGCGGCGTATTCTCCAACGAGGCGGGTCTGGGCAGTGCGCCGATAGCGCATGCTGCCGCGAAAACCCAGAACCCGATCCGTCAGGGGCTGATCGCCATGCTCGGTACCTTTATTGACACCATTATTGTCTGCTCGGTAACCGGCCTGACCATTGTCATTATGGGCGGCTGGCTGACAGCGGAAACCGGTGCCACACTGACCGCTTCCTCTTTCAAAGCGGCGATTCCGGGCGGAAACTATATTGTGGCGATTGCACTGACGATTTTTGCCTTCACTACAATCCTCGGCTGGAGTTTTTACGGTGAGAAGTGCGTCCAGTATCTGTTCGGCGTGAAGGCGATTAAGGTTTTCCGTGTGCTGTGGCTGATAGCACTACCAATTGGCGCCACACAGTCTCTGGAGTTTGTCTGGCTGCTGGCGGATACCCTGAATGCCATGATGGCGATCCCGAACCTGATAGCACTGATCTTATTAAGCCCGGTGGTATACCGTCTGACGCGTGACCACATCCGGGATGTTAATGCGGACAGTATTGATATGGCGAATGAGTTATATCAGAAGAAATAACGGTGGGAATTGTAAATAACGGGCAGGAAACTGCCCGTTATTTTTCTGATGCAGCAACTGATGTGATGATCAGGGTTGCAGCCAGAACAGGCCGCTGCCGTCCAGAGCGGTAAAGGTTTTATGCAGCATCAGGCTGTCTGCCTGCGGATCGAGCTCAGGAAACAGTGCCGGATGCAGCATTTTGGCAATAGCTTCCACCGCAATAATATTGAACGGAGTGTCATAGTATTGCTGATACAGTGCCAGTACCTGTTTCTGCTGATACGCCGTGAGATACTGCAGTTTCGGCCGTGCCATCAGTTTTTCCAGTGCCGGTACAGCCCGCTCCTCAGAGCCGGTATAGCCGAGCGGTACTGAAGCACTGCCTTTGCGGGTATTTTCCCAGTCGGCGACGGTCATCAGATAAAACTGCGGGTCAGCGGCAATAATCTGTTCTTCACTCACCTCACCGCCCATACCGTTTTTAAACCAGTCTGCACCGAGGTTATGACCTCCCGCAGCGGCAACAAACTCCCCGAAGTTACCGTTACCAAAGGTTTTACAACAGCTGTTTTCCCCGGCAAGACCCGCCGCTCGTTCAATAAAGACTGTGGGCTTTTTGTCTTCCGGAATATTTGCAACCCGCGAGCGGATAAGATCCAGCCGCTCGCGGTAAAAATCATTAAATGCTGCCGCCTGTTTTTCCTGCCCGAAGACCTGCCCCAAAAGCGTCATGCTTGGCATGGTGTTTTGCAGCGGATACTGACGGAAATCGATAAATATCACCGGAATACCGCTTTTCTCCAGCAAATCCAGGGTGCCGCTTTCGGTCAGTTTACTTTGCAGTCCGGTATCGAAAATCACCAAATCCGGCTGATAAGTCAGCGCTTTTTCGACACTGAAATCCGATGTGTAAGGGTTCGGAAATACCGGAATATCTTTCAGCTGCGGAAATTGTTTTTCATAAGCCATGCGCAGATCCGGTGCTTTTTTGGTCAGTGCATCATCCCATGCCGCAATACCTTTCAGCGGTTCAGACGGATGCAGAATATTCAGCGCAACCAGTACCCGGCTGTCTGCCAGCATGATACGGGATACCGGGGCATTGACGGTGACTGTCCGCCCGGCAATATCCGTCACCGTTATCAGTTCCGCTGTTGCATTGAGCGGAAACAGTGCCGCGAGTGCGGCACAAAGGGTGATGATAAGGGCCGGAAAACGTCCGGCAGCGTGGAATATGCGTTTCATTATATGAATGACCTTTAAAACTTCACGGAAGCCTGTGCAAAGAAAGTGCGCGGCTGCCCGGCGTAAATGCCGTAGTTATTATCTGTTGAACGGGTAAAGCTGGCCTGATCAAACAGGTTTTTCACCCCGGCGGCAAGTGTCAGATCTGACCATTGCGGGCCGAAATGATACTCCGCACGCGCATCCCACATCATATAGCCCGGAATAATGCCGTAACGTCCGTCTGCACTGCCTTCGGTAATGTAATTTTTCCCGGTTCCCGGTGACTGCTGTTTTGACTGCGCATAGGTGTTGAGATTCCACACCCAGTTTCCGGTTTCATAGCGGGCACCGGCAGTAAAGAGCTGGCGGGAGTAGAACGGCAGATCTTTATCCGCAAAATTACCGCGTTTGCTCACTGCTTTTGTGTAGGTATAAGTGCTGTAGATACTGACGCCGTCGAGCCATTTCGCGGTTTCACTCAGGTCATAATTCAGTGCCAGTTCTACCCCCTGATGGGTGGTCGCACCGAGGTTGGTCCAGCCGGTCGAGTTTTCAATGTATTGCAGCTGATCATTGAAATCGATATAGAACAGGGTCATTTCCGCAGACAGCAGACCATCATCAAACCGTGTACCGGCTTCATAGTTATGGGCTTTTTCCGCACTCAGGCCGTTTGCCGGATCATTACCCGCGCCGCCGGTATTGAGCTGGAAATATTGCAGGCTGCCGAATGAGCTGCCGGCGTTGGCGAACAGTTTCCACTGATCATCAATATGATAAATCACCGACAGTGCCGGTAACGGTTCGCTGTAGCTCTTGCTGCGGAACTGGTTACGGAAACCGTCATCGAGATGAATTTTTATATTTTCATAACGCAGGCCGGGAATAACCGTCCAGTTACCAACATTAATGGTGTCATCGATATAGATGGCATGGGCCTCTGTACCGCCGGAGGTGTGCTGATAGTAGCTGTCGGTCTGAGGGCGTGAGCTTTGAGAACCGGTCGGATACCAGCCGGAGCGGTAGGCTTTTTCATCCGCCGTTTCATTCAGATAGCGGTAACCCAGGGTGATTTCGTGGGACTGGTTATCAAAGCGGAACAGCTGTGAATAGCTCGGTTCAATGGCGTAAGCTGTGTAGTGACGCGGATAGGAAACAAGGCGGCTCTTACCGGCACTCGCATTTGTTCCCTCACTTTCAATATAACTGCCCCGGTAACTTTTGCTGAACCAGGTCAGTAATTCAAACTGTTTATCATCTTCCTGGTGGCGGTATTTAAAGGACATATCCTGACGGTTGCCTTCAAAACGGTCAAACGGACGGACAGACTGGTAAGGATCGGCTTTGTACTGTGCCTCTGTCAGGCCGCCCGGCATCCCGGATTGCGCATGGTAATAGTGAAAGTTTGCCAGCAACTCATCAGTGTCACTGAAGGCATAGCGGGTTTTCAGGATGATGTCATCAATATCGGTATTGTCATTATTCTTGCGGTAGCCCTGGCCGTGCAGACCGGAGTAGAGCAGCAGCGCACCTGCAGAACCGTCTTCTTTTGAGCCACCGACAGAGGCATCGGTCAGGGTTTTCAGCCCGCCGGTGCGTGCACCCTGTGTTTTGACGGACGCGGAACCGCTGAAGGTTTCCGGGATCGGTTTAGTGACAAAGTTAATCACGCCGCCGACGTTTTGCGGCCCGTAGCGGACAGAGGTGGCACCGCGCATCACATCAATGCTGCTGATTGAGCCTAACGAGAGTGGTGACATCGATAACTGCGGCTGCCCGTAGGGGGCAGCGGCCAGCGGAATACCGTCGAACAGAATGGTGGAACGCGGGGAAAGCCGTGCCGGAAGCCCGCGGATACCGACATTGAGTGAAACGTCACTGCCGCCGGTGCCGTTACTGTCCCGCACCTGAACACCCGGAATACCACGCAGGGCGTCCGCTATGGTTTCTGCCCCTGACTCATCGATTTGTTTTTTGGTTTTGATGGTCCGTGCGCCGCCGTGGTTCAGCAGCGTATCGCTGTTATCAGTGTTATCCAGCCAGTTGCCGACAACCACAACCGGGTCTTCGGTATCTGCGGTGGCGGCGATACTGCCACCGCTGATAACAGCGAGCGCCAGTGCCAGCGGCGTGAGGCGGGCAGGGCGGCAGGATGCGTTACAGGAATCAGTCATCACTCAGTTTTCCGTGAGAATTTAAGAAGACAAATGATAATAATAACTATTACCTGTGCGCAATAATTTTTTAACGGAAAGTTACTAATATGCTGATTTTTTGGTTCGAAATTCGGGGGTTAAATGATAGTCGTGAGAATTATTTTTGGTGTGAATGTGATCTTGCTGTTTTAGCGGGGAAAGGGCGGTTTTATGGATTAATCCGCCTGTTTTATTCTTTCGTTCCACATCTGGATGCAAGTGCATTTATCCATCTTCTGGTCAGTTGCCTTACCGGTTTATATCACGCCACCTTACCCCAAAATACCGGATAATTCCTTACTCCATATTGCATCTGTAAATAATGTAAATGTTAATCATTCGCGATAGTGATGTGTCGTGCCGGTTAATTTTTGCTTTAGATCAAGCAAAGGAATGATAGTCAGGAAAACCCCTTTTCACCGGTCTGAAATGGCGTATTCTTATGTTGCATATAAAATACAACTTATAAGGAAGCAAGAGCATGTACTGTGTGCAATGTGAACAAACGATGCGTACACCGGTGGGTAATGGCTGTGCCTATGCCCAGGGCATGTGCGGTAAAACCGCAGAAACATCTGACTTACAGGATCTGCTGGTGGCAGTACTGGAAAGTCTTTCAGCGTGGGCGGTTGCTGCGCGTGAATCAGGTATCATCGATCACGACACAGACAGCTTTGCGCCGCGTGCATTTTTCTCCACATTAACTAACGTTAACTTCGATTCTGAGCGCATCATCGGTTATGCGCAGGAAGCGATTGTGATGCGTGACAGCCTGATGAAACGCTGCCTGGCGAAAAACCCGGCACTGGTTCTGAATCACCCGTTAGCAAACCTGCAACTGAAGGGCACGGATATTGCGTCACTGGTGAAACAGGCGGATGAATTTGCCCTGAATAAAGATAAGCAGGCTATCGGTGATGATATCCACGGTCTGCGTATGCTCTGCCTGTACGGCCTGAAAGGGGCGGCGGCATATATGGAGCACGCCCATGTGCTGGGCAAATACAGTGATGAGATTTACGGCCAGTACCATGAAATCATGGCGTGGCTCGGTACTGATCCGTCTGATATGGGTGAGCTGCTCAACCAGTCCATGGCGATTGGTATGATGAACTTTAAAATCATGGAAATGCTGGATGCCGGTGAAACCGAAGCTTACGGTCACCCGACGCCGTCTTCCGTGAACGTCCGTCCGGTGGCAGGTAAAGCGATTCTGATCTCCGGTCATGACCTCAAAGATCTGCATATGCTGCTGCAACAGACAGAAGGCACCGGTGTGAACATTTACACTCACGGTGAAATGCTGCCTGCACACGGCTATCCGGAACTGAAAAAATACAAACATCTGGTCGGTAACTACGGCAGTGGCTGGCAGAACCAGCAGACTGAGTTTGCCAAATTCCCGGGCCCGATTCTGATGACCTCCAACTGTATTCTGGATCCGAATCCGGGCAGTTATACCGACCGTATCTGGACCCGCAGTATCGTCGGCTGGCCGGGCGCGAAACACCTGACCGGTGATGATTTCAGCGATATTATTGCGCAGGCTCAGGCGATGGACGGCTTCCCGTACAGCGAAATCGAGCACCTGATCACCGTCGGTTTCGGCCGTGAAACGCTGCTCAATGCCGCCGATACAGTGATTGACCTGGTGGCGACCGGCAAACTGCGTCATGTGTTCCTCGTCGGCGGATGCGACGGCAGCCGCGGTGAACGCAGCTACTACACCGATTTCGCCCGTCAGGTTCCTCAGGACTGCCTGATTATGACTCTGGCCTGCGGTAAATACCGTTTCAACAAACTGGATTTCGGTACCCTGGAAGGATTACCGCGCCTGCTTGATGTCGGTCAGTGCAACGATGCGTACTCCGCGATTATGCTGGCGGTGAAACTGGCTGAGAAACTGGGCTGCGGCGTCAATGATCTGCCGCTGACACTGGTGCTCTCCTGGTTTGAACAGAAAGCGATTGTGATTCTGCTGACCCTGCTGGCGCTGGGTGTGAAGGATATCTTCACCGGCCCGACTGCTCCGGCATTCCTGACTGACAATCTGCTGAATGTACTGAATGAAAAATTCGGTATGCGTCCGATTACCACTGTTGAAAATGATTTACACGCTGTGTTAGGCGCGTAATTGCTGTAACTGTTAGCACCGGAGAGGGCGGTCACGCCTTCTCCGGCACGGAGTCAGGAGAGCCCGATGACAATGCCGACGTCTTTATGTCCGAACCGCATGCAGGTCCATTCTGTCAGGCAGGAAACCCCGGATGTGTGGACTATCAATCTGATTAACCACGATTTTTATCAGTATCACGCAGGGCAGTATGCGCTGGTGAGTATCCGCAACAGTGATGAGACACTGCGTGCTTATACCTTATCCTCCACACCGGGACTGAGCCCGTTCCTGAGCCTGACGGTGCGCCGTCTGGATGACGGACAGGGTTCCGGCTGGCTGACCGGCGAGGTGAAACCGGGTGATTACCTGTGGCTGTCTGATGCACAGGGTGAATTTACCTGTGATGCCCGCCCGGCAGAGCGCTATCTGATGCTGGCCGCCGGTTGCGGCGTGACACCGGTGATGTCGATGACCCGCTGGATCCTGCACCGTCAGCCGGAAAGTCAGGTGACGGTGATTTTCAACGTGCGTGATAAACAGCAGGTGATTTTTGCTCAGGAATGGCAGCAGTTGCTGACTGCATTCCCGGCCCGTCTGCGCCTGATCCTGATGGTGGAAAACAGTGATGAGACGGATGAATTGTTATCCGGCCGCCTGTCAGAGGAAAAACTGAAGGCACTGATCCCGGACATCGCACAGCATACGGTGATGACCTGTGGCCCGGCGCCGTATATGAAGAATGTGCAGACATTCTGTCAGGCGCTGAATGTGGATCCGGGCAGCTTCTTTATGGAGCGTTTCGGGCCGGAGCCGGAAGCGGAAGCCGGAGAGCAGATGGTCACCATGACCATTCAGTCCCCGCTGCGTCAGGTAAAAGTACCTGTCGGTATGACCCTGCTGGCAGCGATGGAAGCTAACAGTGTACCGGTGATGGCGGCCTGCCGTGCCGGTGTCTGCGGCAGCTGTAAAACCCGCGTCCGCAGCGGTGAATACACCACCACCAGCACCATGACGCTGACCCCGGAAGAGATTGAACAGGGTTATGTTCTGGCGTGCAGCTGTCAGATTCAGGGCAATGTTGAATTAGCCTGATTGAGAATCATTCTGTATAATTACAAAAAAGCGCCGTTTTCAGCGGCGCTTTTTCTGTTTCCGGCGGATAAACGCCGGGTTTCCGCTATGCTGTAAATGTGATCATAATAAAAAAGGATTTTCAGCAATGAATAAGACAGAGTTTGTAACCCGTGCCCTGACTGACGTTCTCGGTGAACATATCGGTGATGAATCCCTGGTTGAACAGTATTTTTCCCGTGATTATGTTCAGGTAGTGAATGGTCAGACAATTGAGTTCCCCGCTTTTCTTGCCCATCTTAATGCCCTGAAAATGGCAACCCGCAGTATTACTATTGAGATTAAATCTATCGCTGAAGGCGGGTCCTGTGTGCACACTCAGCATATCGCTAAGGCGGAAAAAGTCAGTGGTGAGCATGCCGCTTTTGAGGTTTTCGCCTGTTTCCGTCTGGCAGACGGTAAAATTGTCCGCTGTGAGGAAGTGACACGACAGCTGACCGGTGATGAGAGCGATAATGATCTGGGTTCCCGGACCTGATTTGTAACCTCAATGGTTTCTAAACGAAATAGTAATAGTCCTCGCCATATAATTTCTGAGAGTTATAATTCGCGCCGCATTTAAGGTGCAGTATCTCGTTAGGCGAGGCTCCTATACAAACAAAGGTTGCTGATCTGACGACGTCGAGAGACGCCCAAGATTAGGACAGGTTATATCGAACAGAAGGTATAACCCGAAGTAACTTCCCGCAGTCTGCGGGATACGTTGTATAGTGCTAAAACCGAGACGTGAGATAGCCTACGCATTCTCTCATCTGGTTTCGCCCCTATTGGAGTGCTGTTTGAAGTCCATAACAGACATTAGGGTCACACATCATGAAGTTAACCAACTACGAAAAAGCGGACGCGCTGGTCATTTCCGCGCCATCCGTTAATCCGCCACACCATACCGATCGTCCGCAGCGTAATGATGAAGACGCAGTCAGTGCTTACATGAGTCAGGCGTATATCCGCGTGACCGTGTCAGACACGATTGCTGCCGTCAAACGCACCCTGCGTGAGGAACTGGAAGGTGAGCAGATCCCCACTTATTTATATGTACTGGATGAGGATAATTACCTGAATGGTATCCTGCCGGTCAAAGCCCTGCTGACCGCAGCGGAAGATATGTTTGTCGCCGATGTTATGCGCCAGACGTATTTTTCGGTGTCACCGGAGCAGTCCCGGCACGACGTGTATGAGCTTATCAACAACAGCGGGATTGATACTGTGCCGGTGGTGCAGTTCGGCAAGCTGGCCGGTATTCTGCGTCCGCAGGATATCGCAGAGCTGATTGAGGATGAAAATACCCAGGATGCGGCATTACAGGGCGGTTCCCAGCCGCTGGATGAGCCTTATCTGAGCACCAGCCCGTTTACGCTGTGGCGCAAGCGCGCAGTCTGGCTGCTGATGCTGTTTGTGGCGGAAGCTTATACCGGTACGGTACTCAAGGCATTTGAAGAGCAGCTGGAAGCCGCTATCTCGCTGGCTTTCTTTATCCCGCTGCTGATCGGCACCGGCGGTAACAGCGGTACTCAGATCACCTCAACCCTCGTCCGTGCCATGGCTCTCGGGGAAGTGAGCCTGCGCAATATCGGCGCGGTGCTGCGCAAAGAGCTGTCCACGTCACTGCTGGTCGCCTTTACCATGGGATGTGCCGGGATGATCCGTGCCTGGTTCCTGGGGGTCGGGCCGGAAGTGATGATGGTGGTCAGTCTGACACTGGTGTGTATCACAGTCTGGAGTGCGGTGGTGTCTTCCATTATCCCGATGGTGCTCAAGCGTCTGAAAGTGGATCCGGCAGTGGTTTCCGCGCCGTTTATTGCCACACTGATTGACGGCACCGGGCTGATTATCTACTTCGAGATGGCCAAACTGATTATGACTGATCTGGTGTAAGGTCGCACGGGGATGATATTGCAGCTGCACTGTTATCCCACACCAGCGTACTTTTACAGTGACGGCACAGGTACTGACTTTCCCCGCGCAACACTTTGTTATGGCGGCGGACAGTCAGTTCATGTGCCGTTTTGCATTGGCAGCGGTAAGTGAATGTCCGGGCGCGGACAGACGTCACATCAAAGCGGTGTGTACGGACGGCCGGAACACCCAGCACCTCTGTCATCATCCACTGCCATTCCCGCCCGTGAGGCGCCACGCGTCCGAAACGGCGGTAAACCAGCAGATGCGCCAGCTCGTGAGGAACCACATCCTGTATAAATCCGGGGCCGTTTTCCGTCAGTAACACCGGATTGAGGCGGATTTCCCATGTTTGCAGGCAGGCACTGCCGGCGGTGGTGCCGCGCTGACGATAGTTCAGTTCAGGCTCCGGATAATCCGTCTTCAGCACCCGGCAGGCGCGGGCCAGATAATCACGCAGGGTCTGCATGCAGGCCTGCTGTAATGCGGTGGGGACTCGGGTCGGTTTCATAGCCGGAAGCTTAGCGATACTGACGTAAAGCTGCAACCGTTATCAGTATGTTGTATATGTTGCAAAATAATATTATATTTAATTATATAATGTCGTAAGGAATAAATTCATGACACCAACACTGCTTACCGATATGCAGGAAGCCGCCACCGGCGTTGCTGCCCTGCTGAAAACACTGGGGAATCCGGATCGTCTGCTGCTGCTCTGTCAGCTGAGTCAGGGGGAATGCAATGTCAGCGAACTGGAGGAGCGGACCGGCATCAATCAGCCGACGCTGTCACAGCAACTGACGGTTCTGCGCAATGAAGGACTGGTGCACACCCGGCGTGAGGGAAAACGTATCTATTATTCCGTGGCAGATGAAAAAGTCCTGATATTGCTCACCACGCTGTATCAGCTTTATTGTCCTGAAAAACAAGGAAAATAATATGATTATTGATAGCGCGGCTTTTACGCCGGTCAGTGCGGCACTGGGCGGACTGATGATCGGCATTGCGGTTGCTGTACTGTTACTGTTTAACGGGCGGATTGCCGGGATCAGCGGGATCTTCGCCAATATGTTCACAAAGCAGAGCGGCTGGCGGATAGCGTTTATTGCCGGGCTGGCAGGGGCACCGTGGGTTTACAGGTTGTTTGCCGGTCAGCCGGATGTGGTGATCGCTGCGGATTATCCGCTGCTGATTGTGGCCGGTCTGCTGGTCGGTTTCGGCACGCGGCTGGGTAACGGCTGTACCAGCGGACACGGTATCTGCGGTATGGCGCGGTTATCAAAACGATCATTTGCTGCCGTGGCGGTGTTTATGGTCAGTGCTTTTCTGACTGTCTGGCTGATGAAATAAGGATACGCTATGCCTGTTATCACTGCATTAATCAGCGGGATTTTGTTCGGCCTCGGTTTGCTGGTGCCCGGGATGGGTAATCCGCAGAAAATTCTGGCGTTTCTGGATATTACCGGCAACTGGGATCCTTCTCTGCTGATCACCATGGCGGTGGCGATGGCAGTCAGTATGGTTGCCTTTATCGTGGCCAAAAAACGCAAAAAGACCGTATGCGGCACGCCGCTTGAATTACCGGCAAACAGTAAAATTGATAAACGGCTGCTGACCGGCGCACTGTTGTTTGGTATCGGCTGGGGGCTGGCGGGGATCTGCCCCGGACCAGGTATTGTGTTATCCGGGATGCTCAGCATTAAAGGACTGGTATTTACTGCGTCAATGATTGCCGGGATGGTGATTTTTGCACTGTATTCATCACGGCAGTGCAGTAAATCATAATGTATTTACGGATTCAGAACATAAAAAAACCGGCTGAAAAGCCGGTTTTTTGTGCCTGTTAATATAACAGGGAATTATTTCAGACCAGCGGCTTCGCGCAGCTGCTCTGCTTTGTCGGTTTTTTCCCACGGGAACTGAGGACGCCCGAAGTGACCGTATGCTGCGGTTTCCTGATAAATCGGGTGCAGCAGATCCAGCATCTGAATCAGACCGTACGGACGCAGGTCGAAGAACTCGCGCACCAGCAGCGTCAGTTGCTGGTTGGAGACTTTACCGGTACCGAAGGTTTCCACCATAATGGACGTCGGCTCTGCCACGCCAATTGCGTAGGAGACCTGGATTTCACAGCGGTCAGCAAGACCGGCAGCGACAATATTTTTTGCCACATAACGGGCCGCATAGGCTGCGGAACGGTCAACTTTTGACGGATCCTTACCGGAGAATGCGCCGCCGCCGTGACGTGCCATGCCGCCGTAGGTATCGACGATGATTTTACGGCCGGTCAGACCGCAGTCACCCATTGGTCCGCCGATAACAAAACGGCCGGTCGGGTTGATGAAATATTTGGTGGTCGGATCCAGCCACTCAACCGGCAGAACCGGTTTGATGATCTCTTCCATCACCGCTTCATGCAGATCTTTCTGTGAGATATCTTCAGAATGCTGGGTTGACAGCACAACCGCATCAATCCCGGCGATTTTGTTGTCATCGTAACGGAAGGTGATCTGGCTTTTCGCATCCGGACGCAGCCACGGCAGCGTACCGCTTTTACGTACCTGAGCCTGACGCTCGACCAGACGGTGAGCATAGGTGATTGGTGCCGGCATCAGCACGTCAGTTTCGTTTGAGGCATAACCAAACATCAGACCCTGGTCACCGGCACCCTGCTCAAGCGGGTCAGCGCGGTCAACGCCCTGGTTGATGTCGGCAGATTGTTTGCCGATAGCACTGATTACCGCACAGGAATCAGCATCGAAGCCCATGGATGAGCTGGTATAGCCAATCTCACGGACAGTACGGCGCGTGATTTCCTCAATATCAACCCATGCCCTGGTGGTGATTTCACCGCCGACCAGAACCATACCGGTTTTGACATAGGTTTCGCAGGCAACACGCGCTTTGGGATCTTGTTCTAAAATCGCATCAAGGACTGCATCCGAAATTTGGTCGGCAATTTTATCCGGGTGTCCTTCAGATACGGACTCAGAAGTGAAAAGATGTGTAGTCATTATTTTTCTCTACCTTAAGTGAAGTGAACTTTCGGTACATTGATGGATGTATTAACTTCTAGACGGCTATTCTAATGTATAATCGGCAGTGGTTCCAGAAATTTTATAGTGCCTCCGGTTTTTCCGCTGGTTTTTTTCACTTTTCAGAATGTGTTACGTGACTGTTTTTTATTTTTTACACTTATCCGTCATTTTGATTTTGCATTTTTGTGTCATAACCGGTATAAACTGCGGCCAGTAGCTGTGAATTTTTCTTCAGTTATAAACGGCAGAAACTCAGGTTTTCTGTATGATTCAGGCGGGGGTTACGGTGTGTAATCCTGTGTGGGGGTAAATGGGTTAATGAACCATTATCTGCTGCTTGTTGACGTTCAACAGCCACGTGCTTTACAGCATGTGTCCGCGTCTTTTTCTGTTCTCTCTTCCTCTCTGACTGACACGTGCTCTGCACGGTGTTTTCCGTATCCGTTACACTCAAACAGACCGGATAACGCAAGCAGGCGGGTCACTCTGCGGTAAGCCCGTAAATCTGTGTCCGGTTTTTGCCGGATGATGTAATCCATTTTGAATTTTTACTTGTCAACAGGACAGATTTATCCCACGGTGAAGGGGGATAGGCGTATGTCAGCCATACAGGTAAGTTTCACTCCAGAATCAGGAGATGACTAATGAATGATAATATCGCGCTGAAGATGCAGCAGACCTATAACATCGCGTACTGGGGCGGCAGCTATTACGGTGTGAATGACCTCGGTCATGTCACCGTCTGCCCGAATCCGGAGATGCCGCAGGCCGCCGTTGATCTGGCTGAGCTGGTTAATCGTGTGCAGAAAGAGCGGGAGCACATCCGTCTGCCTGCATTATTCTGCTTTCCGCAGATTTTGCAGCATCGTCTGCGTTCGATTAATGCCGCGTTCCGCCGTGCCCGCGAATCCTATGGTTACAAAGGTGATTATTTTCTGGTTTACCCGATTAAGGTCAACCAGCAGCGGCGCGTGATTGAAACCCTGGTCAATGCCGGGGAGCCGCTGGGACTGGAAGCCGGTTCCAAAGCAGAGCTGATGGCGGTACTGGCGCACGCCGGTATGACCCGCAGTGTGATCGTCTGCAACGGCTATAAAGACCGCGAGTATATCCGTCTTGCCCTGATGGGCGAGAAACTCGGTCACAAAGTGTATCTTGTGATTGAAAAAATGTCTGAAATCGCCGTGGTGCTTGAAGAAGCCAAAAATCTGGATGTGGTACCGCGCCTGGGCGTGCGGGCGCGTCTGGCGTCTCAGGGATCCGGTAAATGGCAGGCCAGCGGCGGCGAGAAATCCAAGTTCGGTCTGGCGGCCACCCAGGTACTGCAGCTGATTGATATGCTGCGTCAGGCTGACAGCCTGGAGAGCCTGCAGCTGCTGCATTTCCACCTCGGTTCGCAGATGGCGAATATCCGCGATATCGCGACCGGTGTCCGTGAATCCGCCCGTTTTTATGTTGAACTGCATCAGCTGGGTGTCAATATTCAGTGCTTTGATGTCGGCGGCGGCCTCGGGGTGGATTATGAAGGTACCCGTTCGCAGTCTGACTGCTCTGTGAACTACGGGCTGAATGAGTATGCCAATAATGTGATCTGGGCTATCGGCGATGCCTGTGAAGAGCACGGCCTGCTGCACCCGACAGTTATTACCGAATCCGGCCGAGCCCTGACGGCGCACCATACCGTACTGGTATCCAATGTGATCGGTGTTGAGCGCAACGAGTTCTCCCCGGTGGCGGCGCCTGCCGAAGACGCACCGCGTCCGGTTGCCAGCCTGTGGGAAACCTGGGAAGAGATGCAGAGCAAGGGCAATACCCGCTCTCTGCGCGAATGGCTGCACGACAGCCAGCTCGACCTGCATGATATTCACACCCAGTACGCGCAGGGCATGCTGTCCCTGACTGAACGCGCCTGGGCAGAAGGGCTGTATCTGAATATCTGCCGCCGTATCCAGCAGGATCTCGATCCGGGTAACCGCGCACACCGTCCGATTATCGATGAACTGCAGGAACGCATGGCGGATAAATTCTATGTGAATTTCTCGCTGTTCCAGTCACTGCCGGATGCGTGGGGGATTGATCAGCTGTTCCCGGTACTGCCGATTGAAGGGCTGGATAAGCCGCTGGATCGCCGCGCGGTGCTGCTGGATATCACCTGTGACTCCGACGGTATTATCGACCACTATGTGGATGGTGACGGGGTGGCGACCACCATGCCGATGCCATCTTATGACCCGGAAAATCCGCCGATGATGGGCTTTTTCATGATTGGTGCTTACCAGGAAATCCTCGGCAATATGCATAACCTGTTCGGCGATACCGCTGCACTGGATGTGTATGTCGGCGAAAACGGTCAGGTGCGCTATCTGGAAAGTGAAGAGGGCGATTCCGTGGCGGATATGCTTCAGTATGTGAAGCTGGATCCGAAAATTCTGCTCGAACGCTTCCGTGATCAGGTGAAAATCTCTGATCTGGATGAAGAGGAGCAAAAGGCCTTTACCGAAGAGTTCGAGAGCGGCCTGTACGGTTACACGTATTTAGAAGACGAATAGCTTAGAAGATGAATAATACCCGGCGGGATATTTATTACGTCCGGTTTTGTGTCAGTAAGACATTGATAAAGGAATCATTATGATTAACAGCACATTAGGCAATCAGACCGATAACTCACTGGTCTCTAATGCGTTTGGTTTTCTCCGCCTGCCGCTGAATTTCCAGCCGTACACCAGTGACGCTGACTGGGTGATCACCGGTGTTCCGTTTGATATGGCGACCTCCGGCCGCGCGGGTTCCCGTCACGGACCTGCAGCCATCCGTCAGATTTCAACCAATCTGGCCTGGGAAGGTAACCGCTGGCCGTGGACATTCGATATGCGCGAGCGCCTGAATGTGGTGGATTGCGGTGATCTGGTGTTCGCGTTCGGTGATGCACAGGACATGAGTGATAAGTTACAGGCACACACAGAAAAAGTGCTGGCGTCCGGTAAAAAATGTCTCTCTTTCGGGGGCGATCACTTTGTGACTCTGCCGCTGCTGCGCGCGCATGCCAAACATTTCGGTAAGATGGCGCTGGTGCATTTCGATGCTCATACCGACACTTACGGCAACGGCAGCAAATTTGACCACGGCACCATGTTCTATCACGCCCCGAATGAGGGACTGATTGACCCGGCGCATTCCGTGCAGATTGGTATCCGTACCGAGCATGAAACAGATAACGGTTTCACCGTGATTGATGCGGCGCAGGTCAATGACCGCACCGTGGATGATGTGATTGCTCAGGTGAAAACGATTGTCGGTGATATGCCGGTTTATCTGACCTTCGATATCGACTGTCTGGACCCGGCATTTGCCCCGGGCACCGGCACACCGGTTATCGGCGGGCTGACAACAGATCGTGCGCTGAAACTGCTGCGCGGCCTTCAGCCGCTGAATATCGTTGGCATGGATCTGGTGGAAGTGGCACCGGCGTATGATCAGTCCGATATTACGGCACTGGCCGGCGCAACCATCGCACTGGAAATGCTCTATCTCCAGGCCGCGAAGAAAGGCTGAAACCGGTTTCACCACCGTTAAAACAAAAGACCCGCAGTGCGGGTCTTTTTGCATTTCAGCGGGATTATTTTTTCTTCGCGTATTTCAGTGAATCCAGCGCGACGGCAAAAATAATGATGCTGCCCTTGATAATGTACTGCCAGTACGGGTTGATGCCGATATAGGTCAGGCCGTAGTTTATCAGGGTAAAAATCAGCACCCCGGTCACCACGCCCAGCACAGTCCCGACCCCGCCGGAGAAGGATACGCCGCCCACCACGCAGGCCGCGATGGCATCCAGCTCATACATAAAGCCGAGGTTGTTGGTCGCACTGCCGATACGTCCGGCTTCCAGCAACCCGCCGAAGGCATAGAACACGCCGGATAAGGCATAAATCATAATCAGGTTCAGGCCGACATTCACGCCGGACACTTTAGCCGCTTCCGGGTTACCGCCGATGGCAAAGATATTTTTACCAAAGCGGGTTTTATTCCACAGGATCCAGACAAAAAAGACGGCTATCGCGGCATAGAACGTAATATATGACAGCTTAAAATCACCGAAACGGATAAATCCCTGGGCAAATTCAGAGAATTTCGGATCAAACCCCGCCACCGGAGAAGCACCGACAGAGTCGTAATACAGGGAGTTGATACCGTAGACAATGATCATGGTACCGAGTGTGGTAATAAACGGCGTGACATTGAGATAGGCAATAATCAGGCCGTTAACCAGACCGATAACCGCACCGACCGCGCACACCAGCAGGATCACCATCGGGATAGACCAGGTTTCCATCTGCGGGAAAACTTTGTTCACGTTTTCCATAGATTGCAGCAATGTTGCCGCAATCACCGCCGCCAGCCCGACCTGACGGCCGGCGGATAAATCCGTACCCTGGGTGACAATCAGCCCTGCGACACCCAGCGCGATAATAATCCGCACCGAGGATTGGGTGAGGATATTACTCAGGTTCATCAGGCTGAGGAATGTCGGGTCCTGAATGATAATGATCGCCAGTAAGACCAGCAGAACCACATAAATCCCCCCGTCCTTCAGATAGGACAGGAAGCTTTTTTTATTTAATGCTGCGCTCATTGTTAATATCCTTAAAGGTGAAGGGAGGCGAGACGTAAAATCTCACTCTGCGAAGTGTCACGGGTGTTGACGATACCGGCGACCTCACCGTTGCTCATCACCAGAATCCGGTCTGTGATCCCCAGCAGTTCCGGCATTTCGGAGGAAACGATAATGATCCCTTTTCCTTTTTTGGCCAGTTCAGTAATTAGCTGATAAATTTCAAATTTTGCCCCGACATCAATACCCCGTGTCGGTTCATCCAGCATTAACACTTCCGGTTGTGTCAGCAGCCAGCGGCCGATAATCACCTTCTGCTGATTCCCGCCGGATAGCGAGCCTATCTGGGTGTGATGGCCGGGGGTTTTCACCCGCATGGCATCAATTACCCACTGGGTATCACTTTTCATTTTGCTGTTATCCAGCAGACCCAGTTTATTTTTATATTTGCCCATGTTTGAAATCAGCGAGTTAAAGCTGATATTCAGCCAGGCATAGATTCCCGTGGCGCGGCGCTCTTCGGTGACCAGTGCGAAACCGTGATTAATGGCTTCATTCGCACTGTTGTTCTTAATGGTTTTCCCTCTCAGTGTGATGGTGCCGGAGGATTTCTCGCGGATCCCGAACAGGGTTTCGAGAATATCCGTCCGTTTTGCACCGACCAGACCGGCGATACCGAGGATTTCCCCCTGATGCAGATCGAAACTGATATCGCGGATAGACGGCTGGCGCAGAGACGTCAGGTTTCTGACTTCCAGCATGACATCCCCCGGTGTGCTCTGTTTTTCCGGGAAACGCTGGCTGAGTGTGCGCCCGACCATGGCGGCAATAATGTTATCCATCGTCAGCCCTTCGAGGGGCTGTGTGGAGATCCACTGGCCGTCACGCAGAATGGTTATCTCATCACAGAGACGGAAAATTTCTTCCATTTTGTGGGAGATATAGACGATGCCGCAGCCGCGATCTTTCAGCTTGCGGATAATGGTAAACAGATGATTGACTTCTTTTTCGGTCAGGGAGGAGGTCGGCTCATCCATGATCACAATTTTGGCGTTATAGGAAAACGCCTTGGCGATTTCGATCATCTGCATTTGCGAGACGGACAGATTGCGGACTTTTTCCCGCGGATCGATATCGATATCCAGCTCATCAAAGATGGCCTGGGTGTCTTTCAGCATCTTGTTCTGATCGACAAAAAACCCTTTGGCGGGATACCGTCCCAGCCACATGTTGTCCATCACCGAGCGCTGAAGCACCAGGTTCAGCTCCTGATGCACCATGGACACGCCGTGTTCCAGTGCCTCTTTTGAGCCTTTAAAATCGATTTCCTGTCCCTGAAACAGGATGCTGCCGCTGTCTTTTTTATAAATCCCGAAAAGGCATTTTAATAATGTGGATTTACCGGCACCGTTTTCGCCCATCAGGGCATGAACGGAGTGCGGTCGTACCCGTAAATTGACATTATCGAGTGCCTTAACGCCGGGAAATGACTTATTGATATGCATCATTTCCAGCAGATATTCGCCTGAGCTGTCGGCCATACATACACCTGGCTAATGTTATCGTTCCGGACACGCCCGCAGCACGGATGCTGCGGGCGGAAAGAATCACTGCTTATTTTATAAACTGTGACAGGTTCTCTTTATCCACGCCGACATACGGCACACGGATAACATTGTTCTCAATTTTGTAGTTTGTGCCTTCCGCTGCCGGTTTGCCTTCCGCCAGGTTTTTGGTGATAGCCATGGTGGCTTTCGCCTGGTTTTCCGCGTCATTCAGCACCGTACCGGCCATTGCCCCGGATTTCACCATTGAGAGGGCTTCCGGCAGCGCATCCACACCAAAGACCAGGATATTGGTTTTGTTGTGTGCTTTCAGGGCTTCAACCGCGCCCATTGCCATCGCGTCATTGTTGGCAATGACCACTTCGATTTTGTCTGCATTCGGGCCGGAGAGCCATGCATCCATTTTATCTTTGGCCTGTGCGGTATCCCACATTGCGGTATCGAGCTGAAGCTGCTCTGTCGGGATGCCTTTCTCATTCAGGGTTTTGACCGAATAGGTGGTACGGGCTTCCGCATCCGGATGACCCGGCTCACCTTTGATCAGCACATACTGAATTTTACCGTCTTTGTTCAGATCCCACGCCGGGTTGGCTGCCCAGTGTTTGGCAATCAGCTCACCCTGGATAACCCCGGATTCTTTGGAGTCGGTACCGACAAACCAGGCTTTGTCGTAACTGTCGAGGGCTTTGCGCGAAGGCTCTTTATTGAAGAATACGACCGGAATATCACTGGATTTTGCTTTGTCGATGATCACAGGGGCGGCGGCAGGGTCAACCAGGTTGATCGCCAGTGCTTTAACGCCCTTGGCCAGCAGCACATCAATCTGATCATTCTGTTTGGACTGGTCGTTTTGTGAATCATTCATCAGAAGGGTGATTTCCGGTGAATTTTTTGCATCTTTTTCAAGGGCTTTACGGACGATAGACATAAAGTTGTCATCGTATTTGTAGATGGTCACACCAATACGGGTATCAGCCTGTGCCTGTGCCGCAGCACCAAACAGCATGGCGGCGGCAACGCCTGCCAGGACAAAATGCTTCTTCATTCTCTGCCTCCGGGTCGGGGGATAGGGTACAGTTTTTATTTATGACGCCACCTGTTATTCAGAGGAAAGGCAGGGGCGGTGTTTATCATTCTTCCGGCAAATGATAATAATAATTTATAAATAAAACGGCATGCCGGTAAGAAGATGGCAGAACCTGGGACATGACGATAACGTCAGGAAACGCCCGGATCATAAAATGAGAGTTGTTATCCGTCTGTGAATAGACTCACAGATTGAAAACGTTTACATGGAGAAATATCACCGGTAGGCAGAAGAGTGACGGATAACCAGGGTCGGCATAAACACATGGGACTCCGGCGGCGGCAAGGTTCCGGCGGCGCCCGCTAAGGCAAGTTCTGTCGCCAGCATGGCCATGGAGACCACCGGGTAGCGTACTGTGGTCAGCTTCGGAGTGGTGAAACGGGCGGCGGGAATATCATCAAAGCCGATCAGGGAAAACTGCTGCGGCACGCGGATACCGTTTTCATTCAGTACCGACATAGCGCCGGCCGCCATGGCATCGTTATAGGCAAACACAGCGGAGAGTGCCTGATTACGGCTCAGCAGCTCTATCATGGCGGCCTCACCGCCGTCAGAATCCGGCGAACCGGCGGCATACCAGGCTGCACCAGTTGTCAGTCCGGCGGCTTTCATGGCACGGGTATAACCCTGATAACGCAGGGTATTATCTTCTATCTCATGGGTGGAGCCGAGATAACCAATGCGCTGATGCCCCTGAGAGATCAGCAGACGGGTCGCCATTTCCCCGCCGGACAGGTTATCCAGCCCGACACAGCGGTGCTCAAAACCGGGAATAACGCGGTTAATAACGGTCATGCCGGGCACCTGACGGAGAAAATCACTCAGTTCCGCGTCACTGAGCGCTTTGGAATGCACCACCAGGGCGTTGCAGCGCTGGCGGATCAGTACTTCAATGGCATGACGCTCCTGCTCTGCCTGATGGTAGCCGTTGCCGATCAGCACATGCTTGCTGTGCTGCTGGGCGACTGTGTCCACCGCTTTGACCAGCGCGCCGAAAAACGGGTCGGCCACATCCATCACCACCACGCCGAGAATATCACTGCTCTGGCTGGCCAGTGCCTGTGCATTGGCGTTTGGCCGGTAATCCAGCTCAGTCACGGCGTTCATCACCAGTTCCCGGGTCTCTGAGCGGGTGGCCGCCGTATTGTTCAGCACACGGGATACCGTGGCAACGGAGACACCGGCGCGTTTTGCAACATCACGGATAGTTACGGGGTGTATAGATGTCATCAGAAATTACAGGTCAGAGGTAATGAAACATGTTGCCATCTTAACCCGGAGTGCGTGATGACCGTGTGATTCATCTCACAGCAAAAGAAAGCGTTTACATTGATTTTTTCGGATTATCCGCCTGTAACGGTAAGCTGAATCCCTTCACCAGAGTCTGTAACAGCGTTTTGGGTTACATTCACTGAAATTATTAATATATAAATGATACTGATTGTTTTGTTTCCGGCGGGTGGGTTATGCAGGACAGGGAATGTTACGGAATGAGACTCCGATGAATTTTGTTACAGCGATGTGTTGTCACATGGCAGGACAGTTGCTCATTATGTGCTTACCGGCTTGCAACCCGGGTAAAAACGCGTATGTTTTTAAATGAGTATTAATATCATAACGAAATACCTCACTCATAAGGAGCACATCATGGCACTAACGGGTAAAGTGGTTCTGGTTACCGGCGCTGCACAGGGGATTGGTCGTGGTATTGCACTGCGCTTAGCCAAAGAAGGGGCGGATATCGCGCTGGTGGATCTGAAAGAAGAAGGGCTGGCGAAAGTCAAAAAAGAAGTGGAAGCCCTGGGCCGCAAAGCGGCGGTATTCACCGCAGATATCAGTCAGCGCGATCAGGTTTTTGCGGTTGTTGATAAAGCAGAACAAGCATTGGGCGGTTTTGATGTTATCGTCAATAACGCCGGTATTGCACAGGTTAAAGCCATTGAAGATGTGCTGCCGGAGGATATGGATCGTATTTTCCGCATTAACGTCGATGGCACGATGTGGGGAATTCAGGCCGCAGCGGCCAAATTCAAAGCACGCGGACAGAAAGGGAAAATCATTAACGCCTCATCCATTGCCGGACATGATGGTTTTGCCTTACTCGGCGTCTATTCCGCCACTAAATTTGCGGTCCGTGCACTGACACAGGCGGCGGCCAAAGAATTTGCCAGCAGCGGGATCACCGTGAATGCTTACTGTCCGGGGATTGTCGGCACGGATATGTGGGTGGAAATTGATGAGCGTTTCTCTGAAATCACCGGCGCGCCGAAAGGGGAAACTTACAAAAAATATGTCGATGGTATCGCGCTGGGCCGCGCCCAGACGCCGGATGACGTGGCGGCACTGGTTGCCTTCCTGGCAAGCGACGACTCGGATTACATCACCGGCCAGGCGATTCTGACCGACGGCGGGATTGTTTACCGCTAAATTATTGCGTTTATATTCACAGACATCCGCCGCATGCTGAATGCGGCGGATTTTTTTATGTATACTGATCCGCAGGATAACGCTGCGGGTGACAGGCATGAAATACGATCTGAATGACCTCTATTATTTTGTGAAAGTGGTGGAATACGGTGGATTTTCCCCGGCGGGCGAAGCGCTGGGCATTCCGAAATCCCGGCTCAGCCGCCGTATTGCTGATCTGGAACAGAAACTGAATATTTCATTGATCTACCGCTCCACCCGGCAGTTTCATGTCACTGAGATCGGCCGGACCTTCTACCAGCAGTGTAAAAATGTGATTGATGAGGCGGAGATCGCCGAAGAGATTATCTGCTCGGTACAGGGGCATCCGCGCGGCAGCGTGAAGTTTTCCTGTCCGGTCGCGCTGTTACAGGCTTATCTTCAGGATCTGCTGACAGATTTTATGGTGAAATACCCCGATATTGATGTGCAGATCCTGGCAGTTAACCGTCCGGTGGATGTGATCAGCGAAGGGTTTGATCTCGCACTGCGGGTGCGCTCCCTCCCGTTGGATGATTCCGGGCTGACCATGAAAGTGCTGGGCTATTCGCGGCGTATCCTGGTTGCTTCACCGCTGTTATTTACCGGAAAAGCGGCACCTCAGCATCCGGACGAACTGACAGAATTCCCGATCCTCGCCAACAGCGAACAAAAACAAAACTACACGCTGACACTGACCGGCGAAGACGGCAGCAGCATCACCAAACACCTCACAGCACGCCTCGCCACCACTGATGTCATGACACTGCACCGCGCGGCATGCAAAGGGCTGGGCATTGCCCGTCTGCCGGAAGGTGTGGTTCTCAATGATTTGACTGCCGGACGGCTTGTCCGTGTTCTGCCGGGCTGGCAGTTCCCGCAGGATGTGATCCACGCGGTTTTCCCGTCCCGCAAAGGGCTGTTACCTGCGGTGCAGGCACTGCTGAATTATCTGGCGGAACGTGTGCCGCAGACGGCGGCGTTTTCGGGGACGGGGGAATAGTGAGGCAAATAATCATTCTATTCGCCTCAGTTAGTGAGTAGAATAGCGATGTTATTCTACTCATCGGAGGCAGTATGTGGATATGGGAGCATCATAGCTGGCCCGGATTTACGTATGATTTACCGCAGTTATTGCCGCTGCTGCGGGAGGCTGCTTTTCTTCAGGGTGATTTATACGGCAGTAATAAAGCGCTTGAGCTTGCTGAAGATAAGACACTGGATACGATTCTGGCAAATATTATCTACTCAAGTGATATTGAGGGGGAAAAACCGGATGCCCGTTCTGTCAGATCATCACTGGCTAATCACCTTGGTATTTCTGAGGAGGTCTCTTATCCGGCGGACAAACGTACGGAAGGTCTGGTGGAGTCAGCGCTGGATGCAATCAATAATCCCGGTGAACCGCTTTCTGCGGCTCGCCTTCTGAAATGGCATACCTGGTTATTCCCCGAAAATGACACCCTTTTTAACCGGACAACCGGCGGGTGTTTCCGTTCCGGGGCTGTTCAGGTGGTATCCGGCAGGCTGGATAAACCGGTCATTCATTTTGAGGCCCCTCCGGCGGAACGGGTGGAGTCAGAAATAAACGCATTTATCGCCTGGTTTAATGAAAGCAGAGATAACGCCGGTATTGACCCCGTTTTACGGGCAGGCATTGCCCATTTGTGGTTTCTGACTATTCATCCTTTTGAAGACGGGAATGGCCGGATTGGGCGTCTTATTATGGATCTGGCACTGGCTCAGGCAGAAAACAGCACTGTGCGGTTGTATGCAATGTCACAGACCATCAATGAGCACCGCAAAGAATATTATAATGTGCTGGAGCAGACACAACGGCAGGGAACGGACATTACGCCGTGGCTGGAGTGGTTTGTGAAAATGCTGGTTGTGTCTGTCGGCGCAACGCTGGCGCAAATCAGGCGGACACTGGAAAAAAACAGATACTGGCACCGGTTTGATCAGAACCGGCTGAAACCTGAGCAGGCTAAAGTACTGAACCGGATGCTGGACGGTGATTTTGCTGACGGTATTAATAACCGGCAGTATATGTCAGTAGCAAAAGTCAGCCGCGCCAGTGCAACACGGCATCTGGCTGACTTGGTTGAGTCCGGTTATCTGACGGAAAGTGAAAGTGGCGGGCGCAGCAGCCGCTATTGTCTGAATAAGGGATAATAAGAGAATGAGGCAAATAACCACGCTATTCGCCTCATTTTGTGAGGCAAATAGCGGTCGTATTTGCCTCATCGGTCTTACTCAGCGGGGATATGTCCGAAACGGCCGCTGTTGAAATCCTCAATGGCTTCGCGGATTTCCTGCTCGCTGTTCATCACAAACGGGCCGTAACCGACAACCGGCTCATCAATCGGCTCGCCGCTGAGGAACAGGACAACCGCATCTTCGGTGGCTTCCAGCAGAATGGTGCTGTCAGTGCTGTCAGTGCCGTCCAGGATCATCAGCTCGCCGGTGTGCAGTGGTGCGCGGCTGTCGACATAAATACTGCCGTGCAGAACGATCAGTCCGGCGTTGCGGCTGGCTTTTGCCGCCAGTCCGGTGACTTTTCCGGCTTTCAGGCGCAGATCCCACACATCCATTTCCGTGAAGGTCCGGGCCGGACCGCGTGCTCCGGCATATTCTCCGGCGATCACCCGTAATGTCCCGGCGTCATTCGGCAGTGCCACTGCCGGAATGGCGTTATTTTCCAGTAACTGATAACCCGGTGCGGCGGATTTTGCGGAAGCAGGCAGATTCACCCACAACTGCACCATATCCAGCGTGCCGCCTTCCCGCATAAAGCGGTCAGAATGGTATTCCTGATGCAGAATACCGGATGCGGCAGTCATCCACTGCACATCACCTTTACCGATCACGCCGCCCTGACCGGTGGAGTCATGGTGAGCCACCTCGCCGTCATAGACGATAGTTACGGTTTCAAAGCCGCGGTGCGGGTGCTCACCAACTCCCCGGTTGGCGCCTTCTGATGGCGGGAAATCCGCCGGACCGGCGCGGTCGAGCAGGATAAACGGATTCAGATGTTTGCCGTGATTGCTGTAGGAAAACATCTGGCTGACCGGAAATCCGTCGCCGACCCAATGGCCTTTCGGTGCGCGGTAGGTGCCGATAATGTTTCTCATGATGTCTCTCCTGATAATTATGTATAAACAGATAATAAGGGCGCGAACTATCAAGGAGTAGTCATGAAAACGGGTTTCACTGTTGCAGAAACAGAACAGTCAGCCCCGGGTTATCCGGTGTGTAATGATTCCCGGCACCACTGAGCCAGCCGGGCGATCGCATCCTCCACGTCCTTATCACAGCCGAACCCGGCGTTGAGCCGGAAACAGCGGTCATAGCGGTTGTCGGTGGCAAAGATATGGCCCGGCGCAATGCCGATCCCCTCCGCCCGTGCATTGAGAAACAGCTCCCGCACATTCAGGCTGCCTTCCGGCATGGTGACCCACAGAACATAACCGCCTTCCGGTTCGGTCACGGTGGTGCCCGGCGGAAATTCCCGCAGCACAACACGGCGGATGTTCTGCACCTGTGCCGCCAGTTCACGGCGCAGGCGGCGCAGATGAGCATCATAGCCACCGTTGCTCAGCAGTTCGCTGATAGCTGCCTGCGGCAGGACCTGAGAGCCCATCGAGGAGGTGTATTTGAGGGAGGTGATTTTGCGCATGTAATGCTGACTGTGAACCCAGCCGATACGCACGCCGGGTGCGATGGTTTTGGAAAATCCGCTGCACAGAATGACATTGTGACTGAATGCCCGCATCGGGAACGGGCGCTGCCCGCCGAATGCGGCATCACCGAAAGTATCATCCTCAATAATGATCACACCGTTTTCATCCGCCTGACGGGTTATCTCCGCTTTGACTTCATCCGGAATCGTTTTGCCCAGCGGATTATTGACGTTGGCGAGTGTCACAAAAGCTTTTACCGCTTTGCGGCGGAACAGGGCGGTGAGTTTATCGCAATCGACATAACCGTTTTCACAGGCATCCACTTCGGTCAGCCGCAGATTGAGATTACGCAGCATCTGCAACAGTACAAAGTAACAGGGGGATTCCACTGCCACCGCATCCCCGGGGCTGAGCGTGGCGCGCAGTGCCAGTGATAAGGCTTCAATACAGCCGTTGGTGATAAGCAGGGTTTCCGGTGTGATATGGCAACCGTAACTGACTGCACGGCGGGCAATTTCCTCTTTCAGCGGTGCATAGCCGGTGCCTTTGACCGAATCCCCCAGCAGGAACGGCTTGCTGTAACTGAGCTGACGCATGATAAGACTCAGTTTTCTGACCGGATAGAGTTCCCGCCGCCCGTTAGCCAGATCGAGCCGGACACGGCACTCTTCGCCGACCATCGACATATGCAGTTCCGTCTGTTCATCCAGCGGGGCAAAATCGGCGGTGTGTGTCTCTGTACTGCGGCTTTCCGCAGCGGCAGGCTGAACCGGGGCGACAAAAAAGCCGGATTTCGGCCGCGCCACCGCAACATGCTCATCTTCCAGCGTGCGCAGCACTTTCAGGGCGGTGGTCAGGCTGACATTGTACTGTGCGGCCAGAACACGGACGGACGGCAGACGGCTGTCCGGCGGTAAAACGCCCTCGCGGACAGCCTGTTTTATCTGATCGGCCATCTGCCGGTAGCGCGGAAGCTGTACCATCTGTTCTGCCTCATTCTTACGGGTTCTGTGTGTTTCTGTAAGAGTACGTTGAGAGTAAATTATGACGCAAGAGTTTCTCCGGCTGACTGTGAGGTTTATATGACAACATTTGACAAAATCACCCGTTTACTGGATTCACGGGCGGTTTCCTTTGAGGTGATCGAACATCCGGCGGAAGGCCGTTCTGATGCGATAAGTAAAATCAGGGGAAATAAACTGAGCCAGGCGGCGAAAGCGA
The DNA here is from genome assembly GCF_000512315.2 of Morganella sp. EGD-HP17. Classification (NCBI taxonomy): domain Bacteria; kingdom Pseudomonadati; phylum Pseudomonadota; class Gammaproteobacteria; order Enterobacterales; family Morganellaceae; genus Morganella; species Morganella sp. EGD-HP17. Next base: position 390,632 of record NZ_AZRH01000001.1, read on the forward strand.
TGGTCTTACAGGTTACCGGCAGCACACCGGACATCCGCTATGTGCTGGCGATTGTGCCGGGAGACTGCAAAGTCAATTTTAAAAATGCCGCGAAACTGGCGGGCGGGAAGAAAGCCTCATTTGCCGCGCCGGAAACGGCACAGGCACTGACCGGCTGCCCGATGGGTGCGGTCCCGCCGTTCAGCTTTAATGACGAACTGACGCTGTATGTTGATAAGCGTCTGACCGGTGCCGGACGGGTATTTTTTAATGCCGGTGAACTGGTGAGATCGGTGTCTCTGGCAGCGGATGACTATTTCAGTGTGATCGGTCATGATCGCATTGCGGATATTGCGGTACCTCCCGCCGCAGAATAACAATGATAACGGAGAATAACGATGGAATATTGTGTTGCTGAACTGACGGATATGGATCAGGTAAAAGCCTTATTAAAACGTTATCATCTGACCACCATCAGTGATGAAGACAAGCCGGACGGTTTTGTCACCACACAGATGAGTGATGAACAGATGACGGATCTGATTGAAAACGAGCAGGGATTATTTGTCGCCAAACAGGACGGAAAGGTGGTGGCGTTTGTGATGGCGGCATCCTGGCAGTACTGGTCACCGTGGCCGCTGTTTGCCCATATGATTGATAAACTGGGTGATTATGAGTTTGCCGGTCAGACGCTGACCACAGAGAACTCGTATCAGTACGGCCCGGTCTGTATTGATGCATCACTGCGCGGGCAGGGCGTGCTGGAAGGGCTGTTTGCTTTTGCGCTGGAAAAAATGTCGCAGCGGTTTGATATCCTGGTGACCTTTATCAACAAGGTGAACCCGCGCTCTTATGCCGCCCACACCCGTAAGCTCGGGCTGACGGTGCTGGATGAGTTCGGATTCAATAATAACCATTATTACTGGCTGGTCTGCGAAACCCGCTGAATAATCCGGAAAAATAAGAAACCCGCCGCAGCCGCTGAATAGTCAGGGCTGTGGCGGGTTTTTCAGAAATGATTATACTAATTCTTTAACGTCGAAGTTAACTTCACTGCTTAAATCAGCATCATAATCAACGCCATCGAGACCAAAGCCGAATAAACGGAGGAACTCCGCTTTATAGCCCTGATAGTCGGTTAAATCGTTGATATTATCATCTGTCAGCTGCTGCCAGATTTCACGGCAGGTGTTCTGCACATCATCGCGTAATTCCCAGTCATCCAGGCGCAGACGCTGTTTTTCATCGGTTTCCGGCGCAGAACCGTTAAACAGTTTAGTAGCAAATAAGCGCTGAGTCTGTTCAATACAACCTTCGTGAATGCCTTTCTCTTTCATGATCTTAAACACGATAGAGATATATAACGGCATAACAGGAATAGCGGAAGAGGCCTGAGTCACGACAGATTTCAGAACGGCAACATACGCCGCGCCGCCTTTGGCCTGCAGTTTCTGATTGATCGCTGCTGCTGCGCGATCCAAATCTTCTTTTGCTTTGCCCAGCGTACCGTGCCAGTAAATCGGCCATGTTAAATCGGTACCGATATAGGAGTAGGCAACAGACTGTGCATTATCCGCCAGAACACCGGCTTCCTCTAATGCATTCATCCACAGTTCCCAGTCCTGGCCGCCCATGACTTTAACGGTGTCTGCGATTTCCTGCTCATTGGCCGGTTCAACAACGGCTTCGATCAGCACGTCTTTGTTGGTATCGAGCGCGACAGATTTGTACGGTTCGCCGATAGGTTTCAGGGCGGAACGGACAATTTCACCGGTTTCCGGCATTTTGCGGACCGGAGATGCCAGAGAATAAACAACCAGATCGATCTGACCCAGATCCTGTTTAATTAAATCAATAACGTTCTGACGGCATTCATCAGAGAAGGCATCACCGTTAATGCTTTTTGCATACAGGCCTTCTTCTTTGGCGGCTTTATCAAAAGCGGCTGCGTTGTACCAGCCGGCAGAACCGGTTTTGTTTTCACTGCCCGGCTTTTCAAAAAATACACCGATAGTCGCTGCACCGCTGCCGAAAGCGGCATTGATACGGGAAGCCAGACCGTAACCGGTGGATGCACCAATCACCAGAACCTTTTTAGGCCCGTTTTTCAGTTCGCCGCAGGATTTCACACGGGCGATTTGCTCACGAACATGGGCTTCACAGCCCGCCGGGTGAGCGGTAGTGCAGATAAAACCACGAATTTTAGGTTTGATAATCATAGTTATTTTTTCTTGGTAGCCAACAATCAGGGGGTAATATACCTGATCTTCTCAGTTTACTTAAGACAATGCAGCGATAAACCCGCAGAGCAGACCAGTTAATTCCCGCTTTGTTATCCGGAATGCGGTGTATTTTATTATTGTGACGGACTGATCCATTTTCTGCCGGATAGCCTCCGGTATTTCCGCTATGATAGCCGTCATCATAACGGACAACCCGTCAGCGGAGTTACTGTGGCATTTGACATTTTCCGGAATATCCTGCATTACGGCTGCCATTTTCTGGTGCCGGTTCTGTTTGCCCGGCTGTTCTGGCGGCAGCACTGGAAAGCGGCGGCGATGATTATGATTGCCACTATGGTGATGGATGCGGATCACCTGCTGGCAGATCCTGTCTTTGACCCGGACAGATGCAGTGTCGGTTTTCATCCGCTGCATACTGTGTGGGCGGCGATTGTGTATCTTATTCTGCTGCTGATCCCGTCATGGAAAGTACGGGCGGTGGCGGTCGGCTGCCTGTTCCATCTGTTTACCGACGGGATGGATTGTTACATGGGTAGTCTGAAGCAGGGCACGGAATATGCGGCGGTGCAGGCATTAAAAAACCCGCCGGGGGCGGGTTTTTGTGCGGCTGAGATCATCAGAACGGATTTTTCAGTGCAGGGACCGGGACTTCCGCTCCCGGTAAACTGACTGCCGGGGCTTTGATATCAAGCGTTGGCGCGGAGGTTCCCGGAACGGAGATGCCCACTTCCGGGGCCGTGATTGACGGTGCGTCAACATCCACAGACGGCATGGCGGATTCCGCCGCTGACGTTATCTCTTTTTTCACGGATGACATCCGGCTGTTTTCAGCCTGCGGGCGTGCCGGAGGCACTTTCCCGTTACGATCAGAGGAAACCGGTGTGCTTTGTTGTCCCTGCGGGGCGGTTTGTCCGCTCTGTCCCCCGGCGACCAGTTGTGCATCCGGTCTGCGCATCTGACCGTTATCCGGCCTGAACTGTTCCGCACCGGTCTCTTTATTCACCATTGTGCCGTCAGACGGTGCACCGGAAACCATCCCGGGTCACTGTGCGGCTGCCGTTGCGCGACACTTTCGCGGCTCAGCAGGTACGGCTTACAGTGCCTTAATCTATTAGTGTTATCCGAAGCGTGACAGGGATAGAAATAAAAAGCCCGGCGAAGGTGCGCCGGGCAGGAATATGAACATAAAATGTTTATTCGGATAAACTGTCTTTCATTACTTTTTGGAAAGTTTCCCATCCGCAATAGCCGTTTTTATCAACCGGACAGTTTTTCAGTTCCAGTGTGACTTTTTGCGGCGGAGTTTTTAAAGAAAGATAACTGTTATTCCGCAGCTGATCAGATGACTGGTAAATATAATCAATCTTCACATAGGATTTATTATCCGCTTTATTTGTCCAGCGCTGGAACACTAATTTGCCGCCGATTGGCGTATGTTCATACTGTTCCGGCAACTGATACGGTTTAAATTCCAGGGCGGAGAGCAGGGAGGCAATATTGGAATCATGCCCGGCCAGGAAGGTAAATTTCGCTTCACTGCCCGGCGCAGCGGCGGCAAAGTGCTGATTAATATAGTTCAGCAGCGGATGTGCCACGTTTTTCGCGATAATACGCGGGGTGAAAAGAGATTCCTGATAGCCGTTTTTCAGGGTATTCAGCGCAGTCCACTGCTCCGGCGTGGTGACTTCGCCCCAGGCGACCTGGTCTGCCGGGAAACCTTCATAATATTGCAGGTCGATGGCATCCACCGCAGAGTTTGCCATTTTCAGCGGGCCTTTCACGCCCGGCTCTTTGCCGGCTTCAATAATAAAGCTGTTTTTGCCGTCGGCCAGTGAACAGAGTTTGTTGGTTTTGCACTGTTCTGAGTCTTTGATATTCAGCACCTTATTCAGTGCCTGATAACCCGGTGTCAGATCCAGCCCTTTATAATGACTCTCCATTGCAGCGAGGGCAGTCTGTTTAAACTCTGCGCTGTCATTGGTGATGATCGGGTTAAACACCGGATCCATGGTGCCGATTTCCGGCTGGTGGTTCACGGTGACGGTACAGCCCGGGAAAGCACCGGCGGTAAAGAACTGCGCGGTGGCAATCGTGCGCTGAAGGCTGTTGGCGTAGACATTCAGCTCTTTTTCACCGGTCGGGCACAGGGTGTCCGGCAGCAGTTTGTTCTCATCCAGCCACTCGCGGAAATAGTGGCCCATATAGACTTCCAGTGCGCCGCCTTTGGTGGTCAGATAACCGCTCTGCGCATCCCACGCAGGCCAGGTTTTATCGGTGATTTCGGTCAGAATACCGGTATTCACAATCGGCGTGCGCAGGTTGTGGCGGCTCATCACCAGAACCTGTTCCAGTGTCATATCAGCGGAGGATGTATCAGCAAAAGCGGGCAGGGCGGGAGTCAGTAATGCGGCTGCAAGTGAAAGCGTCAGTAAGGTTTTTTTCATCCGGAACACTCCTGTTGTCATTATTTTCGAACCGATATTAATGACTGAAGCGATTCATATTTACCGGGAGCAAACTCCCAAAACAGTGATCAGCACCGGAAATAGCGCTTAAGTAAAGGTGCGGTGAAATTTTTCTTCAGATAAAAGCCTCTGGGCAGTGTTTGTATCGGTTGTCCGTGCGGACCGATAGCTTCTGTGAGTGCCCGGCTGTTGGCCGCTTTCGGGCGGATCTGCATCACCTGACCATGACGGGCGGTGATCTGCTCCACTTTCCCCAGCACAATCATATCCATCAGCTCTTCCCAGTCCGCCCGCAGCAGACGTTCTTCCTCCTCCGACGGTGACCACAGCAGCGGTGAACCGACACGGCGCTCTGCCAGCGGGATATGACGCGCACCTTCCACCGGCACCCACAGCACGCGGGAGAGCTTATGACGCACATGACAATCCGCCCAGGTAACGCCGCTGTTGCCGGTCAGCGGGGCGACACAGACAAAGGTGGTTTCCAGCGGCATGCCGGATTCATCCACCGGAATGGTTTTCAGCTCTACCCCGAGGTGAGCAAAATCCTGCTCTGCCTTACTGCCTGCATCTGCGCCCAGCCAGTATTCCAGCAGCATGCCGACCCAGCCTTTATCGCGGCGCAGATCCGGCGGCACCGGTATACCGGCACAGTCCGCCAGCTCACCGAAAGTGGCACCGGCAAGGGATTGGGCGCGGCTGAGCAGCTCAGATTCGCTGGCCGGGGGTAACGGCGGCTGAAAAAGTTGAGTCATGTTATGTGCTTAAAAGTTGAACAGTGTTATCAGGTAAAATAATACATAGGCATGAATGAAAAATAAATATTATCTAATTTATTGATATATAGCTATTAATTTTCGCCACCGCAACAAGTACAGAAGGTTGTGCACCAGCATCCTCAGACAATAAACAGGATCTTACACTGAGTTATCCACAGCTTTATGGGATAAGTGAAAAACAGCCTCACTACTGGTTTGATTTACAGGCTTGACTTCCGCCTGTTTTCGCGTTTCAGCAGGGGTTTTGCTCACGGATAAGTCACAATCTGTGGATAACACCGGGTGTGGTTATTTTTTGTGCTGTGTAAGTCTGTGAAAAAAAATGCCGGTGTTTTTTTCAGATGATTCTCTGTTTTTATTTCCGTACTGATATGATTTAACAGGGTTTATTTAAAGATTGTGATTTTATCAACAGGGGGCAGTTAAAAACTATACCCCCATTACCCTTGCGTTTTTCACAACTATATCCACAGAAAACGTGAATAAAAGCCGGTTTTTTATCAGAGGGTGTTTATAACTTTGCCTTTTTCTGTGAATTAACTTTCCGGGGGGATAAACCAGGCGGATTTAAAATCAAACCAGCCGAAGGTATTCATTTTGACGCCCCGCATACTGCGCTGCCCCTGTAATTCAAGCCAGTGATGGAACAGCGGGAACAGCATCTGCCTGTCAATGATCTGCTCACACCATGCCGCCAGAGACAGGGAACGCTGCCGCCATTGCTTCAGCGGCGCACGCAGGTCATCGCCCAGACAGCGGCGCAGCAGCGGCAGCTCGTACAGGGTGGCGAAAACCGAAAAATCCAGCGGCTTATAAAAGTTGGCGGTCGCCAGCCAGAAATCACTGTCACAATCGCCGTTAAACCAGGTGTCGTAATCAGTGATATTAATCGTCAGTTTTACACCCTGTTCTGCCAGTAACTGCTGCAATAATTTGCCGATAGCATGGTATTCGTGATGATCCTGATAATAGGTCAGTGTCAGTTCTGTCAGGTCAGCCGGTTTTTCACAGGGCGGGATAAGTTTGCTGTGATGCCAGCGCAGCAGCAGCCCGTAAGCGGGCCACCAGTGGCGCTGATACAGGGGTTCGCAGTGATACAGCAGATTGACCGGGGTCATCAGGCTGTTGAGCCAGCGGCGGATATCTTCCCGCTCTCCTTTTGCCGAACGCGTGTCGTGCAGCAGGAAATAGCAGCCTTCCTCCATCCGGCTGTCGAGAGAATCCCGCTCCGGCCCGTCCGCACCGATATGCAGGGTGGTACAGACCATTTTTTCTTCCAGCTCCGGCACCACCAGCACAGAAACTTCATCCAGCAGGGCGCGGAAGCCGTAATAATGGTCAAAGGCACGGATTGTCAGTTTACGGTCATTGTTACAGATCACCTGATACGGGCCGGTGCCGACAGGGCGGCGGGCGAAATCCGGCAGTTCCTGCCACTCATGGGGCAGAATGGCGGCGTGCGGGCTGCCGGTCAGTACCGGGAACCAGCTGTCGGCCTCATTCAGTGTGATATCGATAATGTAAGGCATATCGGAACGGACAGTGCGGATATGGCTGAACAGCGGGTGTGTGTCACGCAGGCGCTCAAAAGAGGAAATGATATCCACCATCTGCAACTCACGGCCGTGATGGAAAAATATCGCCGGGCGCAGCCAGAAACGCCACTGTTTGTCGCCGGTCTGCTGCCAGTGATGCGCCAGCGCCGGGACAGCTTCCCCGTTTTCCTCATTTATTGCCGTCAGTCCGTTAAAAATCTGGCTCAGCAGATGGACTTCCGAGCGGCGCAGCGGCGAGCCGGGCAGTAAATTATAAAAAGGTCGGTAATAGACAATGCGCAGCAGACTTTTTCCCTGCCGGAAGCTGCGCTCCAGCTGGGATAACACCATCTGGCGCATCGCGTCCTTATCATTGACCATCGCCACCAGTTTTTCGATATTGTCCTGTTCGATCAGCTGTTCGGCACGGGCGTGCTGGAGGTCCCGTCCGCTTTGCAGAAAACAGAGACGTGAGCGCTTACCCCGTCCGGTTTCTGCCTGCCAGCTGAGCCAGCCCGCTGTCTGCATACTGCTGAGCAGAGAGCGGACATGACGGCGGGAACAATGCAGGATATCGGCGATCTCCTGAAGCGTGGTATCGGTCTCCTGTCCCTGATGATGCTGCCACAGGCGGATAAACTGGTGCTGGAGGCGTGGTGTGCTCATAAAAGAGGAACTCCGGTCGGTTTTCTGTCCATTTTTATTTCCATATATTACGTCCATACTCAATGTCATTAAAGCAGCTCATGACGTCAGTGTGATACCTGACTCACTCCCGATTCTTGAGTAATGGTGACTTTTACCGCCAGCCGAAAGGCTGGTTTTTTTCTGTCCGGTGATCCGGAAAAAGAGGCGGGGAAAACGGGGAAAAAAGCTGCCATCACAAAAGGGGGTGATGGCAGGGGTTCAATGGTGGAAATGGATCCGGTTATCAGTTCATAAATGCAGGCAGTTTTTCCTCAAAACGGGAAATCATGTCGTCATGCTGTAAGGTGAGGCCGATACTGTCGAGGCCGTTCATCATGCAGTGACGACGGAAGGTATCAACACTGAACGGATATTCCAGCTCACCGGCGATCACTTTCTGGTTCTCCAGATCAACAATAATCTGTGCACCTTCTGTTTTTTGTACCCAGTCAAAGAGCGCATCAATCGCGTCTTCGGGTAATTTCACCGGCAATAATTGGTTGTTGAATGAGTTACCGTAAAAAATATCCGCAAAGCTTGGCGCAATCACCACTCTGAAGCCGTAATCTGTTAAGGCCCACGGCGCGTGCTCACGGGAGGAGCCGCAGCCGAAGTTTTCACGGGCCAGCAGAATGGATGCGCCCTGATAACGCGGGGCATTGAGGATAAAATCCGGGTTCGGCACCTGTCCGTCATCATCGAGAAAACGCCAGTCATTGAATAAATGCTGTCCGAAGCCGGTGCGGGTCACTTTCTGCAAAAACTGTTTCGGGATAATGGCATCGGTATCCACGTTGGCGGCATCCAGCGGTGCGGCAATGCCCTGATGTACAATAAATTTTTCCATGGTTTTCTCCCTCAGCGCATCTCAATGGTACGGATATCGGCGAAACTGCCGGTGACAGCGGCTGCGGCGGCCATGGCCGGGCTGACCAGATGCGTGCGTCCGCCGCGCCCCTGGCGGCCTTCAAAGTTGCGGTTGCTGGTGGAAGCACAGCGCTCCCCCGGTGCCAGACGGTCATTGTTCATCGCCAGACACATCGAGCAGCCCGGTAAACGCCATTCAAACCCGGCATCGGTGAAGATTTTATCCAGACCTTCCGCTTCCGCCTGGGATTTCACCGGCCCGGAGCCCGGAACCACTATCGCCTGCACACCCGGCGCGACTTTGCGCCCTTTGGCGACGGCAGCAGCCGCGCGTAAATCCTCAATCCGTGAGTTGGTGCAGGAGCCGATAAACACCTTGTCGATTTTCACATCGGTTAATTTTTTGCCCGGCGTTAAATCCATATACGCCAGCGCTTTTTCTGCCGAGGCTCTTTCCACCGGGTCGGTAAAGCTCTCCGGTGCGGGAATGGCCCGGCTGATATCAATCACCTGACCGGGATTGGTGCCCCAGGTGACCTGCGGGGCGATATCAGCGGCATTGATAATAATTTCCGCGTCATATTTTGCATCCGGATCACTTTTCAGTGTCTGCCAGTAAGCCACAGCTGCATCCCAGTCCGCGCCCTGCGGGGAGAACTGACGGCCTTTCAGATAATCAAAGGTGGTCTGATCCGGCGCAATCATTCCGCCTTTGGCGCCCATTTCGATTGCCATATTACAGACGGTCATCCGGCCTTCCATGGAGAGTGCCTCAATGGCATCCCCGCAGAATTCCGCGATGTAACCGGTGCCGCCCGCGCTGCCGGTGTGACCGATAATCGCCAGTACAATATCCTTGGCGGTGATACCGGGAGCCACTTTGCCGCGCACTTCAATTTTCAGGGTTTTGGCCCGCGCCTGTTTCAGTGTCTGGGTGGCTAACACATGTTCCACCTCGGAGGTGCCGATACCAAAAGCCAGCGAGCCGAATGCGCCGTGGGTGGCGGTGTGGGAGTCACCACAGACAATGGTCATGCCAGGCAGGGTGATGCCCTGTTCCGGCCCCATCACATGCACAATACCCTGAAACGGATGGTTCAGATCATAGAGACGGACACCAAAGGCCTCACAGTTTTTGATCAGCTCCTGCATCTGGTTACGGGCCATTTCACCACAGGCATTGATATCTTTGGTCTGCGTGGAAACGTTGTGATCCATGGTGGCGAAGGTTTTTTCCGGGCGGCGCACCGGGCGGTTTTTTGCCCGTAATCCGTCAAACGCCTGCGGAGAGGTCACCTCATGCACCAGGTGGCGGTCGATATACAGGATCGGTGTTTCGTTTGCTTCTTCACGAACCACATGGGCATCATATAATTTCTGATATAAAGTTTTTCCTGTGCTCATCTTAAGCCCCTTCTGTAATCAAACGCGCGATAATGTCGCCCATTTCGTCTGTGGTCACACTCTTGCCGTTTCCGGCCACATCCCGGGTGCGGTATCCGGCATTCAGTGCCTGATTGACCGCATTTTCGATGCTGTCCGCCGCTGCATCCTGCCCGCAGCTGAAGCGCAGCATCATGGCAGCGGATAAAATCTGGGCCACCGGGTTGGCAATATTCTGCCCGGCGATATCCGGCGCAGAGCCGCCTGCCGGTTCATACAGACCGAATTTTTTCTCATTCAGGCTGGCGGACGGCAGCATGCCCATGGAGCCGGTGATCATGGCGCACTCGTCGGAGATAATGTCGCCGAACAGGTTGGAGCAGAGGATCACATCAAACTGCGACGGATCTTTGACCATCTGCATGGCGGCGTTATCGATATACATGTGTGACAGCGCGACATCCGGATACTCTTTGGCGATTTCTGTTACCACTTCGCGCCATAATACGGAACTTTGCAGTACGTTGGCCTTATCAATCGATGTTACCTGGCCACGGCGTTTTTGGGCGGAGGCAAAGGCGATACGGGCAATACGCTCGATTTCAAAGCGGTGATACACCTCGGTATCATAAGCACGCTCATATTTACCTTCGCCTTCACGGCCTTTAGGCTGCCCGAAATAGATCCCGCCGGTCAGTTCGCGGACACACAGGATATCGAATCCGCGTGCGGCGATATCACTGCGCAGCGGGCAGAACGCTTCCAGCGCAGGATAGAGCCGTGCCGGGCGCAGGTTACTGAATAATTTGAAATGTGCCCGCAGCGGGAGCAGAGCGCCGCGCTCCGGCTGGGAGTCCGGCGGCAGTTTTTCCCATTTCGGGCCGCCGACAGAGCCGAACAGTACCGCATCGGCCTGTTCGCAGCCTTTCAGTGTGGCCGGCGGCAGCGGGTGGCCATGGTTGTCGATGGCAATGCCGCCGACATCATATTCACTGGTGGTGATGGTCAGGTTAAAGCGGGTGCGCACCGCATCCAGCACTTTAATCGCCTGCGCCATAATTTCAGGGCCGATTCCGTCGCCCGGTAAAACTGCAATATGAAATTGTTCCGACATAATTACACCGCTTCCTTTGTCTCTGTATTGTTGTTATGAGTATCGTTGTGCATGTTGTTATCTGACTGTATACGCCGTTTTTCTTCTTTTACCTGTCCGGCGCGCCAGATGCTGTTGATGGCGTGGATCATGGCCTGGGCGGAGGATTCAACAATATCGGTCGCCAGCCCCATACCGTGGAATTTACGGCCTTCATACTCCACCACGATATTCACCTGACCCAGTGCATCCGTTCCCTGACCTTTGGCAGTCAGCTGATAGGCGGCGAGGGTCAGCGGGTAACCCGCGATACGGCGGATGGCTTCATAAGCCGCATCCACCGGGCCGTTCCCCTGGGCGGATTCCGAGATAATGTCATCCCCGGCCTGCATTCTGACCATCGCGGAGGCTTTGACACCGGTACCTGACTGGGTGTTGAGGAACGCCAGCGAGAAATGTTCCGGCTCCTGGTGCTGCTGCTTCATAAACACCAGCGCTTCCAGGTCGTAATCGAAAACCTGACCTTTCTTGTCCGCCAGTTGCAGGAAGTCGGCGTATAATTCATCCAGGTTATAGTCACCTTCCTGATAACCCATTTCCGCCATCCGGTGTTTCACCGCCGCGCGGCCGGAACGGGAGGTCAGGTTGATTAAGTTATCTTTCAGGCCGATGCTGTCCGGCGTCATGATTTCGTAGGTTTCGCGGTTTTTAATCACGCCGTCCTGGTGAATACCGGAGGAGTGGGAGAAGGCATTGCTGCCGACCACGGCCTTGTTCGGCGGTACCGGGGTGTTGCATAACTGGCTGACCAGCTGGCTGGTGCGGTAAATCTCTTTGTGATTGATCCCGGTGCGCACGCCCAGCATTTTTTCCCGCACTTTAATCGCCATAATCACTTCTTCCAGCGCACAGTTCCCGGCGCGTTCGCCTAACCCGTTGATCGTACCTTCAATCTGGCGGGCTCCGGCCTGTACGGCGGTGATGGAGTTGGCAACGGACATGCCCAAATCATCATGGCAGTGGACAGAAATGATGGTTTTGTCGATATTCGGCACGCGGTTGAACAATTCACTGATAATGCCGCCGAACTGGTACGGTGTGGTGTAACCGACGGTGTCCGGAATATTGACCGTGGTGGCTCCTGCGTTAATCGCGGCTTCCACAATACGGCATAAATCATCGATATCGGTGCGCCCGGCATCTTCGCAGGAAAACTCAACGTCATCGGTAAAGCGGCGGGCATGTTTAATCGAGCCGACCGCCATATCGATGATGTCAGCAAAGGTCTTGCGCAGTTTGGTTTTGACGTGAATACCGGAGGTGGCGAGCACCATATGCAACCGGAAGGCTTCCGCGACTTTCAGGGATTCCGCTGCGGCATCAATATCGCCGATCACACAGCGGGATAATGCCGCGATACGGCTGTTTTTGATTTCGCGGGCGATAGTCTGCACTGACTGAAAATCACCGGGAGAGGAGACAGGGAAACCGGCCTCAATAATATCAACCCCCATGCGTTCGAGCTGGAAAGCAATCTGTAACTTCTCTTTGACACTGAGACTGGCCTGTAATGCCTGCTCCCCGTCACGCAGTGTGGTATCAAAAATGATGACGTTATCGCTCATGTTGTGATCCTCTCGGTTATTTCTTGTTCTGTTTTCCGGTTTGCAGGTATAAAAAAACCCGCGACATTGCGCGGGTTTTTCAGGTCTCAGGGAGAAAGTTATGAGGAACTTCCGGCCACGAACCCGCCACGCGCAGTTAAGGCGATAATTAGCAGGCTGTTTAGGCGGAAAGTGAAAGACATAGTAATAACCTTCTCAGTAAATTCAGTGGCACGGAGCACAGGGCTTATCCGTGGCGATGTATTATTGATACTGAATATAAAATGCCCTGTCAACTCACGAGGTTCGCCGGAGATTCCGGTCAAAGGATAAAAAAAGCACAAAAAGCAGATAAACTGACTAATTTATAAAAATTAATCAGCGTTTTCATCTATAATCCAGCTAAATAATTGGGCTAATATTTTTGCAGATTTTTTTACGGAGAATCAGAATCAGTTGAGTAGGCGGGTAACAGGGGGGCCGGCGGTCAGGCAGCCACCGGTAACCGGTGAGATATTCATTGAACAGTTTATTCTTTCCGTTATGTCAGTAAAAAAAATCGGATTTTTTATGCTGACAGAAGACAATTTTATTATGAATAAACACAATCTTTGTTTTATTATCTCACTGCATGGAAACTAAATGAATAAAGCGGTATTGATTTATTACTGGCATGAATAATTTACTGGCTTTAAATATTTAAATAGTATGCATTGTGATGATGATGCGCACCCGCGTATTCAGAACCATACAAGGAAGAGACTCAATTATTAATTGGATAATCAATTGAGATAATAGATTTCAATTTTGTATTGATCTGCCGTTTCATCATGGCGGCAGGTGGCTTATTGAAGTCATTATAATCATTTATTGGAGTTTAAGATGACTGAATACACCTCAGTGGCAGATGTAAAAAAAGAATCCGGTGAAACACAGCTGCGTAATGTGGATCTTAATCTGCTGACTGTTTTTGATGCGGTTATGCAGATGCAGAATGTGACCCGGGCTGCTGAACTTTTAGGTATGTCGCAACCGGCTGTCAGCAATGCGGTGTCAAGACTTAAAGTTATGTTTAATGATGAATTATTTGTCCGTTTCGGACGGGGAATTCAGCCGACAGCGCGCGCCAAACAGCTGTTCGGGCCGGTCAGGCAGGCATTGCAGCTGGTGCATAATGAGCTGCCGGGTGCCGGTTTTGAACCGGGCAGCAGCGAGCGGACATTTAATCTGGCCATCTCCAGTCCGCTGGATATCCGCCTGACAGACAAAATAATCGAACAGGTTAAACTTCACAGTGAAAATATCGATGTTAATATTCAGTCTTATATGAATTCACATATCGAGAATAACCTGAAATACCAGGAAACCGATTTTGCTGTCAGTTATAATCGTTTCGATAAACCGGATTACAGTCATCACTTATTATTTAATGACCAGTTATCACTGGTCGCCGCCCGCAATCACCCGCGTATACAATATACGGTAACAGAGAAACAAATATTTACCGAGCAGCATGCCGTGGTGTCGCTGGATTTAATTGATTCATTCAGTTCACCGTATTATGAAAATAATGAATTACTCCGGGCTATTGTTTATCAGGGAACCAATTTAGTCAGTGTACTGAATATTGTCTCTAAAACAGAGCTGGTGGCGATTGCACCGAAATGGCTGATTCAGCTCTATTCTCATGTGCTGCCGATTCAGGAAGTGCAGCTGCCGTGGGATAAAGTCAGCCGTCCGGCGTTTCTGATCTGGCACGAGGCGTGTACCCGCGATAAAGGGCATCAGTGGATGAAGGCACTGCTGACGCAGTTCACACATCATATGTAATCGATCATTTAATTTATTTCACGCCCCGTCAGGCAAATGTACCTGCCGGGGCTTTTTTGTGATCCCGTCATTGCAAAGATAACTAAATTTGCTTTTGTTCCCGGAGACAACAGGCTACACTTGCGGAAAAATTTAAGCTTACAACTGTAAGCTGAAAAATTATTACATAACGTGAAACCGTACAGTCTGACGGCTCAGTAAAGGAAACGCGTGTGACAACAACAAATTTGCATCACTATCATTTAGTGACGCGGCTGCAACAGCAAAAACAGCGCCGGGGTGACAAAATCGCACTGCGACAGTGGTGTGAACAAGGTCAGCATATCGATTTTACCTGGCAGCAGGCCGGGACGTTCAGTGAAAATCTGGCGGAAGCCCTGCTGGCAGAAGGGGTTGAAGTGCAGGAGAATGTCGCCGTTTTCTCGCACAACAGCGCTCTGTGGACATTAACCGACCTGGCGATTCTTCAGTGCCGTGCCATTGTGGTGCCGCTCTATGCCACCAGCAGTGATGACCAGGCGGCCTATATTCTTAATGATGCGCAGGTGCGCATCCTGTTTGTGGATGGTCAGAAGCAGGCGGAAATCGCGCTGTCACTGCTTTCTCTCTGCCCGTCGCTGCAGAAAATCATCATAATGAACCCGGAAAACACGGCAATCCCGTCGCATCCGGCGGTCTGCACACTGCGTCAGTTTATGAACGGCCACGACGGCAGTTACGCCGCAGAGCTGCGCCAGCGCATCGCTGATTGTTCCCTTGACGATCTTTTCACCCTGATTTACACCTCCGGGACCACCGGCGAGCCGAAAGGCGTGATGCTGGATTACCGCAACATGGCCGCCCAGCTTTATCTGCATGATGAGCGGCTGACACTGACCGAAGATGATGTCTCACTCTGCTTCCTGCCGCTGACGCATGTTTTTGAGCGCGCCTGGAGTTTCTATGTGATGCACACCGGCGCACTGAATGTCTATCTCAGTGATACCAATCTGGTGCGCAAAGCGATGGTATCGGTGAAACCGACCGTGATGTGTGCGGTGCCGCGTTTCTATGAAAAAGTATTCAGCGGTATTTACGAAAAAGTGGCACAGGCGCCGTGGTATAAACGGGCGTTATTCCACTGGGCGGTACGGACCGGTAAAAAGACCCTTGATGCACAGCAGCGCGGTGAAAAACAGTCGTGGCTGGCTGCGCGGTGTGATCAGTTCGCACAGAAAAAAGTGCTCGGCAAACTGCGTGATGTGCTCGGCGGTAATGTCCGTTTCTTACCGGCGGCGGGTGCGCGGCTGGATGATGAAATTATCCGCTTTTTCCTCGCCATCGGCATTAACATCAAATACGGCTACGGCATGACAGAAACCTGTGCCACGGTATCCTGCTGGGAAAACAGCGGTTATCAGCTCGGCTCTATCGGTGTGCCGCTGCCGGATGTGGAAGTGCGTATCGGTGAGGAAAATGAGATTCAGGTACGCGGGCCGGTGGTGATGCGCGGCTATTACAATAAGCCGGAAGAGACCCGTCAGGCCTTTACGGCTGATGGCTGGCTGCGGACCGGTGACGCCGGTGCGCTGGATGAGCAGGGCAATCTGTTTATCACCGAACGCCTGAAAGATCTGATGAAAACCTCGAACGGCAAATATATTGCGCCGCAGATGCTGGAAGGCACGCTGGGTCAGGATCGCTT
Organism: Morganella sp. EGD-HP17; assembly: GCF_000512315.2. Lineage (NCBI taxonomy): Bacteria > Pseudomonadati > Pseudomonadota > Gammaproteobacteria > Enterobacterales > Morganellaceae > Morganella > Morganella sp. EGD-HP17. The sequence continues at coordinate 406,781 of NZ_AZRH01000001.1, forward strand.
TATCGAACATATCGCGGTGGTGGCGGATGCACGTAAGTTTGTCTCCGCACTGATTGTGCCGTGCTTTGATACTCTGGAAGAGCACGCCCGGGCACTGAATCTGAAATACCATGACCGGATGGAACTGCTGAAAAACAGCCAGATTGTGGCGCTGTTTGAAAGCCGTCTGAAAGAGTTGCAGAAAAATATCGCAGCCTTTCATCAGGTTAAGCGTTTTACACTGCTGCCGCAGAATTTCTCCATGGAGCTCGGCGAACTGACACCGACCCTGAAACTGCGCCGTAAAGTGATAGCCCAGCGCTATCAACGCGAAATTGAGTCCATGTACACGGACTGATTGCTGTCCCTGACGGCACTGCCTGTTTCCTGTGCAGTGCCGTTTTTATATCCCGCCGGTTTTTCCCCCGCTCTCAGTGAACTCTGCTTTGTGATTTGCCGCCGCAGGTATGATCGTCTGCGGATCCTGTCATTTCCTTTATTCCTGTGGTTTTCCGCTTTTTGCGTCCCGAAAAACGCATTTGCCAGCACTGTCATTTTATCGTTATGTTAATCCTCAGATAACTAAAAACAGACAAACACATCACTTGCAGTTACAACCCGCAATCACGGGCAGGAGAGCATTTATGGAGAGGTTGACAGGGGCAGAAATGATCGTGCGCTCCTTAATTGATGAGGGCGTGTCACACGTATTCGGCTATCCGGGCGGTGCTGTTCTGGATATTTATGATGCACTGCATACGGTGGGCGGTGTCGGGCACATTCTGGTGCGTCACGAGCAGGCCGCCGTGCATATGGCGGACGGCTATGCCCGCGCGACCGGTAAAACCGGCGTGGTGCTGGTCACTTCCGGTCCGGGTGCGACTAACGCCATTACCGGTATCGCCACCGCGTATATGGATTCGGTGCCGCTGGTGGTGCTGTCCGGCCAGGTGGCGAGCGCGCTGATCGGCAACGATGCCTTCCAGGAAGTGGATATGGTGGGCATTTCCCGCCCGGTCGTGAAACACAGTTACCTGGTCCATGATGTCGCGGATATTCCGGCCACCATCAAAAAAGCATTCTATCTGGCACAGAGCGGCCGTCCGGGACCTGTGGTCATCGATTTTCCGAAAGATATTGTCCAGCAGCAGCATGAGTACAGCTACCCGTCACGGGTCAGCCTGCGCTCCTATAACCCGACCGGAGCCGGTCATAAAGGGCAGATCAAACGCGCGCTTATCACACTGATGCAGGCGAAACGCCCGGTAATGTATATCGGCGGCGGTGCTGTCAGTGCCGGATGCAGTCCGGAGATTTTCACCCTTGCGGATAAACTGCGTCTGCCGGTGGCGCTCTCCCTGATGGGGCTGGGCGCGTTTCCGGGCACTCATCCGCAGTGTGTCGGCATGCTGGGTATGCACGGGACATATGAAGCAAACAATACCATGCATCACAGTGATGTGATTTTTGCCGTCGGTGTCCGTTTCGATGACCGGACCACCAATAACCTGGCGAAGTACTGCCCGCAGGCAACCATCATTCATATCGATGTCGATCCGGCGTCTATCTCCAAAACCGTGGCAGCGGATATTCCGATCGTCGGTGATGCGAAACTGTGTCTCGCGCAGATGCTGTTACAGCTTGAATCTCTGACCGATGAACAGGATCCGGATGCACTGTGCGACTGGTGGCGGCGCATTGATCAGTGGAAAGCGAAACAGTGTCTGGCCATTGATGAGAGCGGGGAGAAAATCAAGCCGCAGACAGTGATCCGCACCCTGTGGGAACTGACGGAAGGGAAGGCGTATGTCACCTCCGATGTCGGTCAGCATCAGATGTTTGCCGCACTCTATTATCCGTTTGATGAACCGCGCCGCTGGATCAATTCCGGCGGGCTGGGCACGATGGGCTTCGGGTTACCGGCGGCACTGGGTGTCCGGCTGGCGAAACCGGATGATATGGTGGTGTGTGTCACCGGGGACGGTAGTATCCAGATGAATATTCAGGAACTTTCCACGGCATTACAGTTCGGGCTGCCGGTACTGGTGCTTAATCTTAACAACCGCTTTCTCGGTATGGTGAAGCAGTGGCAGGATATGGTTTATCACGGCCGTCACTCACACTCCTATATGGAATCGCTGCCTGATTTTGTCCGCCTGGCAGAGGCTTACGGGCATGTCGGTATCAGTATCAGTGATAAAGCCACGCTGCGTGAACAGCTTGCGGAGGCACTGCGCATTGTCCGCGAAGAGAAACGACTGGTGTTCGCCGATGTGATGGTGGATGAGAAAGAGCATGTTTATCCGATGCAGATCCGCAATGGCGGAATGGATGAAATGTGGTTAAGCAAAACGGAGAGGACCTGATCATGCGCCGGATTCTGTCAATTTTATTAGAAAACGAAACAGGGGCGCTGTCCCGTGTGGCAGGGCTTTTTTCCCAGCGCGGGTATAATATCGAAAGTATCACCGCCGCCCCGACCGATGACCCGTCACTGTTCCGTCTGACCATCCAGACCAAAGGCGATGCGCGGGTGCTGGAGCAGATTGAAAAGCAGCTCAATAAGCTGGTGGATGTGTTCCGTGTCACAGAACTGACCTCTGCCACTCACATTGAGCGCGAGGTGATGCTGGTAAAATTACAGGCCAGCGGCTACGGGCGGGATGAGGTCAAACGCAGTACGGATATCTTCCGCGGACAGATTGTCGATGTGACCGCGACGCTTTATACCGTGCAACTGACCGGCACCAGTGAAAAGCTGGATGCCTTCCTGGATGCGGTGCGCGGCTTCGCGGAAATTGTGGAAATTGCCCGCTCCGGCATCGTCGGGATGTCGCGCGGCGATAAAATAATGCGGTGAAATATTCGCGGTGAAAGGGTAAACTGATTACTCTTCTTATTTGGCCCGTTGTTCGGGCCGTTTCCTGATTTGTAAGGGGTTAACGTGAAACTGGATGAAATCGCCCGCCTTGCCGGTGTGTCGCGCACGACGGCCAGTTATGTCATCAACGGAAAAGCAAAACAATATCGTGTGAGTGACAAAACTGTCGAAAAAGTGATGGCGGTGGTTCGTGAACATAATTACCATCCGAATGCGGTGGCTGCCGGTCTGCGTGCAGGCCGTACCCGCTCTATCGGACTGGTGATCCCGGATTTGGAGAACACCAGCTACACCCGCATCGCAAATTATCTGGAGCGCCAGGCGCGCAGCCGTGGTTATCAGTTGCTGATTGCCTGCTCTGAAGACCAGCCTGACAACGAAATCCGTTGTGTGGAACACCTGTTACAGCGTCAGGTGGATGCGATTATCGTTTCCACCGCACTGCCGCCGGAGCATCCGTTCTATCAGCGCTGGGCAAACCGCTCCCTGCCGATTGTCGCGCTTGACCGCGCACTGGAAAATGAGCACTTTATCAGTGTGGTCGGGGATGACTTTGAGGACGCCAAAATGCTGGCATCCGAATTGCGTCAGTTCCCGGCAGAATCGGTGGTATATCTCGGCGCGTTGCCGGAACTTTCCGTCAGTTTCCTGCGTGAACAGGGATTCCGCGAAGCCTGGGAAGGGGATGCACGTAACGTGAATTTCCTCTATGCCGACAGCTATGAGCGTGATGCCGCCGCCAAAGCGTTTGATACCTGGCTGGAAAGCAATCCGATGCCGGATGCGCTGTTTACCACCTCATTTGCCCTGTTACAGGGGGTGATGGATGCCACGCTGGCCCGCAGCGGCCGTCTGCCGGGGCAACTGGTGATCGCGACCTTCGGTGATCATGAACTGCTTGATTTCCTTGAGTGTCCGGTACTGTCCGTGGCGCAGCGTCACCGCGATATTGCGGAGCGTGTGCTGGAGCTGGTACTGGCCAGTCTGGATGAAAAACAGAAACCGGCTGCGGGTATCACCCGGATCCGTCGTGATCTGTGCCGTCGCGGAAGTCTGAGCCGCCGGTAATATTCAGGCAGTAAAATCATTATTTTTACCGATACCTGTACGGAAACGTATAGGTATTTTTGTTTGGTTTGTCCGGAAACAGATGAAAAACCCTTTTTGAGAGGAATCCTAAGAATTTTTTTCAATTCTGCTGATTGACAGAAATTGACAATTTTCACACTACACCTTTCATTCCCCGGAAATTCACTTACTCCAATTAAGGGTATATGCCGCAGAATATCATTAGCCCGGTTTTGTGACAGTTATGCTATTGATAAACTGAATATTAAATTTTCAAATATCAAATAATCACGCTGTGTAACAGAAAGTAACAGCACAGATGACCGGAACAAAAATCCCGGGGTCTTTGCGGTGATGGTGAATTTTTATCCTGAAAGTGAGGGACACCTCGCAAAAATGCATCTTTCTTTCGCCAGATTCGGTATAATTTGCCCCGGTTAGCCGAGTGCGTATTATGTGAATTTTTTTCTGATTTGAATCAGTGTGTTACCTCACTTCTGTTCCCTGAAGCAAAAAATCCCATATTTTCTCACCCCTTTATTCCCCGACAGCGGAAACGAAACCTTGTCAGCTCTGGCTTGACAAGCTTTTCCTACCATTCGTAAACTCTGTTGGTGGGGAATTGTGGGTGAAAGTGGTAATTCAGGGCAAAACTGAGCGGAGAAACGAATGTTTCGCGGGGCAACACTGGTTAATCTTGACAGCAAAGGGCGCATAACCGTACCGGCACGGTACCGGTCGCTGCTTGCTGAAAAGTCGGAAGGTCAGATGGTCTGCACTATCGATCTCCACCAGCCGTGCCTGCTGCTTTACACCTTACCGGAGTGGGAACTGATCGAACTGAAACTGGCACAATTGTCCACCATGGATCCCACAGAGCGCCGTGTTCAGCGCCTGTTGCTGGGCCATGCCACGGAATGTCAGATGGACAGTGCGGGACGTCTTTTGTTAGCCGGTACACTGCGCACACATGCGCGGTTAACCAAAGAAGTCATGCTGGTCGGGCAGTTCAACAAGTTTGAGCTGTGGGATGAGCAGACGTGGTATCAGCAGGTACAGGATGATATTGCTGCCGGGCAGACGGCATCCGGACCTTTATCCGCCCGGTTACAGGATTTATCACTTTAAATGGCAGAGAGTCAGTTTCAGCATACCAGTGTTTTACTGGATGAAGCCGTTAACGGATTACAGATCCGCGAAGACGGCATTTATATCGACGGCACATTCGGCCGCGGCGGGCACTCCCGCCTGATTTTATCAAAACTCGGTCCGCAGGGGCGTCTGATTGCCATTGACCGGGATCCGCAGGCGATTGTCGCTGCGGCACAGATTGATGACCCGCGTTTTTCCATTATTCACGGTCCGTTTTCCGGTATCGCCGGTTATGTGAATGATCTGGAACTGAGCGGACAGATTAACGGCGTTCTGCTGGATCTGGGTGTGTCCTCCCCGCAGCTGGACGACGCGGAGCGCGGATTCTCCTTTATGCGTGACGGGCCGCTGGATATGCGGATGGATCCGACACGCGGGATCTCCGCTGCGCAGTGGCTGACCGAAGCCAAAGAAGAAGATATTGCGTGGGTGCTGAAAAATTTCGGCGAAGAGCGTTTTTCGAAACGAATTGCCCGCGCGATTGTTGAACGCAATAAAACCGAAGAGCCGCTGACGCGGACAAAACAGCTGGCGGATTTAATTGCCGCTGTGTCTCCGGTGAAAGAAAAGCACAAGCATCCGGCGACCCGCAGCTTCCAGGCTATCCGCATTTATGTCAACAGCGAGCTGGATGAGATCCGCCAGGCGCTGACCGGCGCACTGGGCATTCTGGCTCAGGGCGGCCGGTTATCGGTTATCAGCTTCCACTCGCTGGAAGACCGGATTGTGAAGCAGTTTATGCGTGATGAAAGCCGCGGACCACAGGTGCCGCACGGATTACCGCTGACGGAAGAACAACTGAAAGCGCACGGCACACCGGCACTGAAACTGGCCGGAAAAATGAAACCGTCAGAGCAGGAAATCAGTGTTAACCCGCGTGCCCGCAGTTCGGTACTGCGCTTTGCGGAGAAAGCATGACCACAGAACGGCACAATTTAGCCCGCGTTATTTGTCGTGACCTGCTGCGCCACGGATTTATCCCTGCGATTTTATTTATCGCAGTGATCGTCAGCGCGATTTTTGTAGTCATCACGGCACATAAAACACGTCTGCTGACCGCAGAGCGGGAACATCTTGTGCTGGAGCGTAACTCGCTGGATATCGAATGGCGTAACCTGATTCTGGAAGAGAACGCCCTGGGGGATCACAGCCGTGTTGAGCGCCTGTCCGTTGAGCGTCTCAGTATGCAGCATGTGGATCCGGCAAACGAAAAAATTGTCGTAACAAAATGACGAAGGCATGAAAAGCAGAAAATCAGCAGGCAAAACGCAGGGCGGAGCCCGTATCAAACGTCCGGAAGAAAAAGCCAGTTTTATCAGCTGGCGTTTTGCGTTGTTATGCGGCGGTATCGGGCTTGCCCTGGCCGCCCTGCTGATCCGGGTCGCGTATTTACAGATTATCAACCCGGACATGCTGGTCAAAGAGGGCGATATGCGCTCGCTGCGCGTCCAGGAGATCCCGACCGCGCGCGGTATGATCAGCGACCGTATGGGGCGTCCGCTGGCGGTCAGTGTGCCGGTAAACGCCGTCTGGGCTGATCCGAAAGAGTTAGCCGACAAAGGCGGGGTAGGGGATGACACCCGCTGGCGCGCACTGTCCGAAGCGCTGAATATCCCGCTCGAACAGGTGAAAAGCAAAGTCACGGCGAACCCGAAAGGCCGCTTTGTCTATCTGGCGCGTCAGGTGAACCCGACTATCGGCGATTATGTGAAAAAACTGAATCTGCCGGGGATTTATTTACAGGCGGAATCAAAACGGTATTACCCGTCCGGCTCTGTGACTGCTCACATTATTGGTGTCACCAATATTGATGATGAAGGGATTGAAGGGGTTGAGAAAAGCTTTGATCGCTGGCTGACCGGGGTTCCGGGGCAGCGGACAGTCCGTAAAGATCGCGGCGGCCGTGTTATTGAAGATACTATCGCCCGCGAAAGTCAGGCCGGGCACAACCTGACACTCAGTATTGATGAGCGTTTACAGGCGCTGGTATACCGCGAAATCAGCAGTGCGGTGGCACTGAACAAAGCGGAATCCGGCACGGCGATTCTGGTGGATGTGAACACCGGGGAAATTCTGGCGATGGCGAACAGCCCGTCCTATAACCCGAACAACCTCCAGGGCACGCCGAAAGATGCTATGCGTAACCGCGCTATCACCGATATTTTTGAACCGGGCTCGACGGTAAAACCGTTGGTGGTGATGACAGCACTGCACAACAACATCATCAAACCGAACAGCGTGGTGAATACTTATCCGTACCGGATCAGTGGTCATGAAATCAAAGACGTGGCGCGTTATGCCGAACTGACCATCACCGGTATTTTACAGAAGTCGAGTAACGTAGGTGTCTCAAGACTTGCGTTAGCGATGCCCGCTCAGGAACTCGTGGACGTCTATTCGCGTTTCGGGCTGGGAAAACCGACCAATCTGGGGCTGGTCGGAGAAAGCAGTGGCATATACCCAAGTAAAAAAACACGGTGGTCTGAGCTTGAAAGGGCCACCTTTTCTTTCGGTTACGGGCTGATGGTAACACCGTTACAGTTAGCACGGGCCTATGCGACAATCGGCAGTTTCGGGATTTACCGCCCGCTGTCCATCACAAAAGTGGATCCGCCGGTGCCGGGCACCCGCGTCTTCCCTGAGCCGGTGATGAAAACCGTGGTTCAGATGATGGAAAGCGTTGCGTTACCGGGCGGCGGCGGAACGCGCGCTGCGATTAAAGGGTACCGCGTGGCCATTAAAACCGGGACCGCGAAAAAAGTGGGCGATGACGGCAAATACGTGAACCGTTATATCGCTTACACCGCCGGGGTTGCACCGGCAAGCCGTCCGCGTTTTGCACTGGTTGTGATTATCAACGACCCGCAGGGCGGCAAGTATTACGGGGGTGCGATCTCTGCACCGGTATTCGGTGCCATCATGGGCGGTGTTTTGCGGACAATGAACGTGGAACCCGATGCGCTGACACCGGAAGAACAAACTAATGAAGTGGTTATTAATAAACCAAAAGAGGGTACAAGTGGCAGATCGTAATTTGCGCGATTTACTCGCGCCGCTCGGTGTTGATGCACCGGCTAAGGCGTTACGTGATATGACCCTGGACAGCCGCAAAGCGGCTGCCGGTGATCTGTTCCTGGCGGTTAAAGGCCACCACTCCGACGGACGTCACTACATTCCTCAGGCCATTGCCCAGGGTGTGGCTGCTGTGGTCGCGGAAGCGGATGGTGCGGCGGAAGACGGCAGTGTGCAGGTTCTGCATGGTGTACCGGTGGTGTATCTCAGCCACCTGAATGAAAAATTATCACGCCTGGCCGGAGAGTTTTATCACCACCCGGCGGAACGCCTGAAACTGATCGGCGTGACCGGCACTAACGGTAAAACCACCACCACCCAGTTGCTGGCGCAGTGGACTCAGGCGATGGGCGAAACCAGTGCCGTGATGGGAACGGTGGGTAACGGGCTGCTCGGGCATGTGATCCCGACTGAAAACACCACCGGTTCAGCTGTTGATATCCAGCTCGAGCTGGACAAACTGGCGAAGAAAGGTGCCACAGTGGCGGCGATGGAAGTCTCCTCTCACGGACTGGTACAAAGCCGTGTGGCGGCACTGCCGTTCCGGGCTGCGGTCTTTACTAACTTAAGCCGTGATCACCTCGATTACCACGGTGATATGGCCAACTACGAAGCCGCCAAATGGCTGCTGTTCTCAACCCATCACAGCGAACAAAAAATTATTAATGCGGATGATGAGACAGGGCTGAAATGGCTGGCAAAACTACCGGAAGCGGTCGCGGTCACGATGGATGATAATCTGCCGGCCGGCTGGCAGGGGCGTTTCCTGAAAGCGGTTTCTGTGGATTACCACGACAGCGGTGCGCACATCACCTTTACCTCAAGCTGGGGTGACGGTGAACTGGACAGCCCGCTGATGGGCGCCTTTAATGTCAGTAACCTGCTGGTGGCTGCGGCAACCCTGCTGGCACTGGATTATGACCTGAATACACTGCTGCGCGCTGCAACCGCGTTAACCCCGGTCTGCGGCCGGATGGAAGTCTTCACCGCGGATAACCGCCCGACAGTTGTTGTCGATTATGCTCACACCCCGGATGCGCTGGAAAAAGCACTGAGTGCGGCGCGTCTGCATACCAAAGGCAAACTGTGGTGTGTCTTCGGCTGCGGCGGTGATCGCGACAAAGGTAAACGTCCGCTGATGGGCGCAATTGCCGAGCAGGAATCCGATGTGGTGGTGATCACCGACGATAACCCGCGCAGCGAAGAGCCGCAGGCGATTATCAATGACATTATGGCCGGGCTGGTTGATACCTCCCGTGCACTGCCGATCCCGGGCCGTGCGGAAGCCGTCACCTTTGCGGTGATGCAGGCAAAACCGGATGACGTGGTGCTGGTGGCCGGAAAAGGGCATGAGGATTATCAGCTGGTCGGCAACCGCCGTCTGGACTACTCCGACCGCCTGACCGTCGCCCGCCTGCTGGGAGTAATGGCATGATCCCGTTCTCCCTCGCTGATATCGCACAACTGACCGCCGGGGAGCTTATCCTCAGCGGCCACGCGGCATCAGAACGGATTGAGAGTGTCACCACGGACAGCCGCACTATCGGTGAACGTGCGCTGTTTATCGCCCTGGCCGGTGAACGTTTTGATGCTCATGATTTTATTGCGGATGTGGCAGCGAAAGGTGTTGCCGCCGTCCTGGTGAACCGCCGGATGGACGTGAACTGTCCGCAGATTATTGTTAAAGATACCCGCCTTGCGCTGGGGGCGGTGGCGAAAGGCAACCGTGACCGCAGTCAGGCGAAAGTGGTGGCGCTGACCGGTTCGTCCGGCAAAACGTCTGTCAAAGAGATGACGGCGGCGATTTTACAGCAGGCTGGCGAAACCCTGTTTACCGCCGGGAACTTTAATAATGATATCGGCGTACCGCTGACATTGCTGCGCCTGACAGAAAAACATCAGTTTGCGGTGATTGAGCTGGGTGCCAACCACACCGGCGAAATCGCCTATACCGCTGCCATGACACACCCGCAGACCGCACTGGTGAATAACCTGTTTGCCGCCCATATCGGCGAGTTCGGTTCCGCAGAAGCCATCGCGCAGGCAAAAGGGGAAATTTTCACCGGACTGACTGACGAAGGCACCGCTGTCATCAATCTGGAAAGCAATGATGTCACTCACTGGCAGGCACATCTGACCCCGCGTCAGACCCGCTGGAGTTTCTCCGTTGATCCGCACCCGCAGGCCGATTTTTACGCGGCAGATGTGGTGATGAACCCGCTGACCACTGACTTTACCCTGCACACACCGGCAGGCAGCACCGCTGTCACCCTGCCGCTGCCGGGCCGTCACAATATTGCCAATGCTCTCGCGGCGGCGGCACTGGCACTGTCTGCCGGGGCGACACTGGTGGATATCTGCAGTGGTCTGGCACAAACCAGCGCCGTACCGGGACGGTTATACCCGGTTGAACTGGCACCGGGCAAGCTGATGATTGACGACACTTACAATGCTAATGACGGCTCAATGATTGCGGCAATCCGTGTGCTGGCACAATTACCGGGTTACCGCGTGCTGGTTGCCGGGGATATCGGCGAGCAGGGCGGTTACGCCGAAGAGAGTCACCGCAGAGTCGGGCAGGCTGCCCGTGATGCCGGGCTGGATGCGGTGTTCACCGCAGGTCAGTTCAGTCATTTTATCAGTGATGAGTGTCAGGGACACCATTTCGCTGACAAAACAACCCTCATTGCTGCGCTGGCACCTCTGGTGGCACAGCATTCATCAATTTCAATTTTAGTTAAAGGTTCACGCAGCTCCGCAATGGAAGAAGTTGTGCACGCCTTGCAGGAGAATGTCCCATGCTGATTTGGCTGGCTGAGTATCTGGTGCAGTTTCATACCGCGTTTAACGTCTTCTCTTACCTGACGTTCCGCGCCATCGTCGGCCTGCTGACCTCGCTGATTATCGCATTATGGATGGGGCCGCATGTGATTGCGTATCTCCAGAGAATGCAGATTGGCCAGGTTGTCCGCAGCGAAGGGCCGGAATCGCACTTCAGCAAGCGCGGTACCCCGACCATGGGCGGCATGATGATCCTGTTCTCCATCGCCATTTCTGTTCTGCTGTGGGCGCGTCTGGACAACCCGTATGTCTGGTGTGTGCTGCTGGTGCTGATCGGCTACGGTATTGTCGGCTTTATCGATGACTACCGCAAAGTGGTGCGCAAAGACACCAAAGGGCTGATTGCCCGCTGGAAATATTTCTGGCAGTCCGTGCTGGCGCTGACTGTGGCGTTCAGTATGTATGCCATCGGTAAAGATACCCCGGCAACCCAGCTGGTGGTGCCGTTCTTTAAAGATGTGATGCCGCAGCTGGGTGTGCTGTATATCCTGCTGGCGTATTTCGTGATTGTCGGCACCAGTAACGCGGTGAACCTGACTGACGGCCTCGATGGTCTCGCGATTATGCCGACCGTCTTTGTGGCTGCCGGGTTTGCGCTGGTGGCGTGGGCGACCGGTAACGTGAATTTCGCGCATTATCTGCATATCCCGTATCTGCCGCATGCCGGGGAACTGGTGATTGTCTGCACCGCGATTGTCGGGGCAGGGCTGGGCTTCCTGTGGTTTAACACCTATCCGGCACAGGTCTTTATGGGTGATGTCGGTTCATTGGCACTCGGCGGCGCGCTGGGTACCATTGCTGTTCTGCTGCGTCAGGAATTCCTGCTGCTGATTATGGGCGGTGTATTCGTGGTGGAAACTCTGTCGGTGATTTTACAGGTCGGATCCTTCAAATTACGCGGTCAGCGTATTTTCCGGATGGCACCTATTCATCACCATTATGAATTAAAAGGCTGGCCTGAGCCGCGGGTGATTGTCCGCTTCTGGATTATCTCCCTGATGTTAGTGCTGATCGGTCTGGCGACACTCAAGGTACGTTAATCATGACGAATTATCAGGGGAAAGACATTGTGATTGTCGGGCTCGGTTTAACCGGGCTTTCCTGTGTGGACTTTTTTCTGTCACGCGGCGTTACGCCGAAGGTGATGGATACCCGCATCTCCCCGCCCGGCATCGATAAGCTGCCGGACAGCGTTCAGTGTCACTGCGGTGGTCTTGAAGCGCAGTGGCTGCTGGATGCAGACCTGATTATCGCAAGCCCGGGAGTGGCGGTCAGTACCCCGCAACTGCAGGCAGCGGCGCAGGCCGGTGCGGAAATTATCGGCGATATTGAATTATTTGCCCGCGAAGTGACTGTCCCGGTTGTGGCGATCACCGGCTCAAACGGCAAAAGCACCGTGACCTCCCTGGTGGGGGAAATGGGGCGCTGTGCCGGTCTGCGTACCGGTGTCGGCGGTAATATCGGCCTGCCGGCACTGGAACTGCTGAAAGACGATTACGAGCTCTGTGTGCTTGAGTTATCCAGTTTTCAGCTGGAAACCACATTCAGCCTGAAACCGGCGGCGGCCACTGTTCTGAATGTCACGGAAGATCATATGGATCGCTACCCGCAGGGACTGGAGCAGTACCGTGCGGCAAAACTACGTGTCTATCACGACGCTGCCGTCTGCGTGTATAACGCGGAAGATGCACTGACACAGCCAGGCTGTGATTGTGACCGCGCAGAATATGTCAGCTTCGGCGTCGAAACCGGGGATTACTGGCTGGATACCGATGAGCAGGCACTCTGCTTCTGCGGTGAAAAAATTATTAATTGCAGTGAGATGATCCTGCACGGCCAGCACAACTACTGTAATGCCCTGGCAGCCCTGGCACTGGCAGATGCGGTCAATATCCCGCGTGAAGGCGCACTGAAAGCACTGCGCACTTACAGCGGTCTGCCGCACCGTTTTCAGCTGGTACATGAATCTGCCGGGATCCGCTGGATTGATGATTCCAAAGCCACCAACGTCGGCAGTACTGAAGCGGCGCTGAACGGCCTGCAGGTGGACGGCTGTCTGCATCTGCTGCTCGGCGGTGACGGTAAATCAGCGGATTTCTCTCCGCTGCTGCCGTACCTGAGCGGCGAAAAAATCCGTCTTTACTGCTTCGGGCGTGACGGCGAACAACTGGCGCAGCTGCGTCCGGATGTCTCTCTGCTGACAGATACCATGGAGCAGGCAATGCGGGCACTGGCGCCGTCACTGGCCGCCGGGGATATGGTGCTGTTATCACCGGCCTGTGCGAGCCTGGATCAGTTCCGTAATTTTGAAGAGCGCGGGCGTGAATTTGCCCGTTTGGCACGGGAGTTAGCGGCATGAGATTCCCCGGATCACAGCGTTTTAAAAACTGGATGATCGGCGAGCGTAACGGCGAGTTCAGTACGGTCGTGATGTATGACCGGACACTGCTGTGGTTTGCACTGGGACTGGCCGCGATTGGCTTTGTGATGGTGACTTCCGCCTCTATGCCTGTCGGGCAGCGTCTGGCGGATGATCCTTTCTATTTTGCCAAGCGTGACGGCGGCTTCTTAATTTTTGCTTTTATTATCGCTGCGGTGATTATGCGGTTCCCGCTGGAAATGTGGCAGCGCTACAGCACATTACTGCTGATTGGTACGATCGGCGGGCTGATTGTGGTACTCGGCGTGGGCAGCTCGGTTAACGGGGCATCACGCTGGATAGCTATCGGGCCGATGCGTATTCAGCCTGCGGAAGTATCGAAACTGGCACTGTTTGTTTATCTCGCGAGCTATCTGGTGCGCAAGGTGGATGAAGTCAGAAATAACTTCTGGGGATTCTGCAAGCCGATGGGCGTGATGTTTGTGCTGGCGGTGTTACTGCTGTTACAGCCGGACCTCGGTACCGTGGTGGTACTGTTTGTCACCACACTGGCGCTGCTTTTCCTCGCCGGTGCCAAAATGTGGCAGTTTATCGCGATTATCGGCGGCGGTGTCGCGGCAGTGGTGCTGCTGATTATTGCCGAACCTTACCGTATGCGGCGTGTAACCTCCTTCCTTGACCCGTGGGAAGATCCGTTCGGCAGCGGTTACCAGTTAACACAGTCACTGATGGCTTTCGGGCGCGGTGATTATCTCGGTCAGGGGCTGGGCAACTCCATTCAGAAAATGGAATACCTGCCGGAAGCGCATACCGACTTTATTTTTGCCATCCTCGGTGAGGAACTGGGGTATTTCGGTGTGATCCTGGTGCTGCTGATGGTCTTTTTTGTCGCATTCCGCGCCATGGTTATCGGCCGCCGCGCACTGATGATCGACCAGCGTTTTGCCGGTTTTCTGGCCTGTGCCATCGGCATCTGGTTCAGCTTCCAGGCCCTGGTTAACGTCGGTGCAGCCTCCGGCATGCTGCCGACCAAAGGGCTGACGCTGCCGCTGATCAGTTACGGCGGCTCGAGTTTAGTGATTATGACCACAGCCATTGCCTTGCTGCTGCGGATTGATTTTGAAACACGCCTGGCAAAAGCCCAGGCATTCTCAAGGAGAGCGCGATGAGTAATAAAGCCCCCCGTCTGATGGTGATGGCCGGTGGTAGTGGCGGACATGTCTTTCCGGGGCTTGCGGTTGCGCACTATTTACAGAGTCAGGGCTGGGAAATCCGCTGGCTGGGTACCCGTGATCGGATGGAAGCTCAGCTCGTGCCGAAACACGGCATTGATATCGATTTTATTGAGATTACCGGTCTGCGCGGCAAAGGCGTGAAAGCGCTGCTCACCGCGCCGTTCCGTATCGCGAAAGCGGTAAAACAGGCGAAAAAAATTATGCGTGACTACCAGCCTGATGCCGTGCTCGGCATGGGCGGGTTTGTTTCCGGTCCCGGTGGTGTGGCCGCCTGGCGCTGTGGTATTCCGGTGATCCTGCATGAGCAGAACGGTGTGGCCGGGCTGACCAACGGCTGGCTGTCGAAAATCGCCACCACAGTATTACAGGGATTTCCGGGCGCGTTTCCGCAGGCTCCGGTGGTCGGTAACCCGGTGCGGGAGGATATCCTCAGTCTGCCGTCCCCGGCAGAACGCTTTGCCGGACGTGAAGGTCCGATCCGCATTCTGGTGATCGGCGGCAGTCAGGGCGCGCGTATCCTGAATCAGACCCTGCCGGAAGTGGCCGGGATTATGGGGGATGCCGTCTGTATCCGCCACCAGGCCGGCAAAGGCAGTGCGGAAAGCACACAAGCGCTGTATAACGCGCAGAATGCGTCAGACAGTGTGACAGTCACAGAATTTATTGATGACATGGTTGAAGCTTATACCTGGGCGGATGTGGTTATCTGCCGCTCCGGGGCGCTGACCGTCAGTGAGATCGCGGTGGTCGGGCTGGGTGCGATTTTTGTGCCGTTCCTGCATAAAGACCGCCAGCAATACTGGAATGCGCTGCCGCTGGAACAGGCGGGCGCTGCGGTTATCATGGAACAGCCGTCCTTTAACGCACAGGCAGTGGCAGAGCAGCTGCGCGAGTGGGACAGACCACGCCTGCTGACCATGGCGGAAAAAGCACGGAGTGTCGCAATTACCGATGCCACCAAACGGGTGGCGGATGCAATTATCGCGGCAGCGAAAAAACACTAACGAATTGATATAGCGAAGAAATAACGTGAATACACAGCAATTGGCGAAATTACGATCCTTCATTCCGGAAATGAAACGTGTCCGGCACATTCACTTTGTCGGTATCGGCGGTGCCGGTATGGGCGGGATAGCGGAAGTGCTGGCGAACGAAGGTTATGAGATCAGCGGGTCTGATCTGGCGCCGAATGCGGTAACAAAACAGCTGACTAACCTGGGCGCGACGATTTATTTCAATCACCGTCCGGAAAACGTGGCAGACGCCAGTGTGGTGGTGGTATCCACCGCCATTTCAGCGGATAACCCGGAAATTGTTGCGGCGCGTGAAGCCCGTATTCCGGTGATCCGCCGCGCGGAAATGCTCGCGGAACTGATGCGCTTCCGCCACGGTGTGGCGATTGCCGGTACTCACGGCAAAACCACCACCACGGCGATGATTTCCGGTATTTACGGCCGCGGCGGCCTGGATCCGACCTTCGTCAACGGCGGGCTGGTTAAAGCTGCCGGTGTGCATGCGCGTCTCGGCTCAAGCCGTTACCTGATTGCGGAAGCGGATGAAAGCGATGCTTCTTTCCTGCATTTACAGCCGATGGTGGCCGTGGTCACCAATATCGAGCCGGATCACATGGATACTTATCACGGTGATTTTGAAACCCTGAAAGACACCTTTGTGAATTTCCTGCACAACCTGCCGTTCTACGGCCTGGCTGTGGTGTGTATGGATGATGCGGTTATCCGCGAAATCGTACCGCGTATCGGCCGTTATGTGATTACCTACGGTTTTCATGAGGATGCGGATGTCTGTATCACAGATTTTGAACAGCGCGGCTCACAGTGCTTCTTCACCGTTCACCGGGAGAATCTGCCGGATCTGACTGTGGAACTGAATGCACCGGGCCGTCACAACGTCCTGAATGCCACCGCGGCGATTGCGGTCGCGACAGAAGAGGGTATTCCGGATGAGGATATTCTGGCCTCTCTGCGTGAATTCCAGGGTACCGGGCGCCGTTTTGATTTCCTCGGCAACTTCCCGCTGGAGCACGTCAACCAGAAAGAGGGCAGTGTGATGCTGGTGGACGATTACGGCCATCACCCGACCGAAGTGGATGCGACTATCAAAGCGGCAAGAGCAGGCTGGCCGGATAAGCGGATTGTGATGGTGTTTCAGCCGCACCGCTACACCCGTACCCGTGACCTGTATGATGATTTTGCCAACACGCTGGATCAGGTCGATATCCTGCTGATGCTGGATGTGTATGCCGCCGGTGAGCCGGTCATTCCGGGGGCGGACAGCCGCTCGCTGTGCCGCACAATCCGCCAGCGCGGTAAGCTGGATCCGATTCTGGTCACCGAACCGGGCAAAATTGCAGCGGTTCTGGCACAGGTTCTTGAAGATAATGATTTAATACTGGTTCAAGGCGCCGGAAATATCGGTAAAATAGCGCGTACATTGGCTGACACAAAATTACGGCCGGTTTTGAGTGAGGATAATTAAGAATGACTGAAAAAGTCGCGGTACTGATGGGCGGTACATCCGCAGAACGTGAAGTCTCCCTGGCTTCAGGTGCGGCGGTGCTCGCCGGTTTAAAAGAAGCCGGTATTAATGCATTCGGTGTGGATACCAAAGAGTATCCGGTTACCCGTCTGAAGGAAGACGGTTTTACCAAAGTCTTTATCGCGCTGCACGGCCGCGGCGGGGAAGACGGCACACTGCAGGGTTGCCTGGAGCAGATGGGACTGCCGTACACCGGAAGTGGTGTCATGGCCTCCGCACTCTCTATGGACAAGCTGCGCACCAAACAGCTGTGGGCGGGCGCAGGTCTGCCGATTGCACCGTATTTCGCCATCAGTGCAGCCCGTTTCGCGCAGATCAGCGATGAAGAATTACAGCAGGGTGTGGCACCGCTGGGTTATCCGGTGATTGTCAAACCAAGCCTGGAAGGTTCAAGTGTCGGTATGTCCAAAGTGG
The DNA here is from genome assembly GCF_000512315.2 of Morganella sp. EGD-HP17. NCBI lineage: Bacteria > Pseudomonadati > Pseudomonadota > Gammaproteobacteria > Enterobacterales > Morganellaceae > Morganella > Morganella sp. EGD-HP17. The sequence goes on from NZ_AZRH01000001.1 coordinate 424,359, forward strand.
ATAATGCGCAGGCGCTGCGTCCGGCACTGGAAGAAGCGTTTAAACACGACAAAGACGTGCTGGTGGAAAAATGGCTGAGCGGCCCGGAATTCACCGTGGGCTTCCTCGGTGAGCAGATGCTGCCGTCTATCCGTATTCAGCCGGCGGCGGTGTTCTACGACTACGAAGCCAAATATATTTCTGACGACACACAATATTTCTGCCCGGGCCTCGAAGGGGCACGCGAGACAGAAATCCGTGAGCTGGCAAAAGCTGCTTACAAAGCCGTGGGCTGTGAAGGCTGGGGCCGTGTGGATGTGATGCTCGACAGTGACGGGCAGTTCTACCTGCTGGAAGTGAACACTTCCCCTGGTATGACCAACCACAGTCTGGTGCCGCAGGCGGCGCGTCAGGCAGGCATGAGCTTCTCCGCTTTTGTGGCGGACGTTCTGGCACTGGCGGACTGATATGTCACAGGCTGCACTGAATATGCGTGAACCGGATCCGGATTCGGATTATGACGGTTCACGTCCCAGTAACGGCACATACCTTGCCGGACTGCTGTTTTTCCTGATGGTGCTGGGAACGCTGGTCTGGGGGGGGCTGATGGTGCTGAACTGGATGAAAGATGCAGACCGCCTGCCGATGTCAAAACTGGTATTAACCGGTGAGCGCCATTACACGACAAACGATAATGTGCGCAAAGCGGTGTTATCCCTCGGGACGCCCGGCACGTTTATGACACTGGATGTCAATGAAGTACAGCAGCAGCTGGAACGGATCCCGTGGTTACGTCAGGTCACTGTGCGCAAGCAGTGGCCGGACGAATTAAAAATTCATCTGGTCGAGTATGTGCCGTATGCACGCTGGAATGACTCACAGATGGTTGATGACGCCGGGCGGGTTTTCAGCCTGCCGGCGGAACTGACAGAAAAAGATTCTTTCCCGATGCTCTACGGGGCACAGGGCAGTGAACAGGATGTACTGAGCGGGTATCGTGAAATGGCGCAGCAGCTCAGCGGGGCAGGGCTGAAAATCAAATCAGCTTCAATGTCACCGCGTCATGCCTGGCAGCTTGTGTTGGATAATGATGTCCGGGTTGAACTCGGACGGCTGGATACCAAAGGCCGGTTACAGCGTTTTATCGAACTGTATCCGACCCTGACGCAGGAACAGGACAAACGGGTTGATTATGTCGATCTCCGCTATGACAGCGGTGCTGCGGTCGGCTGGGCGCCATTGCAGATCGATCCTTTCGCAAACGGACATTAAGACATAACAGGTAAAGAAGGCGGGCAGAATAACAATGATCAAAGCAACGGATAGAAAATTAGTCGTCGGCCTCGAAATAGGCACCGCCAAAGTATCTGCGCTTGTTGGTGAAATTCTGCCGGACGGTGTGGTGAACATTATCGGTGCGGGTAACTGCCCGTCACGCGGAATGGACAAAGGCGGCGTCAATGATCTGGAGTCGGTGGTAAAATGCGTTCAGCGTGCCATCGACCAGGCGGAACTGATGGCGGACTGCCAGATATCATCAGTCTATCTGGCGTTATCCGGCAAACACATCAGCTGCCAGAATGAAATCGGTATGGTGCCGATTTCAGAAGAAGAAGTGACCCAGGAAGATGTGGAAAATGTGGTGCATACGGCGAAATCTGTCCGTGTCCGCGACGAGCACCGCGTTCTGCATGTGATCCCGCAGGAATATGCCATCGATTACCAGGAAGGCATTAAAAATCCGGTGGGATTATCCGGTGTGCGGATGCAGGCGAAAGTGCATCTGATCACCTGTCATAACGACATGGCAAAGAATATTGTCAAAGCCGTTGAGCGCTGCGGACTAAAAGTTGACCAGCTGATTTTTGCCGGTCTGGCATCAAGCTTCGCGGTACTGACGGAAGATGAGCGTGAGCTGGGTGTCTGTGTCGTGGATATCGGCGGCGGCACCATGGATATGGCGATTTACACCGGCGGCGCACTGCGTCACACCCGTGTTATCCCGTATGCAGGGAATGTGGTGACCGGCGATATCGCGTACGCCTTCGGCACGCCGCCGAATGATGCGGAAGCCATTAAAGTCCGTCACGGCTGCGCGCTGGGGTCTCTGGTCAGCAAAGACGAAACCCTGGAAGTACCGAGTGTCGGCGGGCGTCCGCCGCGCAGTTTACAGCGCCAGACATTAGCCGAAGTTATTGAGCCGCGTTACACCGAATTACTCAATCTGGTTAATGACGAAATTTTGAAAGTGCAGGAACAATTACGTCAGCAGGGTGTCAAACACCATTTGGCCGCTGGTATCGTGCTGACAGGTGGTGCGGCTCAGATTAACGGACTGGTTGAGTGCGCCCAGCGTGTTTTCCATACACAGGTTCGTATCGGACAACCGCTTAATATAACCGGCTTAACGGATTATGCGCAGGAACCGTATTACTCTACAGCGGTAGGGTTGCTGCATTACGGAAAAGAATCTCACCTGGTCGGCGATACCGAGACAGAAAAACGTGCCTCGGTGGGCAGTTGGTTTAAAAAATTAACTGGCTGGCTCAGAAAAGAATTTTAATTTGTATTAAGGCTGGCGATAATAGCCGCCATATAAGAAAGGCACAAAACGGAGAGAGATTATGTTTGAACCGATGGAATTGACCAACGACGCGGTGATTAAAGTCATCGGCGTCGGCGGGGGCGGCGGTAACGCTGTTGAGCATATGGTCCGTGAACGCATCGAAGGCGTTGAGTTCTTCGCTGTGAATACGGACGCTCAGGCGCTTCGTAAAACCGCCGTCGGCCAGACTATTCAGATTGGTAACGGAATCACCAAAGGCCTGGGTGCGGGTGCAAACCCGGAAGTGGGCCGTAACGCGGCGGAAGAAGATCGCGAAGCGCTGCGCAATGCACTCGACGGTGCGGACATGGTCTTTATCGCAGCCGGTATGGGCGGCGGTACAGGAACCGGTGCGGCACCTGTTGTTGCTGAAGTTGCCAAAGAGCTGGGCATCCTGACTGTTGCTGTGGTGACCAAGCCGTTCAACTTTGAAGGCAAAAAGCGCATGGCATTCGCCGAGCAGGGGATTACTGAGTTATCCAAGCATGTTGACTCACTGATCACCATCCCGAATGACAAACTGCTGAAAGTATTAGGCCGCGGGATCTCACTGCTGGATGCCTTCGGTGCCGCCAACGACGTGTTACGCGGCGCGGTCCAGGGTATCGCAGAACTGATCACCCGTCCGGGCCTGATGAACGTTGACTTTGCGGACGTCCGTACTGTGATGTCAGAAATGGGTTACGCGATGATGGGCTCCGGCGTGGCGCGCGGTGAAGACCGTGCGGAAGAAGCTGCCGAAATGGCGATTTCCAGCCCGCTGCTGGAAGATATCGACCTGTCAGGTGCGCGTGGTGTGCTGGTTAACATCACCGCGGGCTTTGACCTGCGTCTGGATGAGTTCGAAACTGTGGGTAACACTATCCGTGCATTTGCATCGGATAACGCGACTGTGGTTATCGGTACTTCCTTAGACCCTGAAATGAACGATGAACTGCGTGTGACTGTGGTCGCGACCGGTATCGGCATGGACAAACGTCCTGAAATCACGCTGGTAACCAATAAAGCGGTGCAGACCAACAACATGGAACATCGTTATGCACAAATGCAAAACAGCATGACCAGCATGGATGAGAGCAAATCAGTGGCACAGGTTGTCAACGATTCTTCAGCCCAGAGCAATAAAGAACCGGATTATTTAGATATCCCGGCTTTCTTACGCAAACAGGCTGATTAAACCGAAAAGATTTGCATCTCCGCTTTTTGTGCTAAACTATCTCCCTTGTCATTAGTTTATAATGACAGGGAGACAGTTAATCAAACGAGACAGAAACGATGATCAAACAAAGAACATTAAAGCGTATTGTTCAGGCTACGGGTGTAGGTTTACACACCGGCAAAAAAGTTACGCTGACAATGCGTCCGGCACCGGCCAATACCGGGATCATCTATCGCCGTACTGATCTTAATCCGCCTGTCGATTTTCCGGCAGATGCGAAATCCGTGCGTGATACGATGTTATGTACTTGTCTGGTAAATGAAGACAACGTACGTATTTCCACGGTTGAGCATTTGAACGCAGCACTGGCCGGACTCGGCATTGATAACCTGGTTATCGAAGTCGATGCCGCTGAAATCCCGATTATGGATGGCAGCGCAAGCCCGTTCGTATTCCTGTTACTGGATGCCGGTATTGAAGAACTGAGCAGTGCGAAGAAATTCCTGCGTCTGAAAGAGACCGTCCGTGTTGAAGATGGTGATAAGTGGGCTGAACTCTCTCCGTTTAACGGTTTCAGCTTAGATTTCACTATCGATTTCAACCATCCGGCGATCGATTCCAGCACTCAGCGCTACGCGATGAACTTCTCTGCGGAAAACTTTGTCCGGGATATCAGCCGTGCACGTACCTTCGGGTTCATGCGGGATATTGAATATCTCCAGTCCAAAGGCTTATGTTTAGGCGGAAGCTTTGACTGTGCCATCGTGGTGGATGATTACCGCGTACTGAATGAAGATGGCCTGCGTTTTGAAGACGAATTTGTCCGTCACAAAATGCTGGATGCTATCGGTGACCTGTTTATGTGCGGCCACAATATCATTGGTGCCTTTACCGCATTCAAATCCGGTCACGCACTGAATAACAAGTTACTTCAGGCTGTTCTGGCTAAAGAGAGCGCCTGGGAACTCGTGACATTCGAGAACGAAGCACAGATGCCGGTTGCATTCCGTGCACCGTCAACCGTACTGGCGTAATCAGGTCATGGTGCCACAGCTCGTTGCTCTGACCCTGACACTCCTGTCACTGACGTTATTTACCAAATAACCGTCTGCTTAATCTGCTGCACTGGTACTCTCTCCGGCCAGTGCAGCCAATTTCTCCAGCTTCTTCCTCAGTTTTTCCGGACTTCTCTGCGCCAGCGCTTTCAGTGAATTGGCACTCTCCGCACTTAATCTCCGTCCCGGCTCCGCTGTTTTTTGCCCTCTGCTATCTGAATTGCTGCTTTTATCACCACCCGGTAACCCTGTTGCTGATGATTTCATCAATGACGGATTGATTTTGATGTCGATGGCCGATAATGATGGTAAAATCTCCCGGCGCAGTGCAGAACGCAGTGCGGGAAGTTCGTAACGCAGCCGGGTCATCTGTGCCGCATTAGAGACTTCCAGAATTAACAGTTGTTTGCGATAATTAGCCACGCGGCAGTGTGGTTTAAGCATCGCAGGCAGCAGCGCCAGAACTGCGCGGTTGAGTTTAAGTAACACGACAGCACGCTGCTGAATACTTTTAAGGGTATTATTATCCTTAGTCCCGCTTTCCAGCAGGCTTTCAAGGGAAACTGGCTGACTGTCGCGCATCACATATACTCCGGATCTCGTGAGGGAAACACTATTTTAAATCTTTGGCGGCAATTTGGCAGGCGTTATTTCTGGTGCCATCTCTTTATCGGGATTGTGGCGACCGGTTTTGGCCTGCCTGCGGTACTGAACAGTGGTGATGTTACCACAGCCGGTACCGGGACAACACAAAACCGCCAGAGTCAGGCATTATCCGCCTTTGACAGCCTGTTCCTGCAAAGCAGCCAGCCGGCGAGAACCTCACAGAACGTTAATTACTGGCAGCAGCATGCTGTCCGTAATGTTATCCGCCAGATTTCCTTTGCATTTTCCTGTCCGGAAGATGCCTCAAAAGATAATACCCCGGCAGAAGACCGGCATGATGCCTCCGCACAAAATATGCTGGCGGCACTGTATGCCATTCTGACCGACTCCCCGGCTCTGCCTGTTTATCATCCGGCAGTTCTGCCGCAGCGTATTGCTGTAGTTAACCCGTCTCCGTCTTTTTCGGTTCAGTGGATTGCCCGCACCGGCGGCATCCGTGCCGGTCCCGTACAATCAGCGTAGTTCCTCAAAAAAATTATTAACACATTGATTATTAACAAGGCCTGATTGTGCCTGAACAGAGACGTTTATTATGCTGGTAAAATTACTGACCAAAATCTTCGGCAGCCGGAATGACCGTACTTTACGCCGCCTGCGCAAATCCGTGGAAGCTATCAACCGGATGGAACCTGAGTTCGAAAAACTCAGTGATGATGAATTAAAAGCCAAAACACAGGAATTCCGTGATCGCCTGGCCAAAGGTGAATCCGAGCAGGATATCTTACCGGAAGCGTTCGCCACGGTACGTGAAGCCAGTAAACGTGTATTTGGTATGCGTCACTTTGATGTCCAGCTGATCGGCGGCATGGTGCTGAACGAACGCTGCATCGCTGAGATGCGTACAGGTGAAGGTAAAACCCTGACCGCAACACTGCCTGCTTACCTCAACGCCCTGTCCGGCAAAGGGGTTCACGTGGTGACAGTGAACGACTACCTCGCCCAGCGTGACGCCGAAAACAACCGTCCGCTGTTTGAATTCCTCGGTATGACCGTCGGTATCAACCTGCCGGGCATGCCTGCACCGGCCAAACGCGAAGCGTACGCTGCGGATATCACTTACGGTACCAACAACGAATACGGTTTTGACTATCTGCGTGACAACATGGCGTTCAGCCCGGAAGAGCGTGTACAGCGCAAACTGCACTACGCGCTGGTGGATGAGGTTGACTCCATCTTAATCGATGAAGCCCGTACCCCGCTGATTATCTCCGGTCCGGCAGAAGACAGCTCTGAGCTGTACATGAAAGTGGATAAACTGATCCCGCGTCTGGTCCGCCAGGAAAAAGAAGATTCCGACACTTTCAAAGGTGAAGGTCACTTCTCTGTGGACGAGAAAACCCGCCAGGTCACACTGACCGAGCGTGGTCTGGTGCTGGTGGAAGAGCTGCTGTCTGAAGCGGGTCTGATGAATGAAGGTGAATCACTGTACTCACCATCCAATATCATGCTGATGCACCACGTTATGGCGGGTCTGCGTGCGCACTCCCTGTTTGTCCGTGATGTCGACTATATCGTCAGCGAAGGTGAGGTTATCATCGTCGATGAGCACACCGGCCGTACCATGCAGGGCCGCCGCTGGTCTGATGGTCTGCATCAGGCAGTGGAAGCCAAAGAAGGTGTGGAAATCCAGAATGAAAACCAGACACTGGCTTCCATCACTTTCCAGAACTACTTCCGTTTATACACCAAACTGGCCGGGATGACCGGTACAGCGGACACGGAAGCCTTTGAATTCAGTTCAATTTATAAACTCGATACCATTGTTATCCCGACTAACCGTCCGATGATCCGTAAAGATTTGCCGGATCTGGTTTATATGACAGAAGCTGATAAATTCAATGCCATCATTGAAGATATCCGTGAGCGTACCGCAGCCGGACAACCGGTACTGGTGGGTACTATCTCTATCGAGAAATCAGAGCTCATCTCCAACGCACTGAAAAAAGCCAACATTGAACACAGCGTGCTGAACGCCAAATTCCACGCCATGGAAGCGGATATCGTTGAACAGGCGGGTCGTTCCGGTCACGTGACTATCGCCACCAACATGGCGGGTCGTGGTACGGATATCGTGCTGGGCGGCAGCTTACAGGCGGATCTGGCGGCGCTGGACGAGCCGACAGAAGAGAATATCGCTGCGGCAAAAGCTGCATGGCAGGAGCGCCACGATGCCGTTCTGGCAGCAGGCGGCCTGCATATTATCGGTACTGAGCGTCATGAATCCCGCCGTATCGATAACCAGTTACGCGGTCGTTCAGGCCGTCAGGGTGATGCCGGTTCTTCCCGCTTCTACCTGTCTATGGAAGATGCGCTGATGCGTATTTTCGCCTCTGACCGTGTTACCGGCATGATGCGCAAACTGGGTATGAAAGAAGGTGAGGCGATTGAGCATCCGTGGGTAACCAAAGCGATTGCCAACGCACAGCGTAAAGTGGAAAGCCGCAACTTTGATATCCGTAAACAGCTGCTGGAATACGATGATGTGGCTAACGACCAGCGCCGCGCTATCTATACCCAGCGTAATGACCTGCTGGATAACGGGGATATCAGCGAAACTATCGACAGCATCCGTGGTGATGTATTCACAACAGTTATCGATGCACATATTCCGCCGCAATCTCTGGAAGAAATGTGGGATATCCCGGGGCTGGAAAAACGTCTGGAACAGGATTTCGACTTACATCTGCCAATCAAAGAGTGGCTGGATAAAGAGCCTGAACTGCACGAAGAAACCCTGCGTGAGCGCATTCTTGACAAAGCGGTAGAAGTTTACAAAGCCAAAGAAGAGATTGTCGGCGCTGAAATGATGCGTCACTTCGAGAAAGGCGTGATGCTGCAAACCCTGGATACCCTGTGGAAAGAGCACCTGGCGGCAATGGATTATCTGCGTCAGGGGATCCATCTGCGCGGTTATGCACAGAAAGATCCGAAGCAGGAATACAAGCGTGAATCTTTCTCCATGTTTGCTAACATGCTGGAAGGCCTGAAATATGAAGTGGTCAGCACCATTTCCAAAGTTCAGGTCCGCATGCCGGAAGAAGTGGAAGCACTGGAGCAGCGTCGTCGTGAGGAAGCTGAACGTCTGGCACAGCGCCAGCAGCTCAGCCATGAAAATGACAATGCCGCGCTGATGACTAAAACTGAAGCGGAAATGGCATCCGGTGTCCGCAAAGTCGGCCGTAACGATCCGTGTCCTTGCGGTTCCGGTAAGAAATACAAGCAGTGCCACGGTGCACTGAAATAATCAGTCCTGACAGACGATTAGCATAATAAAGTAAAAAGGCGGGGGAACCCGCCTTTCTTCTGTAAATAAAACGGACAGAACATGATGGAAAAAAAACACTTACGTATTGCCGCCGGCGTTATCCGTAATGCAGAAGGTGAGATATTTATTGCTCAGCGTCCGCTGAAATCTCATATGGGCGGTTACTGGGAGTTTCCCGGCGGTAAGCTGGAATCCGGAGAGTCACCGGAGCAGGCGCTGGTACGGGAGCTGGAAGAAGAGCTGGGTATTGTTGCGGTTCCCGGTAAACTATTGCAGACGGCAGAACATGAATTTCCGGATCGCCTGATCACCATTTATTTCTTCCTGGTGGAAGAGTGGCAGAATGCGCCATATGGTCGCGAAGGTCAGCCATCCCGCTGGGTAAAACAAACAGCACTGATTGCTGAGGAGTTCCCGCCGGTTAACCGGGGAATTGTGGCATTGCTGACAGAATAAGATTCAGAGGTACGGCGGCGGCTGTTTTAATTCAGCCGCTGCCGGATTAATCAGTACGGTGAACTGTCTTCCGGTTCACTCCAGGCTTCACTGTCAGAAAGGTCACTCTGGCTGGCAATCCGTTTTTCTTCCGCAGCCCACTCCCCGAGATCAATCAACTGACAACGTTTACTGCAAAACGGGCGGTACGGACTTTCCGGTCCCCAGACAACTTCTTTTTTGCAATTCGGGCAGTTAACGATAATAGCTTCTGACATAACATCCTCCCTGTCAGCAACAGGCAATTTCAAACGGTAAAGTAGCCGGTATTATACCGTGTTCGCTGTCAGTATGCAGGAAGCGTATGGCAAAACGTGTTTTATGGCCGGAGACCTGCGGGTAAATCTGGAAATCAACCGGCAGACGCAGGCGCAGTAAATCCGCCCCTTCCGCGTTATCCTGATAAAAACCGTTGTGGCTTTCAGCCGCAACAAATGGTGCGGACTGACGCAGCAGGGTCAGCAGGCTGCCGAGTGCATTTTGCAGCGGCTGCAAGCCTTCAATCCAGGCGGCCTGTGTGGTATCACGGACACTCTGCGGCAGATTCAGCCACAGATGAAGGTAGGGCAGATCAAACCCGCAGCATCCGCCCGGGATACTCAGCCGCTGACGGACAATACCGATTATTTTATCTTCTTTCAGGTGCTGGGCGATGCGGGGCGCTTTGCTCAGTTCAGCGGCCTTTTGTTTCAGTTCGTCAGAAAACCCCCGGATCAGTGCCTGGTCAGCATTGGGGGCTTCTGCCCACATGGCCAGTTTTTTTTGCTGCTTTTCCAGCTCTTTTAAAATTTCCGAACGGACTTCACCGCGATCAATCACTTCAATAAATTCCGCGACGGCCCGGAAGAATGCCAGGCTGGACGGCAGAGAGTCCAGCGGGGAGAGTGTACTCATTTGCTGAAGTGATGTTTCAATGCGCAGCCATGAACGGGTTCGTTCGTTTAAAGGGTGTTCAAAAATAACAGACTGACGGATTTCGCTCATGGGTGTTCCTGTTTTGGCTGACGGGCCAATGCTGTATAAAGTTCGTGCAGTGCAAGGACGCGGGGCATCAGCGGCTCATCGTTATCATGATTTGTCAGGATATCATCGGCAACGGCCAGACGTTGTTCACGGGATGCCTGCGCCCGCAGAATATTTTCGGCATGCTCAGCGGAAACGCCGTCACGGCGCATTGTCCGGGCGACTTGTTCGTGCGGATGAACATCCACAACCAGCACGCGATCCGCAAGGGAAGCAAGGTTATTTTCAACCAGAAGAGGAACCACCCAAAGGGCATAAGGGGCAGTGATATTGTTCAGCTGGCGCCGGGTTTCCTGATGGATAAGCGGATGCAGTAACTGATTGAGCCAGGTTTTTTCCGCGGGGTCTGCAAAGATCTCCCGGCGCAGTGCTGCTCTGTCCAGCGTGCCGTCTGCAGTCAGAATCCGGGTACCGAAGTGATCGGCAATAGCCTGCAATGCGGGCGTTCCCGGTTCAACCACCTGACGGGCAATAATATCCGCATCTGTCACAGGGACCCCGAGACGGGCAAACATATCCGCAACGGTACTTTTTCCGCTGCCGATACCTCCGGTTAACGCAACAATATAAGCCATTGTATTTCTGTCCTGATCGAAACAACGGGTAAATTGTACCTGATGAAATTAATTTCGCCTATGGCAAATAAGCGATGAATACAGAGATATTTCACAGGTTTGAATTTTTTTAATCTGTTTCTTTAAATTATGAATAGTTTTATCAGACTAAAACTTCACCGAGCCGGAATAAAGGTAAATACATTGCAATTAATAAAACAGCAACAAGAATTGCCAGCAGGATAAACAGTACCGGCTGGAGTATTTTAAAAAATGTCTGAATTTGGTTTAAGGCGAGAGATTTAAACCAGTCTGCGGTATAGAGAAAAAAGTGTCCGAATTGCCCGGTGGCTTCACCGGTGGCAATCAGCTCATGGCACAGAGATGGGAATAACCCGGATTGTTTAATTGATTCACTGAATGTTTTCCCGTGAAGCAAGTCCTCCCGTATCACAGTTAATGCCTCTTTATATAACGGATGTGTTGTTGTCATAATAAGTGTATTAATACCCGAAATAAGTGTAATGCCTGATTGTTGTGTTATTGCCAGTATCCGGAAAATATGAGAGACACAGCTGAAGATAATAATGTTTCCGATAAACGGAATACGCAGAATACAGGTTGATTCTGTTTTTTTTATATCCGGATGTCTTCGCCGAAATACATGATAAATAAATATAATTGCAGTCATTATACCCATTGCCGGGATTGTGTAACCGGTAATAACACCAGAAACCCGGATCAGCCATTGCGTCAGAGCCGGAAGCTCCGCACCGAATGAGGTATATATTTTTGCGAATTCAGGAATAACAAACAGAAACATTAATGTGATCATCAAAAAGCAGACAACTAACAATGCAACGGGATAGCGGATTGATTTAATTAATGCAGCCCGGTGATCCCGGTTACTCTGAATATGTTGTGCAATCGTGTGAAGGCACTCCGGCAATTTTCCTGTCTCCTCCCCGACAGTGGCCATCTGACAATAAAAGGAATCAAATAAACCGGGGTACTGCATTATTCCCTGAGTAAATGTTTTTCCCTGCTGAAGTTGTCTGATAAGAGCACGGACTACTTCTTTCCAGAGCGGGTGACTGCATTCACCTGCCAGTAGTGTGAGCGCTTTCAGTAACGGTAACCCCGACGTCAGTAATGTTGCCAGCTGCCGGGTAAAGTGCAGCAGATACTGTTTTTCTTTTTGTGAGCAGACCAGCCGTTTGCGGCAAAACAGTGATACAGGTGTGATGCTCTGCGAAATCAGCTGACTGACAGCATTATTCTCTGAAGGTGAGATAAGCGTTCCGGTCACCACCTTGTCAGCGGGTGTCAGACCGGACCAGTCATACAGCCGGTAAATTTGCATGGCATCACTCCTGTTGGTCAGCGGATGTTAAATATCCTGCATATGGTAAATCTCATTGAGTGTGGTTACCCCTGATTCCGCCAGCGCGATACCGGCATCAAACAGTGAACCGGGTAATTCACCGGCAGAAGAAGACATTGTGTGTTGCGGAGTGAGAAATGCAAAGCAGGCGGTACGCCCGTAATAGCCTGAAAAGCAGTGATCACAACCGTTTGCCTGCCACGGGGTGAGTTGATGTGTTTTTCCGCTGCTCAGTATCACGGTTTCTGTTTTCTGTTTCTGCGTTTTACAGCGCGGACACAACAGGCGGACCAGACGCTGTGCAATGATCAGTTTGATGCAGGTTTTCATGAAATATTCATCAATACCCAGTTGCCTCAGTCGTGAATATGTATCCTCCGCAGAGTTTGTATGCAGAGTGGACAGCACCAGGTGACCGGTATGAGCTGCTTTGATTGCCATCTCGGCGGTGGGTTTATCCCGGATTTCCCCCACCATAATGACATCCGGATCCTGACGCAGCAGGGCTCGCAGGATGGCGGCGAAGCCCAGCTCAATTTTGGGGTTTATCTGCGTCTGGGTGATCCCCCGCAGCGGGATTTCCACCGGATCCTCAACACTGCAGATATTCCGGTTATTCTGATTCAGGTACTGCAGGCAGCCGTAGAGTGTGGCAGTTTTTCCGCTGCCGGTGGGACCGGTGAGCAAAATAATACCGGTGGCACTGCCCAGACCTGTATGCAGCGTTTCCAGTTGCCGGGCCGTCAGCCCGGATTTTTCCAGCGCCAGATTCTGCGTGGTGCTCAGCAGGCGCAGTACGACTTTTTCACCATAAATTGTCGGCAGTGTGGCAACACGGACAGCATAGCGGGTGTTATTTTCCAGCCACTCAAACTGCCCGTCCTGGGGTAACCGTTTTTCGGCAATATCGAGGCCGGAAATGATTTTGATGCGGATAATTATCTCACTACTGATTTCCGGTGGCGGTGAATTCAGCGTATGCAGTTGCCCGTCGATTCTGGCACGGATCCGGTAACCCTGTTGTGCCGGTTCAATGTGAATATCGGAGGCCCGTTTGGCAATGGCTCCGGCAATCAGCTGGTTAACAAACCGGACAGCGGCGGATTGCTGTTCTGCCGGCCAGGTATCGGTCTCCGGCGCCCTGCGGGGATCCTGCGCCGGAGGCGGGGCAGGCGGCGGCAGTGGTGAACCGGAGCCTGTACAGTTATTGCCGGTATCCGCCGAGACCTGCGTGTTTGTCTCCGGTGTTACACCGGGGAAAAGGACCGGCTCCGGCAGCGGGGTATTGCGGCGGCAGTAGGCCAGTTTTTCACTGTGCCACAATTCAATGTCCACCCGCTTACCGGCCAGAAACCGGATAGCAGACACAATATCTCTGCGCGGCTGCTGTGCGGCAGCAACTCTGACGGCATCGGGGTTATAGTCAATCAGCATCAGTTCATTGCGCTCACAAAGTGCATGAACTTCAGCCAGTAAGAGTTGTTCTTCCCCGCCGGTACGGGTGACAGGGGCGGGTGCAGCTGTTTGCATAATGAATTCCTTTTCATGTCAGTAGTTACTTGATGACGTCAAGACAGATTTTTTTCAGTGCGTCTTCTTCGCTGTTACAGTCGGTTGTCCAGACCGTGATACCGTTAAGCGGATTTCTTACCGGGGTAGTGCTGACCGTCAGCGCAGCCAGTGAACTGTTTCCCTGTACCGTCACAACACCGTTTTCCGCTTTGACGGATTTGATGTAGCGCCCCGGAGTATCAGCCGGAATGGTGCCCGACCCGCTGTTGCATCCTGCAAAAGAGGGATTATCAAAACTGCACAGTTCCACGCTGGTTTTAAACGCGGTAACCGTGCGCAGCACGTCAATCAGTGCTGCCTTCCGGATATAGTTCTGATAGCCGGGAACCGCGATGGCACTGAGAACGGCCACAATGGCAACCACCACCATCACCTCGATTAATGTGAATCCGCGCTGGTTCATACAGATGCTCCTTTTTGTGTCTGTGAAAGAGGTACTTATTTAGCGTGATGCACTTTATTCAATGACGGATCGGCAAAAAAGAGAGGTCTCCGGATTTCTCGGTACAGATGGAAAACTGCGGTGTAACATTTGAGAAATGCAGATTTTTTTTCGGTCTGACACGCAAAAATCTGTCGTGAAAAATCAGTACTCCCCGGAAAGGGGGGAAGACACGTATACTGTGCGGCACAAAATGATATTTATTATGTGATTGAATAACGGTTTTTTGCTCAGGAGAACGAATGGATATTCAGGATGGCTGGCTGACCACAGCGCGCCGGGTGATTTCACCGCATCACGATACCCGGCCGGAACAGGTGACTCCCCGTTTACTGGTGATCCACAATATCAGTCTGCCGCCGGGACAGTTCGGTGGTCCGTATATTGACCAGCTTTTTCAGGGCACGCTGGACCCGGATGCGCATCCTTTTTTTGCGGAAATACAGGCACTGCGGGTTTCCGCACATTGCCTGATCCGCCGGACCGGGGAAATTGTGCAGTATGTGCCTTTTGATGCACGGGCCTGGCATGCGGGGGTTTCCTGTTATCAGGGCACAGAAAAGTGTAATGATTTTTCCGTCGGTATTGAGCTGGAAGGCACGGATACCCGACCTTTTACGGATGAACAGTACCGCGCACTGACTGCGGTGACACAGATGCTTCTGGCACACTATCCGCAAATAAAAGGGCATATCACCGGACACAGTGATATTGCGCCGGGGCGCAAAACGGATCCCGGTCCCTGTTTCGACTGGAACCGATACAGGAATTCACTGAATCCGGCAGACGTTCCGGCTGAATGATCAGTAAAATTTCGCAGATATGACTGACGTGAAATTTTCCTGTTTACCGGTTCCCTGCTAGAATTAGCATTCCGGTAACCTGTTACTGATTAAATGCGTCTGGTGAGTATCGTTACAGCGGAAACAATCTGGTCGGGCTCTGTGAAGCGGAAAATCATCAATAAGATGCGGTGAAAATGCACAAAAAGTGATTATTTATCCGTCAATCTAGTCACTGTAACGGTTCAGTTTGCGTATTTATCTGAATTTTAAACGTTAAATTCTGTAACATTCACGATGCAGCATTTAAACGTATCAGTTATCAATTTATGCTAAAATTTAAAAAAAATTGTTAAAACTTGCTGGTTTTTATGATTTAGCTCAAGGTCTTTATAGACAGTTGGTGAATACTTTGTTACTTTAAGACCCTGTAAAAGAAATTGGTATTACCAATTGACTACAAAACCCATGAAGCAATATTTATCCATGTTGATGGTTCTGATGCAAATATGGCTTACAGCAAAATCCGCCAACCAAAATTAGCCGACGTGATCGAGCAGCGGCTGGAACACTTAATCCTCGACGGCACTCTGAGCCCGGGGGAGAAGCTGCCGCCTGAACGCGAGCTGGCCAAACAGTTCGACGTCTCACGTCCCTCACTGCGCGAAGCAATTCAAAAACTTGAAGCGAAAGGCTTTCTGCTGCGCAGACAAGGTGGCGGCACATTTGTACAGAGCAATCTCTGGCAAAGCTTCAGTGACCCGCTGGCCCAGCTGCTGGAAGGGCATCCCGAATCTCAGTTTGATCTGCTGGAAACCCGTCATGCCCTCGAGGGTATTGCTGCCTATTATGCCGCACTGCGGGGAACCGAAGCGGATTTTGTCCGTATCACCAACAGCCATCAGGCGATTGCCGATGCCCGCGACGCCGGGGATGTGGAAGCCGAATCTCAGGCTGTCCTGCAATATCAGCTGATTGTCACAGAAGCCGCACATAATGTGGTGCTGTTACATCTGCTGCGCTGTATGGTGCCGATGCTGGAAAAAAATATCCGGCAGAACTTTGAATTCTTATATACCCGGAAAGAGATGCTGGCGATGGTCAGCGAGCACCGGGAACAGGTATTCCGGGCCATTATGAGCCGGTCGCCGGAGGTTGCGCGGGAAGCATCCCACCGCCATCTGGCATTCCTGGAAGACGTATTGCTGGATATGAGCCGTGAACACACCCGCCGGGAACGTTCACTGCGCCGTCTCCAGCAGTATACAGAATAAATCAGTAATGGTTTTGGGGCTTACAGATCCCTGAATGCTGCGTCTGTAAGCTGACCTATGCATCAGCGGCAATATATAGCCGGGCCTATCTTCACGTCGCCCGTCACCGTTAAAGCGGGATACGTGAAGATAGGCTCCGAATATCATTAGAAACAGATAAACTATAAGGAATACACCATGTCAGACATTTTGAACAATGACGTGGATCCGATCGAAACCCGCGACTGGCTACAGGCGATCGAATCGGTCATCCGTGAAGAAGGTGTTGAGCGTGCACAGTTCCTGATTGATCAGGTTCTGAATACTGCCCGTCAGGGTGGTGTGAGTGTTGCAGCAGGTGCTGCGGCCCGTAACTACATCAACACCATTCCTGTTGAGGATGAACCTGCCTACCCGGGCAACCTGGAGCTGGAACGTCGTATCCGTTCTGCTATCCGCTGGAACGCTGTCATGATGGTCCTGCGCGCATCCAAGAAAGATCTGGATCTGGGCGGTCACATGGCATCTTACCAGTCTGCGGCTACCATGTATGAAGTGTGCTTCAACCACTTCTTCCGTGCGCAGAACGAAAAAGACGGCGGTGATGTTATTTATTTCCAGGGCCACTTAAGCCCGGGCTACTACGCACGCGCATTCATGGAAGGTCGTCTGACCGAAGAGCAGCTGAACAATTTCCGTCAGGAAATCGGCGGCAAAGGTCTGCCTTCTTATCCGCACCCTAAACTGATGCCTAACTTCTGGCAGTTCCCGACCGTTTCTATGGGTCTGGGGCCGCTGGCAGCTATCTATCAGGCTAAGTTCCTGAAATATCTGGAACACCGTGGTCTGAAAGACACTTCTGAGCAAACCGTTTATGCCTTCCTGGGTGATGGCGAGATGGATGAGCCGGAATCTAAAGGTGCAATCAATATCGCTGTCCGCGAAAGCCTGGACAACCTGATCTTCGTTATCAACTGTAACCTGCAGCGTCTTGACGGCCCTGTAAACGGTAACGGTAAAATCGTTAACGAAATGGAAGGTATGTTCGCAGGTGCCGGCTGGCAGGTAATCAAAGTCATGTGGGGCGGCCGCTGGGATGAACTGCTGAAGAAAGATACCAGCGGTAAACTGATCCAGCTGATGAACGAAACCGTTGACGGCGACTATCAGACATTCAAATCCAAAGACGGTGCTTACGTCCGTGAACACTTCTTCAACCGCTATCCGGAAACTGCTGCATTAGTCAAAGACTGGACTGATGAGCAGATCTTCGCACTGAACCGCGGTGGTCACGATCCGAAGAAAATGTTCGCTGCACTGAAAAAAGCGCATGACACCAAAGGTAAACCAACTCTGATCCTGGCCCAGACCGTTAAAGGTTATGGTATGGGTGATACCGCTGAAGGTAAAAACATCGCTCACCAGGTTAAGAAAATGAACATGGAAGGCGTGCGCCATCTCCGTGATCGTTTCAATATCGATGTGGCTGATGATCAGCTGGAAAAACTGCCGTTCATCAAGTTTGACGAAAACTCTGAAGAGCAGAAATACATGATGGAACGCCGTGCGGCACTGCATGGTCCGGTTCCTTCACGCCGTTCTCATTTCGATGAGAAACTGGATATTCCTGCACTGAGCGATTTCAGCCAGTTACTGGAAGAGCAGAGCAAAGAAATCTCCACCACTATCGCGTTTGTGCGTGCACTGAACGTGATGCTGAAAAACAAATCCATCAAAGAACGCATCGTGCCAATCATTGCTGACGAAGCACGTACATTCGGTATGGAAGGTCTGTTCCGTCAGATCGGTATCTACAACTCCAAAGGTCAGCTGTATACCCCGCAGGACCGTGAACAGGTTGCTTACTACCGTGAAGATGTGAAAGGTCAGATCCTGCAGGAAGGTATCAACGAACTGGGTGCAGGCGCATCCTGGCTGGCAGCTGCGACTTCTTACAGCACCAACAACCTGCCGATGATTCCGTTCTACATCTACTACTCAATGTTCGGTTTCCAGCGTATCGGTGACCTGATGTGGATGGCAGGCGATCAGCAGGCACGCGGCTTCCTGATCGGCGGTACTTCCGGCCGTACCACCCTGAACGGTGAAGGTCTGCAGCACGAAGACGGCCACAGCCACATTCAGTCTCTGACTATCCCTAACTGCCTGTCTTATGACCCGTCATTCGCGTACGAAGTTGCGGTCATCATGCAGGATGGTCTGGAGCGTATGTATGGTGAAGCGCAGGAAAACATTTACTACTACATCACCACGCTGAACGAAAACTACCACATGCCTGCAATGCCGGAAGGTGTTGAGGAAGGTATCCGTAAAGGTATCTACAAGCTCGAAACCCTGACCGGTGATAAAGGCAAGGTACAGTTACTGGGTTCAGGTGCGATTCTGCGTCACGTGCGTGAAGCAGGTCAGATTCTGTCTTCTGAGTACGGTATCAGCTCTGATATCTACAGCGTAACCTCGTTCACCGAACTGGCCCGTGAAGGTCAGGATTGTGACCGCTGGAACATGCTGCATCCGTCAGAAACCCCGCGCGTGCCTTACATCACTCAGGTGATGAACGATGCACCTGCTGTGGCGTCCACTGACTGGATGAAACTGTTCGCAGAACAGGTTCGCGGTTATGTTCCTGCTGACCAGTACCGTGTACTGGGTACTGACGGTTACGGCCGTTCAGACAGCCGTGATAACCTGCGTCATCATTTCGAAATCGATGCCGGTTACGTTGTTGTTGCTGCTCTGGGTGAGCTGGCTAAACGTGGTGAAGTTGACGTGAAAGTGGTTGAAGAAGCCATTAAGAAATTCAGCATCAACCCTGAAAAAGTTAACCCGCGTGTGGCATAAGAGGTAAAAATTAATGTCTATTGAAATCCATGTGCCCGATATCGGTTCAGATGAAGTTGATGTAACAGAAATTCTGGTCAGTGTCGGCGATAAAGTAGAAGCAGAACAATCACTCATCACCGTTGAAGGTGACAAGGCGTCGATGGAAGTTCCGTCTCCGCAGGCAGGGGTTGTTAAAGAAATTAAAGTGGCTGTGGGCGACAAAGTCAGCACCGGCTCTTTCATCATGGTATTTGAAGCAGAGGCCGCAGCAGCGGCTCCTGCTCCGGCAGCTCAGGCTGCCGCACCGGCTGCTCCGGCGGCGGCTGCCGCATCCGCACTGAAAGAAGTTCATGTGCCGGATATCGGCGGTGACGAAGTTGACGTGACTGAAATCATGGTCAGCGTCGGCGATACCGTGACTGAAGAACAGTCTCTGATCACCGTTGAAGGCGACAAAGCGTCAATGGAAGTTCCGTCTCCGATGGCGGGCGTGGTTAAAGAGATCAAAGTTGCTGTCGGCGATAAAGTCAGCACCGGTTCCCTGATCATGGTCTTTGAAGTTGCGGGCGCAGCACCGGCGGCACAGCCTGCCGCAGCCGCTCCGGCTCCTGCAGCAGCGGCACCTGCCGTGGCAGCAGACAAAGAAATCCATGTACCGGATATCGGCGGTGATGAAGTTGACGTGACTGAAATCATGGTCAGCGTCGGCGATACCGTGACTGAAGAACAGTCTCTGATCACCGTTGAAGGCGATAAAGCCTCAATGGAAGTCCCGTCTCCGATGGCCGGTAAAGTTAAAGAAATCAAAGTAGCCGTTGGCGATAAAGTCAAAACCGGCTCTCTGATCATGGTATTCGAAGTAGCGGGTGCAGCACCTGCTCCGGCAGCACAGCCAGCCGCCGCACCTGCGGCAGCAGCACCGGCATCTGCACCGGCAGCGAAAGCCGCTCCGGCAGCAGCTCCGGCTGCGGGTAATGACTTCGTTGAGAACGATGCCTACGTTCACGCAAGTCCGGTTATCCGCCGTCTGGCCCGTGAATTCGGTGTGAACCTGGCGAAAGTCAAAGGGACAGGCCGTAAAGGCCGTATCCTGCGCGAAGACGTTCAGGCTTATGTGAAAGATGCGGTGAAACGCGCTGAAGCAGCTCCGGCTGCAGCAGGCGGCGGTTTGCCTGGCATGCTGCCATGGCCGAAAGTGGACTTCAGCAAGTTCGGTGAAGTGGAAGAAGTTGAACTGAGCCGTATTCAGAAACTGTCCGGTGCTAACCTGAGCCGTAACTGGGTGATGATCCCGCACGTTACGCTGATGGACGAAGCGGATATCACTGATGTTGAAGAATTCCGCAAACAGCAGAACAAAGAAGCTGAGAAGAAACAGCTGGGCGTGAAAATCACTCCGCTGGTCTTCGTGATGAAAGCTGCTGCCAAAGCGCTGGTCGAAATGCCGCGTTTCAACAGCTCTATCACCGAAGATGCACAGCGTCTGATTCTGAAAAAATATGTCAATATCGGTATCGCGGTAGACACCCCGAACGGCCTGGTTGTTCCTGTCATTAAAGACGTGAACAAAAAAGGTATTCTGGAACTGTCTTACGAACTGGCTGAAATCTCCAAAAAAGCCCGTAACGGTAAGCTGACTTCTTCTGATATGCAGGGCGGATGTTTCACCATCTCCAGCCTGGGCGGTATCGGGACAACCGGTTTCGCACCGATTGTTAACGCACCGGAAGTGGCTATCATGGGTCTGTCACGTTCATCCATGAAACCGGTATGGGACGGCAAACAGTTTGTTCCGCGTCTCATTCTGCCAATGTCACTCTCCTTCGACCACCGTGTGATCGATGGTGCTGACGGCGCCCGCTTCATCACGCTGATTAATCAGTACATGAGCGATTTACGCCGCCTGGCGATGTAAGCAATTACACTGAGACCGGTGCAGAGCCGGTCTCAGTGGCGCAGGCTGAAACGTGCTCATCCCGGATAACGGGAGTCAGGTCACAGAACTGCGCCTTTCCAGGTTGTTAACAATTTTGTAAACTGCTCTCAGTGTGTACGTCCCGGTGGAATATATGTCGTCTGACCCGCCGGACAAACAATTAAGAGGTCACGATGAGTACTGAAATTAAAGCCCAGGTCGTTGTACTTGGTGCGGGCCCTGCAGGGTATTCAGCGGCTTTCCGCTGTGCTGACTTAGGTCTGGAAACTGTCCTGATTGAACGCTATTCAACCTTAGGTGGTGTCTGCCTGAACGTAGGTTGTATCCCGTCTAAAGCATTACTGCATGTTGCTAAAGTGATCGAAGAAGCGAAAGCGCTGGCTTCTCACGGCATCGTGTTCGGCGAACCGCAGACCGATATCGATAAAGTCCGTCTGTGGAAAGAGAAAGTTATTTCTCAGTTAACCGGCGGTCTGGCCGGTATGGCGAAAGGCCGTAAAGTGACTGTTGTGAATGGTCTCGGCCAGTTCACCGGCGCAAATACTATCGAAGTCAACGGTGAGAAGGGTAAAACCACCATCACGTTTGACAACGCGATTATTGCTGCGGGCTCACGCCCGATCCAGCTGCCGTTTATCCCGCACGAAGATCCGCGTGTCTGGGATTCAACTGATGCACTGCAGCTGAAAACCGTCCCGGGCCGTCTGCTGGTCATGGGTGGTGGTATCATCGGTCTGGAAATGGGTACCGTATACCACGCGCTGGGTTCACAGATTGATGTTGTTGAAATGTTTGACCAGGTCATTCCTGCGGCAGACAAAGATATCGTTAAACTGTTCACCAAACGTATCAGCTCCAAGTTTAACCTGATGCTGGAAACCAAAGTGACTGCCGTTGAAGCCAAAGAAGATGGTATCTATGTCACAATGGAAGGCAAGAAAGGCCCTGCAGAACCACAGCGTTACGACGCGGTTCTGGTGGCTATCGGCCGTACCCCTAACGGTAAACTGCTGGCGGCTGATAAAGCCGGTGTTGAAGTTGACGATCGCGGTTTCATTCACGTTGACAAACAAATGCGCACCAACGTGCCGCACATCTTTGCTATCGGCGATATCGTCGGTCAGCCGATGCTGGCGCACAAAGGTGTTCACGAAGGTCACGTGGCAGCCGAAGTTATCTCCGGTCTGAAACACTACTTCGATCCGAAAGTGATCCCATCTATTGCCTATACCGAACCGGAAGTGGCATGGGTTGGTCTGACCGAGAAAGAAGCGAAAGAGAAGGGCATCAGCTACGAAACAGCAACCTTCCCGTGGGCAGCTTCCGGCCGTGCAATCGCGTCTGACTGCGCTGAAGGTATGACCAAACTGATTTTCGACAAAGAATCTCACCGTGTTATCGGTGGTGCGATTGTCGGTACTAACGGCGGCGAGCTGTTAGGTGAAATCGGCCTGGCTATCGAAATGGGTTGTGATGCGGAAGATCTGGCACTGACCATCCACGCTCACCCGACGCTGTACGAATCAATCGGTATGGCGGCTGAGATTTACGAAGGCAGCATCACTGACCTTCCGAATCCGAAAGCGAAAAAGAAAAAGTAATCAGCTGACCCGGTAACCACGTTGTTACCCGGCTGAAGATAAAAATCCGGTTGCCTCTGGCGCCGGATTTTTTTTATTCCCTGCTGTCAGCACCCGCCTGTGTATTCATAGACAAACCGGTATTATTCAGATATTAATAATTTTAGCGTGCTGACCGCCGTTCCCGGTGCAGCAGAACTACGCAAACGACCGTTTTTTGCATTTCCGGCGTAATCAATAATCGTGCAGATTCCTGTTTAAAACGGCATAACACTGGTGAAACGGGTAAGCAGCAAGTTTAATTCACTAATGTTATTCAGCTCACAAATTGTTTATGTTGCTTTAATGTGAATGAATTAACAATGTGTTTAAATTTTGATATGCTGAAACCCCGTTGCCGGGCACTCATAAAAAACACAAAGCAAGGAGTACGTCGTGCTGGAAAATTACCGCAGGCACGTTGCCGAACGTGCAGCACAAGGGATCGCCCCTAAGCCATTGGAAGCCGCTCAGGTTGCTGAGTTAGTCGAATTACTGAAATCTCCGCCGGCAGGCGAAGAAGCGTTTCTTGTTGATCTGATTACCAACCGTGTACCGCCGGGTGTTGATGAAGCCGCGTATGTGAAAGCCGGTTTTCTGGCCGCTCTGGCAAAGGGTGAAGCACATTCACCGCTGATCTCCGCTGAAAAAGCCGTTGAATTACTCGGAACCATGCAGGGTGGTTATAATATTCACGCCCTGATTGAATCCCTCGATAACGAAAAACTGGCCCCTGTGGCCGCCAAAGCGCTCTCTCATACCTTACTGATGTTCGATAATTTCTATGATGTGGAAGAAAAGGCGAAAGCCGGTAATCCGTATGCACAGAAAATTATTCAGTCCTGGGCTGATGCAGACTGGTTCCTGGAGCGTCCGCAGCTGGCGGAAAAACTGACCGTCACCGTCTTTAAAGTCTCCGGTGAAACCAATACCGATGATCTGTCACCGGCACCTGATGCCTGGTCGCGTCCGGATATCCCGCTGCATGCACTCGCGATGCTGAAAAACCCGCGTGACGGTATTGATCCGGATGAACCGGGTAATATCGGTCCGGTTAATCAGATCGATCTGCTCAGCAAAAAAGGGTTCCCGCTGGCCTATGTCGGTGATGTGGTCGGTACCGGCTCTTCCCGTAAATCCGCGACCAACTCCGTGCTGTGGTTTATGGGGGATGATATCCCGTATGTGCCGAACAAACGCGGCGGCGGTATCGTGCTGGGCGGCAAAATTGCCCCGATTTTCTTCAACACGATGGAAGATGCGGGCGCGCTGCCGGTGGAAGTGGATGTCAGTAATCTGAATATGGGGGATGTGATTGATGTTTACCCGTATAAAGGTGAGATCCGCAATCATGACACCAATGAACTGCTGGCGACATTTGAACTGAAAACAGATGTGCTGCTGGATGAAGTCCGCGCCGGTGGCCGTATCCCGCTGATTATCGGCCGTGGCCTGACCGCAAAAGCACGCGAGTCTCTCGGTCTGCCGCATACGGATATTTTCCGTCAGGCGAAACCGGTTGAGAAAAGCAGCCGTGGTTTCTCGCTGGCTCAGAAGATGGTCGGCCGTGCCTGCGGTGTGGCAGGTGTTCGTCCGGGCGAGTACTGCGAGCCTAAGATGACCTCTGTCGGCTCTCAGGACACCACCGGGCCGATGACCCGTGATGAACTGAAAGACCTGGCGTGTCTTGGTTTCTCAGCGGATCTGGTGATGCAGTCTTTCTGCCACACAGCCGCGTATCCGAAGCCGGTGGATGTAAATACTCACCACACTCTGCCTGATTTCATTATGAACCGTGGCGGTGTGTCTCTGCGTCCGGGGGACGGTATCATCCACTCCTGGCTGAACCGTATGCTGCTGCCGGATACCGTGGGTACCGGTGGTGACTCTCACACCCGTTTCCCTATCGGGATTTCCTTCCCGGCCGGTTCCGGTCTGGTTGCCTTCGCAGCGGCGACCGGTGTGATGCCGCTGGATATGCCGGAATCTGTACTGGTGCGTTTTAAAGGGAAAATGCAGCCGGGGATCACACTGCGTGACCTGGTGCATGCTATCCCGTATTACGCTATTCAGCAGGGCCTGCTGACGGTGGAGAAAAAAGGGAAGAAAAACATTTTTTCCGGTCGTATCCTGGAAATTGAAGGTCTGCCGACACTGAAAGTGGAACAGGCGTTTGAGCTGGCGGATGCCTCTGCCGAGCGTTCTGCGGCGGGTTGTACCATCAAATTGGATAAAGCGCCGATCACAGAATACCTCAATTCCAACATCGTTCTGCTGAAGTGGATGATTGCGGAAGGTTACGGCGATCGCCGTACCATTGAGCGCCGTATTCAGAGCATGGAAAAATGGCTGGCGGATCCGCAGTTGCTGGAAGGTGATGCGGATGCGGATTACGCAGCGGTGATCGAAATCGACCTCAATGACATCAAAGAGCCGATTCTCTGCGCGCCGAATGATCCGGATGATGCGCGTCTGCTGTCTGACGTGGCGGGCAGTAAAATTGATGAAGTCTTTATCGGCTCCTGCATGACCAACATCGGACACTTCCGCGCTGCGGGTAAACTGCTCGACAGTCATAAAGGCCAGCTGCCGACCCGCCTGTGGGTGGCACCGCCGACCAAGATGGATGCCGCTCAGCTGACAGAAGAGGGCTATTACAGCATCTTCGGTAAGAGCGGTGCCCGTGTTGAGATCCCGGGCTGTTCACTGTGCATGGGGAACCAGGCGCGTGTGGCGGATAACTCAACCGTCGTTTCCACCTCCACCCGTAACTTCCCGAACCGTCTGGGTACCGGTGCCGATGTGTACCTGGCCTCTGCGGAACTGGCGGCGGTGGCTTCCCTGCTGGGGCGTTTACCGACACCGGCGGAGTATCAGACCTTTATGGATAAAGTGGATGAGACGGCGGAAGATACCTACCGTTACCTCAACTTTGACCAGCTGAATGAGTATACCAAAGTCGCGGATGGCGTGATTTTCCAGACTCAGGTGTGATAGTCAGCATCTGAATCAGTCCGCAGTTTTATTACCGGCGGGAGACAGCAACCACTGTCTCCCGTTTTTTATACCTGTTATCCGGTTAATTACGGTATCAATGTACCTGGAAACGGGATAACCCGCTAAAATAAGAGCAGGTGTTGCATACGTGACAGCGGTAAAGCATTAACAAGAGGTATACAGCGATGGATTATGAATTTTCCCTCGGGATCGACGGGAACGTGATAGTTAAGCTGTCAATGGATCACGAAGCGATCGGTCACTGGCTGAATGAAGAAGTGAAAGGGGATCTCTCGGTGATTGATGAGATAACCGTGGCATTTGACAGTATTAAAGGGCGGGAACAGCAGTGGCAGCGTGTGGGGCATGAATACACTTTGCTGATGGATGATGAGGAAATCATGATTAACGCGAATCAGATTACCTTTGAAACAGATGAGCCGGACGAAGGCATGAGTTATTACGATAATGAAAGTATTGCATTCTGCGGCACAGCTGACTTTATGATTTTACTGGAAAACTATCGTAAATTTATTGTGACCGGCGGGCAGGGCTGAGAATTTTTATTCTGAAATTTTCATTTGTTACGGTAATATAAACCAGAGGTTCTTTACCCGGGGCGATAATCGGTCGGTTATTGCAACAATGTTGTTTTTCTTTATTTCCGGTAACTTATGAGGTGGATGAATGAATGAACAAATCCTGACGGACGGTCTGAATCAGGCAACCGGATGGCTGGCAAATAATCAGGCATTGCTGCTGGATTATGCAGTGAATATTGTGGCTGCCGTACTGACCCTGATTATTGGT
This sequence comes from Morganella sp. EGD-HP17, assembly GCF_000512315.2. Lineage (NCBI taxonomy): Bacteria > Pseudomonadati > Pseudomonadota > Gammaproteobacteria > Enterobacterales > Morganellaceae > Morganella > Morganella sp. EGD-HP17. The sequence goes on from NZ_AZRH01000001.1 coordinate 450,799, forward strand.
CTGTTTGTGGCAAAAATGGCTGCTAAAGCGGTTTCCCGCCTGCTGGCAATGCGCGGCGTGGATGTCACTGTCTCTGATTTTCTGTCCGCGATGGTTCGCTATGCGGTTATTGCCTTCACACTGATTGCGGTGCTGGGACGTCTCGGCGTGCAGACTGCGTCCGTAATCGCGGTGCTCGGTGCGGCAGGTCTGGCCGTTGGTCTGGCATTGCAGGGCTCACTCTCTAACCTCGCGGCTGGCGTGTTGCTGGTGGTTTTCCGTCCTATCCGTGCCGGAGAATATGTGGTTATCGGTGCGTCAGAAGGGACGGTTCAGAATGTGCAGATTTTTTCCACCACACTGCGCAGCGCGGATGACAAAATCATTGTGATCCCGAACGGTAAAGTGATTGCGGGTGATATTATTAACGTGACCCGTGAACCGGATCGCCGCCGTGACATTATTGTCAGTGTGGCCTACAACGCGGATATTGATCAGGTCAAAGAGATTCTGACAGAGATCGTCGCGGCTGACCCGCGTGTCCAGAAAGAGAAAGGCATCGTGGTGCGTCTCAATGAAATGGCGCCGTCTTCTCTGAATTTCGTTGTCCGCTACTGGACAAAAAACGGCGATTTCATGGATGTATACTGGGATCTGCTGGAAAACTTCAAGCGCGCACTCGATAAGCATAATATCGGCATTCCGTTCCCGCAGCTTGATGTGCATATGCATCAGAATAGTCAGCAAACACAGGCATAACAGGTGTATATTATCAGCGGTGCCCCTTTCGGGTGCCGCTTTTTTTTGCCGTACTGTGAGAGATTATGATGAGCGAGCATTTACTTCATTTTATTCCTGAGACACTGAGTTATATCCCGGATGCTGAGCAGCAACAGGCTGCGGAGCAGTATCTGAGTGAGTGGATGGCGGCTGACGATATTATGCATCAGGCGGATCCGGACGTTATGTTCTGGTCCGGCAGTGAAAATTTCCGTTATCCGCTTTGCCCTGTCTGCCGTAAGCCGGTTTCCGGTGTCTGGTGGGGCGCACAGATGAATGCGATTTTTGCGGTCACCGGACAGGCGCGAATTTCTGCGGCGCTGACACCACGCAATACCCCCTGCTGCGGGGCGCCGGTCGTTATTCCGGAGATGGATTACGATGAAACCGGTGGTTTCGCGTGTTACGGGCTGACAGTCCGTTATAACAACAGTTTTATTGTCTGCATGGATAACGGGCGTGACGAAATTATCCATCGTGTGAGTGAATGTCTCGGTACACCGGTGCGTCTGGTCTGGGAGTGGATCTGACAGCATTTTTCCGTGTGTTATTAGCCGCAGTAATGGTCCATTAATGGTATTAATTTCACTAATACTGAAATCCCGGTAATATTCATTCCATCCGGCGTGGATTGAATAATTATCGGGATTTTTTGCATGTTATCGACTTATTTTCAGGGGTTATTACTTGGCGCAGCAATGATACTGCCGCTCGGGCCGCAAAACGTATTTGTATTACAGCAGGGGAGCCGTAAACAGTACCATCTGATGAGTGCATTTTTATGCACGCTGAGTGATGTTTTACTGATCACGGCCGGGGTCTTCGGCGGCAGTGCGCTGCTGAGCCAGTCAGTGTGGCTGATGGCATTGGTTACCTGGGGCGGCGTGGCGTTTTTGCTGTGGTACGGCTGGGGGGCACTGCGGGCAGTTTTTACCGCTGATACCGCGCTGACCATGCAGGAACAGGTGGTCCGCAGTCGCTGGCGGGTGATTATGACGCTGGTGGCTGTTACCTGGCTGAATCCGCATGTTTATCTGGACACCTTTGTGGTGCTGGGCAGCATCGGCGGGCAACTCGGTTCTGATATGCGGATCTGGTTCACCGCCGGGGCAGTCTGTGCATCAATATTGTGGTTCTTCGGCCTGGCGCTGCTGGCGGCATGGTTCTCTCCGGTGCTGCAAAAACCGGTTTCACAGCGGATTATCAATCTGTTTGTCGGTTCGGTGATGTGGTATATCGCGATACAATTAGCTTTAAAAGGATTGAATATTTCTTATTAATCCGAAATATTGTTTCGTCAGAGTGTGGTAGTGTTACTAATTCCGGCATAACATTCTGTTATGTGACCGGTTTAAAACAGAAGGAGGATATGTGAAACTGAAATCTCTTGCTCTTGCCGCTATGGTTGCCCTGGGTGGTTACGCGGCAGCTGCTCAGGCAGCGGAAACGCCGGCAGGCCCGCATATTTCAACCTCCGGCAGCGCCGTGATCCAGGCTGAGCCTGATATGGCGACACTGTCCATCAATGTGACAGTAAAGGAAAAAGATGCGTCAGCCGCCAAAGCACAGGCAGATAAACGTGTGGCGCAATATTTTGATTTCCTGAAAGCACAGGGAATTGAAAAGAAAGACATTAATGCGGCCAATATCAGTACCAGTCCGGATTATGTCTATGACAAAGAGAAAGAAGAGTCCGTTATCCGTGGTTATAACGCCTCACGCTCTGTGACAGTGAAAGTGCATGACCTGAACAAACTGAACACACTGCTCGACGGTGCGCTGAAAAGCGGGCTGAATGATATCAGTGCCGTTGAGTTCGGGGTGAATAATCCGGAGAAATACCGTGAAGAAGTACGCCAGAAAGCGATTTCTGATGCGATTTCACAAGCCAAATCGGTCGCAAAAGGCTTTGGTACTGAGCTGGGTGCGGTTTACAGCATCGGTTACAACGCACCACAGCCGGTTCCGGTAATGGCGCGTAATAAAATGATGCTGGCCGCCGGCGCACCGGCAGCAGTCTCTGCGGATGAAACCTATGAACAGCAGACTATCGATTTCCGCGACCAGGTGGATGTCGTGTTTGAACTGAAACGTTAAGCCGTTTCAGGCTGCTCCTGCCGTAAGGTCTGACGCCCGTGTTTCAGCAGGGCGTCAGTCACCCGGCGCATGGTGGCACTTTCCGGTGCAAACCGGTGCCAGTACAGCATCCGGCGCTGAAACAGCCCCGGTGTCAGATCCAGTAACTCTCCCCGCTCCAGTTCATCCGCAATCTGCAAATGCGGGATCATACAACAGGCTGAGCTCTGTTTTGCCAGCTGCACAAACGCTTCTGAGGAATTGAGTACGTGGCTCGGCACACTGCCGGGGGCGAGGTCAAAATTAGTCTGTAAAAAGGCCATGTGCATGTCATCGAGATAATCAAACGCCACAGCCGGAGCTTTCAGCAGGGCACTGCGGCTGACACCGTCAGGAAAATAACGGGCGGCAAATTCCGGTGAGGCGACAAAGAGGTAATCCAGCGCGCCAAGTTGATCCGCCAGACATCCGGGCAGCGGACGCGGCTGAATACTGACCGCACCGACCACTTCCCCGCGCCGCAGGCGTTCATGAGTGCGCGATTCATCTTCCACCTGAATATTCAGACGGATAGACAGATCCGCCAGAACATGACGCAGTGCCGGCAGCAGCCAGGTCGCGAGACTGTCGGCGTTGACCGCCAGAGAGATCAGCGGCGGCTCAATATTCCCGGCATCATCCCCCAGCCATTCCGCTTCGAGTAATTCCACCTGATGCAGCAGGCCGAGCAGCTTCTGGCCTTCTTCAGTCGGACGCGGCGGCACGGTACGCACCAGCAGCGGCTGCCCGAACAGATTTTCCAGCTGTTTGATGCGCTGCGAAACGGCAGACTGGGTAATACAGAGTTTCTGTGCAGCCCGCTCAAAACCACGTTCACGGATAACAGCGTCCAGCGCCTGCAGGGCGCGATAATCCGGTCGTCTCATGGCGGTTTTCTCCTCTTTTTTATAAGTCATTCACAATATGCCACAATTCGCATTCCGGGGGAGAAATAATTGCTATAATTATTGCGGGCTATGCCGGTGGCATAGGATGACGACGAAAAGGCAATAACATGACTCAGGATGAATTAAAAAAAGCGGTTGGCTGGGCAGCATTAGAATTCGTGAAGCTGGGCACCATTGTCGGTGTGGGCACCGGGTCCACCGCATCTCACTTTATTGATGCACTGGCAACCATGAAAGGCCAGATTGACGGCGCGGTATCCAGCTCTGTGGTCTCAACCGAAAAACTGAAAAGCTATGGCATTCCGGTGCTGGACTGCAATGATGTGGACAGCCTGGACGTGTATGTCGACGGCGCGGATGAAATCGACCATCACATGAATATGATCAAAGGCGGTGGCGCGGCACTGACCCGCGAGAAAATCGTGGCGGCTATCGCGAAGAAATTCATTTGTATCGTGGATGAAAGTAAGCGTGTTGATATTCTGGGTAAATTCCCGCTGCCGGTGGAAGTGATCCCGATGGCGCGTTCTTATGTGGCGCGTGAACTGGTCAAACTCGGCGGCCAGCCGGAATATCGTCAGAATGTGGTGACGGATAACGGTAACGTGATTCTGGATGTCTACAACCTGGAAATCCTGAATCCGGTTGAGCTGGAAAATAAAATCAACGGTATCGCCGGTGTGGTGACCGTTGGTTTATTTGCTAACCGTGGTGCCGACGTGGTGCTGATGGGTACTCAGGATGGCGTAAAAACCATTAAATAAATCAGTACGATATCTGTCATATTCAGATGCTGAATAAGGAACCGGAAACGGTTCCTTTTTTTATTTTTTTAAAATCATAAATTTCGGTGATATATATCACAATTTTGTCTTTGATATGGCCAAAATATCAGCTCTCAGCGGCATTTTTTCATTTTCTCCTGTAAACCTGCCTTTTCCCTGTGACTTGTTCTGTGACTTGTACAGGAGCGTGTATTGCGGAGACGTTATTTTTTGTTATTTTGATGTGAGGACAGGACATTTCGGGAACTTAACAAAAGGCAGGGTCATGGTAAAAGTATCACTGGAAAAAGATAAAATTAAATTTCTGCTATTGGAAGGCGTACACCAGAGTGCGGTAGACAGTCTGAAAGCAGCGGGTTATTCAAATATTGAATATCATAAAGGCGCATTATCCACGGAAGAATTAAAAGAAGCGATCCGTGATGCACGCTTTATCGGTATCCGATCCCGTACCCAACTGACGGAAGAGATTTTTGCCTGTGCGGAAAAACTGGTCGCCGTCGGTTGTTTCTGTATCGGGACTAACCAGGTTGATCTCGATGCAGCGGCAAAACGCGGTATTCCGGTCTTTAACGCGCCATTCTCAAACACCCGTTCCGTGGCTGAGATGGTGCTGGGCCAGTTATTACTGCTGCTGCGCCGTATTCCGGAGGCGAATGCCAAAGCGCATCGCGGTATCTGGGATAAACAGGCGAAAGGCTGCTACGAGGCGCGCGGTAAAAAGCTGGGGATTATCGGTTACGGCCATATCGGGACACAGCTGGGTATCCTGGCGGAATCCATCGGTATGGATGTCTATTTTTACGATATCGAAAACAAACTGCCGCTCGGTAATGCCACTCAGGTGCGCCATCTGTCTGAGCTGCTGAATATGAGTGATGTGGTCAGCCTGCATGTGCCGGAAACGGAATCCACCAAAAATATGATTGGTAAACATGAGTTTGAGCTGATGAAACCTGGGGCAATTTTTATTAACGCCTCACGCGGCACAGTAGTGGATATCCCGGCTCTGAGTCAGGCACTGGCATCAAAACACCTGTCCGGCGCGGCAGTGGATGTGTTCCCGTCTGAACCGGCGGCCAACAATGACCCGGCAGATCCGTTTATTTCAGAGCTGATTGGGTTTGATAATGTCATTCTCACCCCGCATATCGGCGGCTCCACTCAGGAAGCACAGGAAAATATCGGGTTTGAGGTCGGCGGTAAGCTGGCGAAATATTCCGATAACGGCTCGACGCTCTCTGCGGTCAACTTCCCGGAAGTGTCACTGCCGGTGCATGGCCAGAATGCCAACCGTCTGCTGCATATCCACGAAAACCGCCCGGGACTGCTGACCAGCATCAACCAGGTCTTTACTGATCGCGGTATTAATATCGCGGCGCAGTATCTGCGGACGGCGGGTGATCTGGGTTATGTGGTTATCGACATTGTGGCGAATAACAAAGATGAAGCTGACGACGTTCTGCTGCAGTTGAAAGCGCTGCCGGGAACTGTCAGAGCACGTCTGTTGTTCTGAGAGCGGTGATTGCTCTGCGGATAACGGGCAAAAACGAAAAGTCGCGGTAAACACATCCGTGTGCGCTCAGGCGCGTCATCCATGACGCGCATGCTTTTCGTTTCATTTGCCCGTTAACCGCTGTCGCTGTCAGCAGCAGATGGATTATTTATCTGATTGTTTATACTGATTTATTTATGTTCCGGCCACAGCCAGCGACGTGATGGCGTGATCACTTCCGGCAGCGGGACATCCCACTGTGCGGCAGGAAGTTCATCAACCTGCTGACAATCATGTGCCAGCCCCACCGGGTAAAACCCTTTCTTCTGCCAGCCTGTCAGTGTGCGGTCATAAAAACCGCCGCCCATCCCGAGACGCTCTCCTTTTTCATCAAACGCGACCAGCGGAATAAACATCATATCCAGTTCCTGCGGCGGTAATACCTGTGTGACATCCAACGCCGGTTCTGAAATTGAAAACTTGTTTTTAATCAGCGGTGTATCAGGGCGATAAGCAAGGAATAACAGATGATGGCGGCTGAACGGGTGAAGAACAGGTAAAAAGACCTGTTTTCCCTGTGACCACAGCCACTCTGTCAGCGGACGGGTATCAATCTCACCATCAAAAGAGAGAAACAGGGCAATATTATTGGCGCGGTGTATATCAGGGTGATGAATGATTTGCTGAACAAGGTCTTGTGCGGCAGTGCTTTGCTGCTGAGGTGTCAGCGCACGGCGCTTGTTGCGGATTAACTGACGCAGATGATGCCGCGCTTGTAACAACGGGTCATGAGTCATAGTGAAATCAGCGAAATATCAGGAGATAAAGAAGAGAGAGGTCTCCAAGATGCCGTCGCAGGCTGTAACCCTTGAACCCTTGGTTCAAGGTGAACGCGGTGTTGCTTCCATTAGGCTGCCTGAACGAATCAGGTATGCTCACCGGTGACAAATCACCACATTCTGTCTGTATCAATATCGGCTCAGGGGACTGACCCGCAGACAAACATCTCAGAGAATTTTGTGAACTTCGTGTAACGTTGTTCTTAAACTCATTGTATGAAATCGGGCAGATATTGCAACCTAATTTCGAAATTTTTTTTGTCTAGTGACTGATTTCTAAACAATTTTATTCAATAGGTGTTACCTGGCGCTCAGTGATTCGGGTTTGGTCATGCAGCGCCTGCTCGATAGTCTGCTGTAACAGTTTTATCTTCTGTTCCATGTTATAGGCATAATCGCGCGTTTTCAATTTTTCTTGTGCCAGTTCGTGACAGATGTTTAACGCGACGATAAAAACGAGCTGTTCTGTGTTGGACACCCGGCTGCGTTCTTTCAGGTCCTGTAACCGTTGTTCAAGCTCCGCAGCAGAAGCGAGCAGAGCTTCTCTTTGTTCCGGTGGACAATTAACGCGCATGGAACGCCCGAATATCTGGATATCAACGGGTTGTGCAGACATGAAATCTTCCTTTGGTTCTGCAACAGGATATTATCCTGTGTGACGTGAATTGTGTACGTTATAGCAGCAGGCCGCAGCCCTTATCTGGTACAGCGGCGCCTCTTGATGGTAGCATATCATGAACTGAAACCCGACTGGTGAGCAAAATAATGACCCCGGATAAAACACTGCCCGATTTTAAAACACTTGATGAACTTTTGCGTCAGCAGGCCGTCGCCATGACCGCGTCAGAGATGCACGGCCTGATCACGGGTCTGCTCTGCGGCGGTAACACAGATGACAGCTGGCTGGCACTGATCCACGACCTGACCAACGAAGGCATGGCGTTTTCACAGGTTCTGGCACAGCCGCTGCGTGCTCTCTTTAATACCACATTTGAACTGCTTGATGATACCGAATGTCAGTTTAATTTACTGCTGCCGGATGATGAAGCGGGTGTGTTTGCCCGGGCTGATGAGCTGGCCGGCTGGGTCAATCACTTCTTATTAGGTCTGGGTGTGGCGGATCCGAAATTCAGTGATCGCAAGGAAGTAAAAGAAATTGTGACTGATCTGCGGGAAATCGGCATGCTGGGCTATGATGAGGCAGAAGATGCCGAAGAGTTGGATGACGCGCTGGAAGAAGTGATCGAGTATGTCCGCGTTGCGGTACAGCTGTGCTATATCTCGCTGGCGAAGCCGCGCAGCGCACAAAAGGCTGATGCGCCGGAACAGAAACCGACATTACACTGATATATCTGAATCTGTCCGCAGCAGATAATCTGCGGCACACTGAACCATCAGATTCCTGAATCATCACACAGTACAAGGAAAGAGGGTATGAATAAACAAGAATTTATCTCACGCCGTCAGGCATTGCTGGAAAAAATGGCACCGGCCAGCGCGGCGGTTTTCTTTTCGGCACCTCCGGCACAGCGCAATGCGGACAGTGAGTATCCCTACCGCCAGCACAGTGATTTTCTCTACCTGACCGGTTTCAGTGAGCCGGAAGCCGTACTGGTACTGATTAAAAGTGATGAAACCCATAACCACAGTGTTCTGTTTAACCGGGTTCGTGATCTGACGGCGGAAATCTGGTTCGGCCGCCGTCTCGGCCAGGATGCTGCGCCGGAAAAACTGGGTATTGACCGCGCACTGCCGTTTGATGAAATCAACGAGCAGCTCTGCCAGTTGCTTAACGGCCTCGACACCCTCTATTTCGCTCAGGGCGAAATGGCGTATGCTGATACCATTGTCTTTAATGCCCTCGATACACTGCGCCGCGGCAGCCGCCGTAACCTTTCCGCGCCGGGCACGATTATTGACTGGCGGCCGATTGTCCACGAAATGCGTCTGTTTAAATCCCCGGCGGAGCTGGACATCATGCGCCGTGCCGGGAAAGTCAGTGCACTGGCACACACCCGCGCGATGGAAAAATGCCGTCCGGGTATGTACGAATACCAGTTACAGGGCGAAATTGAACACGAATTTGTCAGTAACGGCGCGCGTTTCCCGTCCTATAACACCATTGTCGGCAGCGGTGAGAACGGCTGCATTCTGCACTACACCGAAAACGAATGCCGGATGAAAGACGGCGATTTGGTGCTGATCGACGCCGGATGTGAAATTGAGGGTTATGCCGGGGATATCACCCGTACCTTCCCGGTGAACGGCAAATTCAGCAAAGAGCAGCGCGAAATCTATGATCTGGTGCTGGAAACCCTGGATGTCTCCCTCGAACTCTACCGCCCCGGTACTTCTATTGCAGAGGTGACAGAGCGCGTGGTGGAAATCATGACGGAAGGGCTGGTAAAACTCGGCTTACTGACCGGGGATGTGCCGCATTTGATCGAGACCAAAGCATACCGCGCATTTTTCATGCATAGTCTCAGCCACTGGTTAGGACTGGATGTACATGATGTCGGCCATTACGGCACAGAACGTGACCGCATCCTGGAACCGGGTATGGTGCTGACCATCGAACCGGGGCTGTATATTGCGCCGGATGCGGATGTGCCGGAAGCATATCGCGGCATTGGTGTCCGTATCGAGGATGATATTGTCATCACAGCGGACGGCAACGAAAACCTGACCGCATCAGTGGTCAAAAACGCAGATGATATTGAGGCGCTGATGGCGCAGGCAAAACAGGCTGAATAATTAATGAGTGTGATAATCACCGGGGGCGGAATGACCGGCGCAACACTGGCGCTGGCACTTTCCCGCCTCAGTCACGGCAGGCTTCCCGTTGCACTGGCGGAAGCCAGATTACCGGATGACCATCATCCGGGGTTTGATGCGCGGGCGATTGCCCTGGCATACGGTACCTGTCAGCGGCTGGAGAAAATCGGGCTGTGGTCCGCCCTGAAAGCGCATGCGGCGCCGATTACCCGGGTGCATGTGTCTGATCAGGGGCATACCGGCTGTGTGAATATTACCGCCGGTGATTATGATATTGATGCGCTCGGACAGGTGATTGAGCTGTATGATGCCGGGCAAACCCTGTTTGCCGAACTGGCAAAAGCCGAAAATGTCACGTTGTATTGTCCGGACAGCGTAAAAAGCATTACCCGTACAATGGATTCGGTCAGTGTTCAGCTGGACAGCGGCAAAACACTGAACGGTCAGGTTCTGATCGCGGCGGACGGCAGTCACTCTGCGGTCGCGCAACAATGCGGTATGCAGTGGAGCGACACCCCGTATGAGCAGGTGGCGGTGATTGCCAATGTGATGACAGAATTGGATCCGCAGGGGCGGGCGTTTGAGCGTTTCACCCCGCAGGGGCCGCTGGCCATGCTGCCGATGACAGAAGGGCGCAGTTCGCTGGTCTGGTGTCACCGTGCAGAGCATGCGGAAGCCGTGCGTGAATGGGATGATGAGACTTTCTGCCGCGAATTGCAGAAAGCCTTTGGCTGGCAACTGGGCAAAATTGTCACTGCCGGTGCCCGTCACTGTTATCCGCTGACTCTGAGTGCCGCGCACTCTCAGATTTCCCACCGCCTGGCGCTGGTGGGTAACGCCTCGCAGACACTCCATCCGATCGCCGGCCAGGGTTTTAACCTGGGAATGCGTGACGTGATGGCACTGGCGGAGGTTATCAGTCAGGCGTTTTTATCACAGGAAGATATTGGTCAGTACCGTGTGCTGATGCAATATCATGCCGCCCGTGAGGCTGACCGGCAGGCGACAATGACCCTGACCGACAGCCTGGTGCGCCTTTTCTCCAACAGTTGCTTCCCGCTGGCCGCCGGACGGAATGCCGGTCTGATGGCAATGGAAATGCTGCCGTTTCTGCGCAACCGGCTGGCAAAACAGACTCTCGGCTGGGTCGCGCAGCCGCTTAACACCGCCACGGAAAGAGGATAAACAATGCAGTCATATGATGTGGTAATTGCCGGTGGCGGCATGGTCGGGCTGGCACTGGCCTGTGGTCTGCACGGCTGCGGGCTGCGTATCGCCGTGATTGAAAAGCAGGCGCCGGATACCCGTTTTGATCCGCAGGCGCCGTTTGCTGTCCGGGTCTCCGCCATCAACAGTGCCAGTGAGCGCTTACTGGGGCGACTGGGTGTCTGGCAGGATATTCTGGCAAAACGCGCGGCACCGTATCAGGGCATGGAAGTGTGGGATAACGACAGCTTTGGCCGTATTGCGTTCAGCGCGGCGGAAGCCCATTGTGAACACCTTGGTCATATCATTGAGAACGATGTGATCCGCAACGCGCTCTGGGAGCGGGTGCAAAAGCTGTCTGATGTAACACTGCTCACCGGTACGCAAATCCGTCAGGTGGTGTGGGGCGAAAACGATGCCTTTATCACCCTGGAAAATGACGACATGCTCACGACCCGCTTAGTGGCCGGGGCAGACGGTGCAAATTCCTGGCTGCGTCAGCATGCGGATATCCCGGTTTCGTTTTGGGATTATGAGCATCACGCGCTGGTCGCCACCATCCGCACAGAACTGCCGCATGAGAATGTGGCGCGTCAGGTTTTCCACGGCGACGGCATTCTGGCATTTCTGCCGCTGCCGGATGCACATCACTGCTCAATTGTCTGGTCTCTGCCCGGACTGACAGCACAGCACTGTCTGGATCTGGATGATGCTGCGTTTAACCATAAACTGGCAGCGGCGTTTGATCTGCGCCTCGGGCTGTGTGAAGTGGTCAGTGAGCGGCGGGCAATCCCGCTGACCGGACGTTATGCCCGTCAGTTCGCCGCGCCGCGTCTGGCGCTGCTGGGCGATGCGGCTCACACCATTCATCCGCTGGCCGGACAGGGTGTTAACCTCGGTTTTATGGATGTGGCAGAGCTGATTGGCGAAATCCGCCGTCTGACGGCTGAAGGCAAAGATATCGGTAACTATTTCTGGCTGCGCCGTTTTGAGCGCCGCCGCAAGCAGAGTGCCGCAATGATGCTGGCCGGAATGCAGGGTTTCCGTGAACTGTTCGACGGCAGCAATCCGGTGAAAAAACTGGTCCGTGATGTCGGTCTGGTGCTGGCAGACACACTGCCGGGCGTGAAACCGGCGCTGCTGCGCCATGCCCGCGGACTGAGTGATATGCCGGACTGGCTGCGTGAACCGAAGCCGGCATCAGCTGAAAAAATCTAATTTAAGGGCTTTTTTCACATTAGTTTTATTCATAATGCACTAAAAATTAACCGGTCGATCCGGCCGGTGTTTTAGTGCATTCCCGCCGCTTAATTCAAAACTATCACCTGTTAATGCTTTTTTGCGCCTCAGGGCTCAGAATGGCAGATGAAAAATCTGCATACTGACGGCTCGTATTTTTCCGTCCGCGTACACGGTCACAATTTTTTCTTATGGTTACGTTTGTGATTCGGTGATAACGTCAGGAAAAGGGTATCGTTTGCGCGGTACACGCTGCGCACTATGTCTGACTGAAAGGGGATAGAATGGCACAACACACACCACTGTCCGGTGAGCACGTTGCCTGCGGGGCAAAAATGGTGGATTTCCACGGCTGGATGATGCCGCTGCACTACGGCTCCCAGATCGAAGAGCACCACAATGTCCGCAATGACGCCGGTATGTTCGATGTTTCCCATATGACAATCGTGGACTTTCATGGTCCGCAATGTCAGCAGTTCCTCCGTTATCTTCTCGCCAACGATGTGGCAAAACTCACCGAAAAAGGCAAAGCACTGTATACCGGGATGCTCAATGCGTCCGGCGGTGTGATCGATGATCTTATCGTCTATTACTTTGCGGATGATTTTTACCGGCTGGTGGTGAACTCCGCCACCCGTGAAAAAGATCTGGCGTGGATTGACGAACATCGCAAAAACTTTGCGGCTGAGATGACAGTCCGTGATGATTTGGCGATGATTGCTGTTCAGGGGCCGCATGCCAAAGAAAAAGTTGCGACACTGCTGAGTGCGGAACAAAAAGCCGCCGTCGCCGGGATGAAACCGTTTTACGGCGTGCAGAGCGGCGATTATTTCATTGCCACTACCGGGTACACCGGCGAGGAAGGTTATGAAATCGCGCTGCCCGCAGAGCAGGCTGCTGACCTGTGGAAAAAACTGCTGGCCGCCGGGGTGAAACCTGCCGGGTTAGGAGCGCGGGATACCTTACGCCTCGAAGCTGGCATGAATCTTTACAGCCAGGAGATGGACGAAACCGTCAATCCGCTGGCGGCGAATATGGGCTGGACTATTGCCTGGCAGCCGGAAGACCGGAAATTTATCGGCCGTGAGGCACTGGAAAAATTCCGCCGTGACGGCACTGAAAAACAGGTCGGTCTGGTGATGCGCGAAAAAGGCGTACTGCGGGCCGGAATGGAAGTCCGCTTTACTGATGAGCTCGGCAAATTACAGACCGGCGTTATCACCAGCGGAACTTTCTCCCCGTCACTGGGATTCAGTATCGCGCTGGCCCGCGTCCCGCAGGGGATCGGCAATACCGCTATTGTACAGGTGCGCAACCGTGAAGTGCCTGTTGAGGTCGTGAAACCGGGATTTGTCCGTAACGGCAAAGCACTGGTCTGAACATCCGTATTTTATTGTTAAATTTTGAGAAACCCGATAACAGGAGCCGTTGGCGATGAGTAATATACCTGAGAATCTGAAATATACAGAAGATCACGAGTGGGTTCGCCATGAGAGTGGTGATGAGTATGTGGCAGGGATCACTGACTACGCGCAGGAACTGCTGGGCGATGTGGTTTTTGTTGAATTACCGGAAGTGGGTGATGAAATCACGTTTGGTGAGGCATTCGGTACCGTTGAGTCGGTAAAAGCGGCATCTGACCTGTATGCGCCGGTGACCGGCACCGTTATCGCCGTGAACGAAGCACTGGAAGACAGCCCGGAACTGGTAAACAGCGAGCCGTATGAAGGCGGCTGGATGATCCGTATTAAAATCACGGATCCGGATGAGTTTGCCGGTCTGATGGACGCAGCCAAATACGCAGAACTGCAGGCTGAAGAAGAAGACTGACGGATTGCGGAACCCTGTTTGTAAGTAAACAGGGTTTTTTTTCGGGTTTTTATTGAATCAGACAATGTCAGGAACCGGAGAACAATGACTCAAACTTTAACGCAGCTTGAAAACCGGGGTGAATTTGTCCGCCGTCATATCGGCGCATCCCCTGAACAACAGCAGCATATGCTGAAAACGGTCGGTGCGGCATCACTTGAAGATCTCACCCGCCATATTGTCCCTGATGATATTCAGCTGGATATCCCGCCTGCCGTGGGCGAAGGGGCAACCGAACAGGATGCGCTGGCAGAACTGAAAATCATTGCCGGGCTGAATCAGCAATTTACCTCTTACATCGGCCAGGGCTATGCACCGACCATTCTGCCGCCGGTAATTTTACGCAATCTGCTGGAAAATCCGGGCTGGTATACCGCGTACACGCCGTATCAGCCGGAAATCTCCCAGGGCCGCCTGGAAGCACTGCTGAATTTCCAGCAGGTGACTATCGACCTGACCGGTCTGGAGCTGGCATCTGCCTCACTGCTTGATGAAGCGACCGCTGCGGCGGAAGCGATGGCGATGGCAAAACGCGTCAGCAAAAAGAAAAATGCCAACCGCTTTTTCATTGCGGATGACGTGCATCCGCAAACCCTGGATGTGATCCGCACCCGCGCTGAATATTTCGGTTTTGAACTGATAATCGATAGTGCGGAAAAAGCCCTTGATTACGATGATGTGTTCGGTGTGCTGTTGCAGCAGACCGGCACCGGCGGACAGATCCATGATTACCGTGAATTACTGGCACAGTTACATCAGCGTCAGGTGATCACCAGTGTGGCAGCCGATATTATGGCGCTGGTCCTGCTGGAAGCGCCGGGCAAACAGGGCGCGGATATCGTCTTCGGCTCAGCCCAGCGTTTTGGTGTGCCGATGGGCTACGGCGGCCCTCATGCTGCCTTCTTTGCCTGCCGTGATGCTTACAAACGTGCGATGCCGGGCCGTCTTATCGGGGTATCCATTGATGCCGCCGGTAACCGTGCTCTGCGTCTGGCGCTGCAAACCCGCGAACAGCATATCCGCCGTGAAAAAGCGAACTCCAATATCTGTACCTCTCAGGTTCTGCTGGCAAATATCGCCGGGATGTATGCGGTCTACCACGGGCCGGAAGGTTTGAAACGGATTGCCGGCCGCATTCACCGCCTGACCGATATTCTGGCGAAAGCGCTGACAGATGCAGGTCTGCGTCTGCGTAACACCACCTGGTTTGATACCCTGACGATTGAAGTGCAGGACAAAGCTGCCGTTCTGGCCCGTGCCAAAGCGGCGCGTATCAACCTGCGTACCGATCTGCCGGGTGCCGTTGCGGTCACCCTGAGCGAAACCACGCAGCGTGAATGTCTGGAAAATCTGTACGCGGTACTGACCGGACAGGAAGCACAGTGGGATATTGATGCACTCGATGCACAGGTTGCCGCTTCTTCTGAATCCATTCCTGCCGCGCTGCGCCGCGAAGGGGAGATTCTGAAGCATCCGAACTTCCGCCGCTATCACAGCGAAACGGATATGATGCGCTATCTGCACAGTCTGGCCCGCAAAGACCTGGCGCTGGATCAGGCGATGATCCCGCTCGGCTCCTGTACCATGAAACTGAATGCGGCTGCGGAGATGATCCCGATAACCTGGCCGGAATTCGGTAATATGCATCCGTTCTGCCCGCCGGAGCAGGCTCAGGGCTATCATGTGATGATAGAACAGCTCTCCCGCTGGCTGGTGTTGCTGACCGGTTATGACGCCATGTGTATGCAGCCGAACTCCGGCGCACAGGGGGAATATGCCGGGCTGGTGACTATCCGCCGCTATCAGGAAAGCAAAGGTGAAGGGCACCGCACTATCTGTCTGATCCCGCAGTCTGCTCACGGCACTAACCCGGCCTCAGCCAATATGGCGGGGATGGAAGTCGTGGTGGTGGCCTGTGATGAAGACGGTAACATTGATCTGGCGGATTTACGGGCGAAAGCAGAACAGCACAGTGAAAATCTGTCCTGTGTGATGATCACTTATCCGTCCACCCACGGGGTGTATGAAGAGGGTGTGCGCGAAGTCTGTGATATCATTCATGAATTCGGTGGCCAGGTGTATCTGGACGGCGCGAACATGAACGCACAGGTCGGCGTGACCACGCCGGGCTTTATCGGCGCGGATGTTTCTCACCTTAACCTGCACAAGACCTTCAGTATTCCGCACGGCGGCGGCGGCCCGGGTATGGGGCCGATTGGTGTGAAAAAACACCTCGCACCGTTTGTGCCGGGGCACACCATTGTCACCTCTGAGCTGCTGACCTCTCAGGGCGCGGTATCCGCCGCACCGTTCGGCAGTGCTTCCATTCTGCCGATCAGCTGGATGTATATCCGCATGATGGGTGCGCAGGGGCTGCGTCAGGCCAGTCAGGTGGCGATCCTCAATGCCAACTATATCGCAGCACGGCTGAAATCCGCTTACGATGTGCTTTATACCGGCCGTAACGGCTATGTGGCGCATGAATGTATTCTGGATATCCGTCCGCTGAAAGCGAAGTTTGGTATTACGGAGATGGATATTGCCAAGCGTCTGATTGACTACGGTTTCCATGCACCGACTATGTCTTTTCCGGTCGGCGGCACACTGATGGTTGAGCCGACAGAGTCCGAAAGCCAGACGGAGCTGGATCGCTTTATTGATGCGATGCTGGGTATCCGTGCGGAAATGGAGCGGGTCGGCAGTGGTGAGTGGACAGCGGAAGATAACCCTCTGGTGAATGCCCCGCATATCCAGACTGAACTGGCAGCGGAGTGGTCACACCCGTACAGCCGTGAAGTGGCGGTATTCCCGACTCAATCCACCCGTGACAACAAATACTGGCCGACGGTTAAACGGCTGGATGATGTCTACGGTGACCGTCACCTTCAGTGCTCCTGTGCACCGATGAGTGATTACGAGTAAACGGTAAACGATAAAGAAAAGGCCGGTTGTGGTAACACAACCGGCCTTTTTTATCAGTGCAGCCAGCCTTTCTGCTTCGCGGTATCCAGTTCGGCGCGTAACCACGCCCAGAATGCCGGATGCACATCCGCAATAAATTTCGTGCGGTCAATTACCTGTTCCAGTGAAATATTGTTTTCCACCCAGCTCTGACCATTGTTGTGCAGATTCATCAGCACCGGCATCACGCGGTCGATCATATTGGCGATACGGGCTTCGCAGGTCTCTGCGGCGTCATACTCATTCCACAGCGCCTGAAACTCATCCGCCTGCGGCTGCGGCAGCAGGCCGAAAATCCGTTTTGCGGCAGCCACTTCTTTTTCCGCAATCGCTTCGCGGGCGGCCAGATCAAAGACCAGCACGTCCCCGGCGTCAATTTCCACCACATCATGCAGCAGTGCCATTTTCAGGATCCGCAGCATATCCGCATCCTCAACATACGGCGCAAAAGCCATTGCTGTCATGGCAAAATGCCAGCTGTGTTCAGCGGAGTTTTCCTGACGTTCATTGTTCAGCAGGCGGGTTTTGCGGTAAACGCTTTTGAGCTTATCCAGCTCCATAACAAAGGTGATTAACTGAGAAAAAGGAATGACTTCCTGTGCGGGAACAGCTGATGACATAACAACCTCAATACGGATTTATACGGAATACCCCCGGGCGCAGAGACAGGGTATCTCTGCGCCCGGGTATGACGGGAAATCAGGCTTCTTCAGTAAAGGAGTACGGCAGCGGGAAAAGGCTCAGGCGGCTTTCTTCGTCTTCACGGATACGGAAGACAGCATCTTCCTCCGTATCATTATTCATCACAATCTGCACCAGAACGCGGTCATCGCTCAGGCGGACAGCCGCGAGAATGGTACCGGTGCGGCGCCAGTTTTCACCCAGCTGACGCTCAGCATCATCACCGGCGACCGGCACATGGCGGCTGTGGCCGATAAGCGTGAACATCGCGCGTTTGTTGGCACCGCGGAATTTGGCGCGGGCGACCATTTCCTGGCCGGTATAACAGCCTTTCTTAAAGCAGATACCCCGGGAAAGGGATTGCAGATTTGTTGCCTGCGGCAGAAATTCACTGACGGTTGCCGCATCAATCACGGCGTAACCGGCTTCAATATCCAGTGCGGTCCACTGAGTGTCAGACGCGTCCGGCAGAGACAGGGCATCAGATAAAGCACCGGCCTGTTCAGCGGTTTGGATCAGAATAAAACGCCCCTGCGGCAGCGGCAGATACAGCAGCGTGGTGTCATCGCTGCTGACAACCTGAGTGTCCGCATCCGGAACTGTGCTGAAATGTGCCTGTAAGACTTCTGCCGCACCGTGACCGGCGATCCCGGTCAGGACAGCACTATCATCAGCGGCAATCGTCACTTTGGAAAATACCGCGTATTTTTTCAGTTCCGCGAGCTGGGTATCCAGCGCACTGCGGCGGATAAGGTAGGCGTAACCGTCTTTATAATGAAACAGACGCAGATCACTCCACATCTTCCCTTTGGCATCACAATGGGCACACAGCACATGCTGATCATCAGCCATAGCGTCGATATCAGCGGTGACCTGTCCCTGAAGATACTTCTGACTATCCGGGCCGGTGATGGTCACCAGCGCCAGATCGCTGAGGGAAATGCGTGTCAGGGGGAGAGAATCACTCAGTTGCGGGAGTAATGTATTTGTTTCTGTGTTCATGATGTTTTACCTGTCCGGAGAGCTGTGCAATGTATGGTAAAAGAGATAACAGACATTGCAAGAGAATATTATTGACCCTTTGTGTGATGCGGTACGTGCGGAGTGACAATGAAACCGGCAGTTGCGGATTTCATTTATTTTTCCGCCTGAGACGCATTTTTCTCCGGCATGTGCGGCAGACGATTTTCTTTATTGTCAGGGCTTGGTAGGCTACGCTGATATCATCAGTTATGTTTACCGGTCTGATAAACCGCTTCTTATAAAAAGGATATACCGGTGTTAGATATTGAAAATAAAGCCCGCATCCACTGGGCCTGCCGTCGCGGCATGCGGGAGCTGGATATTGCGATTATGCCGTTTTTTCAGCATGAATATGACACGCTGACCGATGCCCAGAAACAGGATTTTGTTCAACTGCTGAACTGCCCGGACCCGGATCTGTTTAACTGGCTGATGAATAAAGGCCGTCCGGATGATGAGGCGCTGTATCAGATAATCCGGCTGATTCAGGAACGTAATCAGGCACGGATGGCAGCACAGAACGCAGCGTATTATCCGGACTGAGCGGCAGAAAAAGTCATAACCGGTCACAGTTATTTCATAGGAAACCGGGAAGGAATGCCGTATATTTTCCGGCTGACGGACGCGGGATAACCGGGTTCTCAGCCGGACAGCGGGTGCTGTCATTATGTCAGGATACAGAGGGGGCAGACCGGTGGTTTTATGGAAATCAGTATTACGTGTCTCATTTAATACTCAGGTCTTCTCAACACTGATTTACGGTGTGCTGGCGCTGAGTGTATTATTTGCGCCCTGGCCCGGCAGAACCTCATTTATCTGGCTGCCGCTGACATTGCTGCTGATCGCAGGCTGGGGGCGGACACAGTATAAAATCAGCAAACGCGCCGGTCCCGCCAGTCTGCAGAATCAAAACCGGATTTTATGGCGTAAAAGCGAGTGGGAAATCACTAAACCGCCATATATTACCCGGCTGGGTATCCGTCTGCATCTGCGCTCACTGACCTCCGGGCGGCAGAAATACCTGTGGATAGCCTCTGACAGTGTCCCGAAAGAGGCATGGAGCAGCCTTAATCAGCTGCTTTTACAGTACCCGGATATCTGATCGGCCTACAGCAGTTCCTGAACTTCCTCAAGTACCTGCATACACCATGTGGCGATGCGCTCTTCGCTTTCGTCATACTGATTGACATCATCAAGTGCCAGGCCGACAAAGTGTTTGCCGTCCGGGGTCAGGGCTTTCGGGCTGGTGAAGGTATAACCGTCCACCGGCCAGTAACCGGCAAATTTTACCCCGGATGATTGCAGCTGCTGATGCAGATAGCCCAGTGCGTCCAGGAACCAGTCGCTGTAATCCACCTGATCACCCATGCCGTACATAGCGACAATTTTTCCCGATAAATCAAGCTGCGGCAGTTGCTCCCACACCGCCAGCCAGTCTTCCTGGATTTCACCGAAATCCCAGGTCGGAATGCCGAGGATCAGCACCGGGTAGCTTTCCATCAGTTGCAGATCTGTCTCTTTCACATCATGGAGTTCAACGAGATCATCACCTAAAATATCACGGATTTTTTCAGCTGCCATTTCGGTATAGCAGGTGCTGGAACCATAAAAAAGACCAATTTTCATCTGTTTATTCTGCTGTGTATCGGGTAAAAAATGAAAGCCCGCCGCCTCTGTGCGCTGCTTTCATCACAGGATTACGGTATTGTAACAGAAGATAAGTTAATTCTGACACGGGAATTCAAACGGGAGGTCAGCGGTGAAGGACGCCGTACAACACAGCGAAAGTGATGCACTGACAGAGCAGTTTCTTGATACTATCTGGCTGGAACAGAATTTATCGGAAAACACTCTGGCATCCTATCGCCTGGATTTACAGGCACTGGCGGACTGGCTGGCGCCGCAGGATCTGGACTGGTTATCGCTGACCACCCTTGATTTGCAGGCTTTTCTGGCCGGCAGGCTGGATCGTGGCTACAAAGCTACCAGTTCGGCGCGGATGCTCAGCTCGCTGCGCCGGTTTTTCCAGTATTGCTACCGTGAAAAACTGCGGACGGATGACCCGACTATTCAGCTGGCGGCACCCAAACTGCCTGCCCGGCTGCCGAAAGATTTGAGCGAAAGCCAGGTGGATGACCTGCTTGCGGCTCCGGATGTTACCGATCCGCTTGAACTGCGCGATAAAGCCATGCTGGAAGTGCTTTATGCCTGCGGACTGCGCGTAACAGAGCTGGTGTCACTGTCGCTGCCGGATGTCAGTCTGCGCCAGGGCGTGATCCGTGTGATCGGCAAAGGTAATAAAGAGCGTCTGGTGCCGATGGGGGAAGAAGCGGTGTACTGGCTGGAGGTTTATCTGGCACAGGCCAGACCGTCACTGCTGAACGGACAGGCTGCGGACGTGCTGTTCCCGAGCAAACTCGGGCGGCAGATGACGCGGCAGACATTCTGGCACCGCATCAAACACTATGCGGTCGTCGCCGGGATTGCGACTGAAAAACTCTCGCCCCATGTGCTGCGCCATGCCTTTGCCACGCATCTGCTCAATCACGGGGCGGATCTGCGGGTGGTGCAGATGCTGCTGGGGCACAGTGATTTATCCACCACACAAATTTATACCCATGTCGCGACGGAGCGGTTACGCACGCTGCACCAGCAGCACCATCCGCGCGGCTGATAAGGAAACAGTATGCTGAAAATTGTATCATCCGCACTGGCGCTTCTGCTTGTGTTCAGTCACGGCGCGGTTGCCGGGGAAAGCGAAATCAAAGCGGCACTGGGCAAAATGGATATGACCGCCACCATGATCCGCCCGTCACCGGTGCCGGGTGTCTCGGCGGTAGCCACCCCGCAGGGTGTTTTTTATATCAGCGATGACGGCCGTTATCTGCTGCAGGGGCCGATGTTTGATATGAGCGGCAAAACCCCGAAAAATATCACCAATAATGTGCTGCTGGATGAGCTGAACAGCCTGGAAAATGAGATGATCATTTATAAATCTCAGCGCGGCAGCCACGTTATTACTGTCTTTACGGATATCACCTGTCCGTACTGCCTGAAGTTACATAATGAAAATAAGGCGCTGAATGATAAAGGCATTACGGTCCGTTATCTGGCGTTTCCGCGCAAAGGGCCGGATTCAGCTGTCGGCCGGGAAATGCAGTCTGTCTGGTGTAACGGGTTCAAAACCAAAGCACTGGACAATGCATTCCGTAATGAGCCGATCCCGCAGATAGACAGCTGTAACATTGATATCAGTAAACACTATAATCTCGGCCTGAAATTCGGCATCACCGGCACTCCGGCGATTGTCCTTGAGGACGGAACGCTGATTGCCGGTTACCTGTCAGCGGATAAAATTGCTGAATTAGTAAATAAATAATTAATAGTATAATCAGGTTGTTATGATAAAAACAGAACTCCGCCGCCGTGATGCGGGGGATTATACAGCACTGCTTTCTCCCGATCGCCCCGAACTGTTATGCCGTCTGTATGCTGCCAGAGGAATTACCTCTGCGGAGCAACTGGAGCGCGGTGCACGCGGGCTGCTTAATTACGGTCAGCTTAACGGCATTGACCAGGCCGTTGTACTGCTGAAAGAAGCACTGCACCAGAATCAGCGGATTGTGATTGTCGGCGATTTTGATGCTGACGGCGCAACCAGCACTGCACTATCAGTCCGCGCACTGCGCCGGATGGGGTTCCGGCAGGTGGATTTCCTTGTCCCCAACCGTTTTGAGGACGGCTACGGGCTCAGCGCTCAGGTGACAGAGCAGGCCCGCCGCAAAGGGGCGGAACTGATTATGACAGTGGATAACGGCATTTCCTCCCATGACGGCGTGGCTGCCGCTCATGCTGCCGGGATCCGCGTGATTGTGACTGACCACCATCTGCCGGGAGAGATTCTGCCGCCGGCGGAAGCGATTATTAACCCGAACCTGGCAGACTGCGGATTTCTCTCCAAATCCCTCGCCGGTGTCGGCGTAACCTTTTATCTGATGTCCGCGCTGCGGGCATCACTGCGGGCGGACGACTGGTTCGCACAACAGAATATTGCCGAGCCGAACCTGGCTGAACTGCTTGACCTGGTCGCACTGGGCACAGTGGCAGACGTGGTGCCGCTTGATCAGAACAACCGTATCCTTGTGCATCAGGGGCTGAACCGCATCCGTGCCGGACGCTGCTGTGCCGGGATCACCGCGCTGCTGGAGATCTCCAAACGGCAGGCTCCCGCACTGGTGGCGAGTGACCTGGGTTTTGCGCTCGGGCCGCGTCTGAATGCGGCGGGCAGACTGGATGATATGTCAGTCGGTGTTGAACTGCTGCTGACGGATGATATGGCGAAAGCACGCATGCTGGCACATGAACTGGATGGCCTGAACCAGACCCGGCGCGAAATAGAGCAGGGAATGCAGCAGGAGGCCCTGACACTGTTCAGCAAAATTGAGCACAGCACCACGGAAATACCGTCAGGGATAGCTCTGTATCACCCTGAATGGCATCAGGGCGTGGTCGGTATTCTCGCCTCGCGTATCAAAGAGCGTTATCACCGTCCGGTGATTGCCTTTGCTCCTTGCGGTGATGGTCTGCTGAAAGGCTCCGGGCGCTCGGTAAGCGGCCTGCATCTGCGGGATGTGCTCGAGCGGCTTGATACGCTCAATCCGGGAATGATGGCCGCATTCGGCGGCCATGCGATGGCGGCCGGGCTTTCTCTGCCGGAATCGTATTTCCCTGATTTTCAGCATAAATTTGCCGCGCTGGTGGATGATATGATTGACCCCGGCTTGCTGCACGGGGTTATCTGGAGCGACGGCGTGCTGTCACCGCAGGATATGACACTGGAAACCGCTGGTTTGCTGCGTGAAGGCGGGCCGTGGGGGCAGGGGTTCCCGGAGCCGTTGTTTGACGGCACATTCCGGCTGCTGCAACAGCGCATCGTCGGCGAAAAACATCTGAAAGTGATGATTGAACCGGAAGGCGGCGGTCCGCTGCTCGACGGAATCGCCTTTAATGTGGATGTAAATTACTGGCCGGACAACAGTGTGCAGCGGGTTCGTCTCGCGTATAAACTGGATGTGAATGAGTTCCGCGGACAGCGCAGTGTGCAGTTACTGATAGAACATATCTGGCCGGATTAATTTTAGTCCGAAAGGGGTTTGCGGTGCTGTCATGATGAGCGGATTTTCGCTACAATGTGCAGTTCTCACATTATTACCTGACAATCAACAAAAGATAAAAAGACATGTTTGAAATTAACCCGGTAAAAAATCAGATCCAGGATTTGACTGAGCGTACTTCGGTGCTTCGGGGGTATCTTTGACTACGATGCCAAGAAAGAGCGCTTAGAAGAAGTTAACGCCGAGCTGGAACAGCCTGACGTCTGGAACGAACCTGAACGTGCCCAGGCACTCGGTAAGGAACGCGCCTCTCTGGAAGCCATCGTGGAAACCATTGATGACCTTGACCAGGGGCTTGAGGATGTCAGCGGTCTGCTGGAACTCGCCGTCGAAGCGGATGACGAAGAGACCTTTAACGAAGCGGTTGAAGAGTTGAAGGGACTGGAAGACAAACTCGGTCAGCTGGAATTCCGCCGGATGTTCTCCGGTGAATATGACAGCGCTGATTGCTACCTTGATCTCCAGGCCGGTTCCGGTGGTACAGAAGCTCAGGACTGGGCAAGCATGCTGCTGCGTATGTATCTGCGCTGGGCAGAAAGCCGCGGCTTTAAAACCGAAATTATTGAAGAATCTGACGGCGACGTGGCCGGTCTGAAATCGGCAACGGTTAAGATCATGGGCGAATACGCCTACGGCTGGCTGCGCACCGAAACCGGCGTTCACCGCCTGGTGCGCAAGAGCCCGTTTGACTCCGGCGGCCGCCGCCATACCTCGTTCAGTTCCGCGTTTATCTATCCGGAAGTGGACGATGACATTGATATTGAAATCAATCCGGCGGATATCCGTATTGACGTTTACCGCGCCTCCGGTGCCGGTGGTCAGCACGTGAACAAAACGGAATCTGCGGTGCGTCTTACCCATATTCCGACCGGTATCGTCACACAATGTCAGAATGACCGCTCGCAGCATAAGAATAAAGATCAGGCTTTCCGTCAGATGAAAGCAAAACTTTATGAATATGAAATGCAGAAGAAAAACGCCGATAAACAAGAAATGGAAGATAACAAATCCGACATCGGCTGGGGCAGTCAGATCCGTTCTTATGTACTTGATGATTCCCGTATTAAAGATCTCCGTACCGGTGTGGAAACCCGCAATACGCAGGCTGTATTAGACGGCGATTTGGATAAATTTATTGAGGCCAGCTTAAAAGCGGGTTTATAAGGATTAAAAATGTCACAAGATCAACACAGTGCTGAGCAGGCACCTGATTTAAATAACGAATTAAAAACACGCCGTGAAAAACTGGCACAGTTGCGTGAGAAAGAAGCCGTTGCATTCCCGAATGATTTCCGCCGTGACGCGGTATCCGGTGAGCTGCATGAAAAATATGGTGAAAAAAGCGCGGAAGAGCTGGAAGCCCTGAATATCGAAGTGGCGATTGCCGGCCGTATGATGACCCGCCGTATCATGGGTAAAGCCTCTTTTGCCACCTTACAGGACACTGCGGGCCGTATTCAGATTTACGTTTCCCGTGATGATCTGGCTGAAGGTGTGTACAACGAATCCTTTAAAAAATGGGATCTGGGCGATATCCTCGCGGCACGCGGTAAGTTATTTAAAACTAAAACCGGTGAGCTGACTGTTCACTGTACCGAAGTCCGCCTGCTGACCAAAGCACTGCGTCCGTTACCGGATAAATTCCACGGTCTGAGTGACCAGGAAACCCGTTACCGCCAGCGTTATCTGGATCTGATTGCCAACGATGAATCCCGTCATACCTTTGCGGTGCGTTCACGTATTCTGGCTGAAATCCGTAAATTCATGGTGAACAAAGGGTTTATGGAAGTTGAAACCCCGATGATGCAGGTGATTCCGGGCGGGGCAAGTGCGCGTCCGTTTGTTACCCATCATAATGCGCTGGATATCGATATGTATCTGCGTATTGCGCCGGAGCTGTATCTGAAGCGTCTGGTGGTCGGTGGTTTTGAGCGCGTGTTTGAAATCAACCGCAATTTCCGTAACGAAGGGGTTTCCCCGCGTCACAACCCGGAATTCACCATGATGGAACTTTATATGGCGTATGCCGATTATAAAGACCTGATTGTACTGACCGAAGAGCTGTTCCGCACCATCGCTCAGGATGTGCTGGGTAACCCGGTCGTGAAATACGGTGACCAGGAATTCGATTTCGGCAAACCGTTTGCCAAACTCACCATGAAAGAAGCAATCTGCAAATATCGTCCGGAAACCAACATGGCTGATCTGGATGATATGGATAAAGCAGTTGCTATCGCGAAATCCCTGAACATCAAAATTGAAAAATCATGGGGTCTGGGCCGCGTACAGTGTGAAATCTTCGAGGAAGTGGCAGAAAGCCATCTGATCCAGCCGACATTCATCATTGAATATCCGGCAGAAGTCTCTCCGCTGGCGCGTCGTAATGACGACAATCCGTTTATTACTGACCGCTTTGAATTCTTTATCGGCGGCCGCGAAATCGGTAACGGTTTCTCCGAGCTGAACGATGCGGAAGATCAGGCAGAACGTTTTGCCGAGCAGGTCCGCCAGAAAGACGCTGGTGATGACGAAGCGATGTTCTATGACGAAGACTATGTTGTCGCGCTGGAGCACGGTCTGCCGCCGACAGCGGGTCTGGGTATCGGGATCGACCGCATGGTCATGCTGTTTACTGACAGCCATACCATCCGTGACGTTATCCTGTTCCCTGCGATGCGTCCGGGCAAATAATTGCTGCAGTAAATGAACACGGAGCCTCACAAATTTGTGGGGCTTTTTTTTCACTATCCTCTTGATAAACAAGATGACCGGCGTATAATCTCACACATCCTGACGCGGGCGTAGTTCAATGGCAGAACGAGAGCTTCCCAAGCTCTATACGAGGGTTCGATTCCCTTCGCCCGCTCCAGTTTTCTTCGTTAACTTCCTGTGTTATCAAATATTCCGGCAACTGAATCTCTCCGGTGCATCTCATCCCGTATGTCTGAAACTCTGATTCAGCCACACATGTGTCTGTGTCAGCATAATGGCGCTTGTCATTGCGCTCCGGCTTCGTACTGTTTTATATATTTACCGGCCCGGAGAAATATTGTGACTGAAATGAATAATTATTCAAAAATAATACTTTATTAATTTTACGAGTTTCCCGGTCATAAAATAGTATTTTTTATAACTTACTGTTATTGCACCTTAATTTAAAATTAAACTATTAGTGCGATTTGATTAAATATATATGTCGTGATTATATTTTATTATCTTATAAATAATGATTATAGACCAGGTCACTATATTATCAGAGGATTAGTTATTATCTATAATATAGACGTAGTAACTATATTAAATATGTATTTGTTTTTTTAATTTGCGCCAATAATATACACAACACAGTATTAACAAAATGTATTTTTATACTAACTGATATTGGTTAAATATATTTTTAGGATTATTATTTTGATGTATATCACGGTATAGTATTTATACTTGGTTATATTAATAATTGTTCGTCAGATAGTCTTAATTTTAAACAGGTGCAAAAATGGAAAACAATAACCGATTTTGGCCGCATATAAGACGTGTTACACACCTTATGATGTTCTCACATCGTTCGTGTTTTGATTTTAATCGTTTTAATGCACAAAGGTAGTCCCTCTACTGACATCCATGACGTTGTCTGCATATTGCCATCGTATGGATCGTCGACCTCTTTCTCATTATATCCCGCATTTATGTGTGGATATGCTGAATTCTGATTGATAATTCATACTCTGGTTTTCATGCATATCAATATGCAGGTAAACAGCTTTCGTCATTCCCGGTTGCGGCAAAAAAAGCCCTTGCTGAGATAGTGAAAACTGTCAGTCCTGAATATTGTTTTGGCATACGTAATGGCATAAAGAGAAATGTGATTTTTTAACTCAATAGTATATTGAGGGAACAAGCTCGCATTTATGAAAATAAATAACTGAAATATTTTTTCTGAATATTTCAGCGGGAATTTTTGCCAAAAATAAAAGGTATGAAAATGAAAAGTTATAAAATCGCTGTCAGCTATGATATGTCTGACTATATTTCAACACACCGGGAATGTGTGGATATCCTGAATACAGATTTTACGGATGTTGCTGTCATCGTTATTTCACTTGATGATATCCGCGACGGAAAGCTGGATTTTATTGAGCAGCACAGTTTTGAACAGCCGGTTTTTGCTGTAATCAGTGATCACGAAGTCATTCCGGCAGATGTCATTACACGGTTAACCGGCGTGATTGATTTAAATAAAAAGAACGGTGAATTATACAGTAAGCAACTGGAAACAGCGGCGCTGAAATATGAAGAAAGTCTGTTACCGCCATTTTTCGGCAGTATGAAAAAATATGTTGAGCAGGGCAATTCAGCTTTTGATTGTCCCGGACATCAGGGCGGGGAGTTTTTCCGCCGTCACCCGCTGGGTAACCAGTTTGCTGAATATTTCGGCGAAAATTTATTCCGTTCTGATTTATGTAATGCGGATGTCTCCATGGGGGATCTGCTGATTCATGAAGGGGCTCCGTGCGCGGCACAACAGCATGCGGCGAAAGTTTTTAACGCGGATAAAACCTATTTCGTCCTTAATGGTACGTCGTCTTCAAATAAAGTGGTGCTTAATGCCTTATTGGCGCCGGGTGACCTGGTATTATTCGATCGTAACAACCACAAATCAAATCATCACGGCGCATTAATACAGGCGGGGGCAATACCGGTTTATCTGGAAGCTGCGCGCAACCCGTTCGGATTTATCGGCGGGATTGATGCTCATTGTTTTGAAGAGGATTATCTTCGCAGCTTAATTAAAGAAGTCGCACCTGAACGAACCGGCGAAAAACGTCCGTTCCGTCTGGCGGTTATTCAACTGGGTACGTATGACGGAACAATTTATAACGCACGCCAGGTTGTCGATAAAATCGGTCATTTATGTGACTATATTTTATTTGATTCTGCCTGGGTTGGTTATGAACAGTTTATTCCGATGATGAAAGATTGTTCTCCGCTTTTGCTGGAGCTGAATGAAAATGATCCCGGAATTCTGGTCACACAATCTGTTCATAAACAACAGGCCGGTTTCTCTCAGACATCTCAGATCCATAAAAAAGACAGTCATATTAAAGGCCAGAGCCGTTATGTGAATCATAAGCGTCTGAATAATGCCTTTATGATGCATGCCTCCACCAGCCCGTTCTATCCGCTGTTTGCCGCTCTGGATGTGAACGCCAAAATGCATGAAGGGAAATCAGGTAAGCGTTTATGGATGGACTGCGTGAAAACCGGGATTGAAACCCGTAAGTTGCTGCTGAAATCCTGTAAACATATCCGCCCGTTCATTCCGGAAACTATTGATGGCCG
Organism: Morganella sp. EGD-HP17; assembly: GCF_000512315.2. Classification (NCBI taxonomy): domain Bacteria; kingdom Pseudomonadati; phylum Pseudomonadota; class Gammaproteobacteria; order Enterobacterales; family Morganellaceae; genus Morganella; species Morganella sp. EGD-HP17. Next base: position 479,968 of record NZ_AZRH01000001.1, read on the forward strand.
TTCATGGGGCGATTTTGAGACTGATGTGATTGCCAATGATCTCCGGTTCTTCAATTTTGTGCCGGGTGAGCGCTGGCATGCCTTTGAGGGATATGAAGAAAATCAGTATTTTGTTGACCCGTGCAAATTACTGCTGACAACGCCGGGTATTGATGCCAAAACCGGTAATTATGAAGCGTTCGGTGTGCCGGCAACGATTCTGGCTAACTATCTGCGTGAAAATAATATCATTCCTGAAAAATGCGATCTCAACTCCATTCTGTTCCTGCTGACACCTGCTGAAAGCATGGCAAAAATGCAGCATCTGGTGGCTCAGATTGCCCGTTTTGAGCAATTACTGGAACAGGATGCTCCGCTGAAAGAGGTACTGCCGTCTGTATATCATGCGCATGAAGCCCGTTATCAGGGGTATACCATCCGTCAGTTATGTCAGGAAATGCATGATATGTATGTGAAGTTTAATGTGAAACAACTCCAGAAAGAGATGTTCCGCAAATCACACTTCCCGCAGGTCAGCATGTTACCGCAGGCAGCGAATATTGCGTTTGTACGCGGCAACGCGGAATTGGTTGCGGTGGATCAGATTGAAGGCCGTATTGCGGCTGAAGGTGCTCTGCCTTATCCGCCGGGGGTTCTGTGTGTGGTTCCGGGGGAAATCTGGGGCGGCTCCGTGCAGCAATATTTTCTGGCGCTCGAGGAGGGGATTAACCTCTTCCCGGGATTCTCACCGGAATTACAGGGTGTGTATATCCGCTGTGATGAAGATGGCCGTCAGCGGGCATACGGCTATGTAATTAAACACTGAGTTCGTTAATTCGTGCATGGCGGAGTGCGGATGAGCGTGCTCCGTCAGCCGGGGAGAAATATGATGAGTGCTTCAAAAAATAAAATGAGCGTATTACAGCTCACTATATTAACCGCAGTGAATATGATGGGATCCGGCATCATTATGCTGCCGACAAAACTGGCGGAAGTGGGGACGGTTTCTATTCTGTCATGGCTTGTGACCGCCGTCGGTTCTATGGCTCTGGCTTATGCATTTGCCAAGTGCGGTATGTACAGCCGCCGCAGCGGCGGGATGGGAGGTTACGCGGAATACGCATTCGGTAAATCCGGTAACTTTATGGCGAATTATACCTATGGTGTTTCTCTGCTGATTGCAAACGTTGCGATCGCGATTTCAGCCGTCGGTTATGGGGCTGAACTGATGGATGCGGCGATGACGCCGCTGGGTATCTGTATTGCCACAATTGTTGTGTTGTGGATTTGTACGGTGGCAAACTTCGGCGGTGCACGGATCACCGGACGGATCAGCAGTGTGACTGTCTGGGGGGGCATTATTCCGGTTGTTGGTATTTCGGTTATCGGCTGGTGGTGGTTCAGTCCTGAACTGTATGTTAATTCCTGGAACCCGCATAATTTTCCGCTTTTTGAGGCGGTCGGTTCCTCTATTGCGATGACATTATGGGCATTTTTAGGAATGGAGTCAGCATGTGCTAACAGTGAGGCGGTTGATAATCCTGAGAAAAATGTGCCGATAGCGGTATTGGGCGGAACATTAGGCGCAGCAGTTATTTATATCGTATCAACAAACGTCATTGCCGGTATTGTACCGAATATGGATCTGGCAAACTCTACTGCACCGTTTGGCCTGGCATTCTCACAAATGTTTACGCCGGGTGTGGGTAAGGTTGTTATGGCGCTGATGATTATGTCCTGCTGCGGTTCATTATTAGGCTGGCAGTTCACCATTGCGCAGGTATTTAAATCATCATCCGATTCCGGTTATTTCCCGAAAATCTTTTCTGCCGTTACCAAAGCGGATGCCCCGGTAAAAGGTATGCTGGTTATTGTTATTATTCAGTCTGCACTGTCGCTGATGACCATCAGTCCGTCACTGAATAAACAGTTCAATGTGCTGGTTAACCTGGCGGTTGTTACTAATATTATCCCTTATATCCTTTCCATGGCTGCCATGATTATTCTGCAGAAAGTCGCCAATGTGGATCCTAAGAAAGCACGGACAGGCAATGTGATTGCATTTATCGGTGCTGTTTATAGTTTCTATGCGCTGTATTCATCCGGTGAAGATGCTGTGATGTGGGGGGCGCTTGCCACCTTCCTCGGCTGGACACTGTATGGTTTTGTTTCCCCGCGGTTTGAAATGAAACAAAACCAGGACGTAATGATGAAATAACGAACACTCTCCGGTGGGTTCCTCCCGTGCAGTTACGGCGGGAGGATTTTTTCCTGCAGCGAAACAGCCGGAATGTATACGAACAGCAATCTGTATATTCCGCATAACAGAGATAAAACGTAATGACAGCAATAATGACAAAGCCGAAACGGGGACGACCGCCGAAAAACCATGATGCAGGTACCGATGTAAAAGAAATATTGATCCGCAGCGGTACGGAGGTGTTTACCGAAACAGGATATATGACGTCAGATATCAGCAGAATATTAACAAAAGCAGGTATTCCGAAGGGATCTTTTTATTATTACTTTGGCAGTAAAGAAAATTTCGGTGTGAAAGTGATACGTCATTATGACCGCTGTTTTTCTCATCTGCTGGATAAATGTCTGTCTGATACCACATTGCCGCCACCGGAAAGATTATTGACATTTTGCAGGATTGCCAAATCCGGAATGGAAAAATATCACTGGCAGCGCGGGTGTCTGATCGGCAATCTCGGGCAGGAAGTTATCAGTCTGCCGGCCGGGTATTGTGAATTACTCAATGACATTATTACCGGCTGGCAAAAGAAAGTGGAGAATTGTCTTCTGGAAGCACAGGCGCAAAATCTTATTTCCGGAAATACTGACTGCAGGCAGATGGCGGCTTTTTTCTGGGCGGGCTGGGAAGGGGCGGTCATGCGTGCCAAACTGACCCGTAATGGTGAACCGCTGGATCTGTTTATTACAATTTTTATGAAGCAGATACTGGTATAACAGCCGGAAAGATGATGATTCCGGGCTGAAAAATGGTTTTCTCTGATAGCAGACGGCAATGCTTTCGGATACTATTTCCATCCTATGAAAGCCCGCAAACGCCTTGTTCTTATCATTATGTCCGGCATTATGCTGGTCTCCGTCCTGTTTATATCCGGGATCATTCTGGCCATGGATAAAACACCGTATTACGATATTGACCGGAACGGGAAATCATTCGGGCACTCCGTTTTTACATTGTATGACGGTCGGGTGTATGCCGCTGTTCCGTCTGACGGGTATTTTTTAATCCCCGGTGCGGACCCGGACAGTTTCAGATTATTGCCTGACAATAACAACCACAATGGCCGGCAATTTGCAGCCGATAAATATCACGCCTGGTGCGGTAATCTTCCCGTCGCGGATTTTAATCCTCAGACGGCGGTTACTATCGGGAATGGCTATTTTACGGATGGTAAAAATACGGTTTTCTGTGCCCCTTATACGCGGATAAATAATGAACTGACCGGCCTGCAAAAGCTGTATCAGCAATGGCGTTACGGATGGGGACTGAGTGATAAGCCTCTGACTTACTATTATCCGCAGCAACAGTTGCCACCGTCTGCCACACCTTACCGGATATCAGCGGATTCCGGGCTTGTCAGTAACGGAGAACAGGTTTTCTTTGACGGTAAATTAATGCCGGCGGCAAACCCGGAGACATTGCGTCCTGTGGCTGTCCGGCAGAATGATAAATCAGTGCGTGAGAGCAGGGTGTTTTATCACGACGGGGAACATGTTTATTATCAGCGCCATTTATTACCGCTGAAAGATACAGAATCACTGTATGGTTTTTACCTCGGTAATTTATTTCAGGAAGCCTATTTATTTGATCCGCAAACCGGTCAGGCGGCCATGAATAATGTCATGTTCCCGCCGGAATATGCGCCTTACCGCGTGATCAGTTACTATGGTCAGCATGTAAATCAGGGATTGTTTTTATCCCGGAATGGCGTTTACTTTTATGACCGGAAAAAAGAAAAAATCCGCCGCGCCGGTGATAATCCGCCATTGCAGGATAGTTGCCGGGAAATATCACCGCTGATTTTCACCTGCGGCAATGAAACCCGGTATTTGCAGGGTTCAGAATCATGGGGCGGCCGGAAATCACCGGGTCTTATTTCCCGCAGTACGATACTTTATCGTCTCGGTGATAATACAACGGATAACTGGGAAAAAATCGGCGATATTACTTCTCACCATTACGGGGAGGTCTGGCAGAAAGGCGGACAATATTATTATTTTGACCGGCTGGGCGCATCACAGCTTATGCGCGGACCGATCTATTTAATTCCGGATAATATGACGGTACGCGCGCTGCTGAGTGATGACCTCCGGGTTGATGACCTCCGGAAAATGGCGCATGACGGGCGTTTGCAGGATATTTCTGGTACAGAAATGCTGAAGGCCACTACCCGTTATAAAGAGAGTATGTTCAGTTTCCTGAATTTTTCTGATGATGACTGAGTAACCGCAATTATTTTTCTTATTGAGAATAAATTGCATTTGACAAACACATTCAGATTCATAGAATAGCGCCATCAAAGGTCAATTCTCTGACCCGTAAGCGTTTACGTTAATCAACGCATGTAACTTTGTGCATTACAACAGTTATGTGTTGTTGTGTCGTCACTATACGGAGTCGTCTATGTCTTTTCAGGACAAAAACTATATTTTAGGTTTTCCGAAGCTGCCTCAGCGCGCGTTAATCTTCCTGGTGCCTTTTTTCTTATCGCTGGTTATGAGTGGTATTGTTTCGTTTATCAGTACCGTCAAAGCGCTGGGATTCTCCTGGCTGCTGGTTTCTCCGTGGCTGACGTCATGGGGTATATCCTGGGCCATTGCATTCCCGACTGTCTTATTTGTTCTGCCGTTCGCCCGTAAATTATCGTTATTACTGGTCAGAAGTTCATAATTACGGGATCTGAATCCCTAACCATTGCCGGAATTGTTTTTTTCCTTTTCCGGTAATTGTCACTTCACGGTAGCCCGGTGTGCGGGTCAGCCAGCCCTGTTGCTCACAGTGAGTGAAGAGGGCGGCGCCCAGATAGCCACCGAGGTGAAACCGGCGTTCACTCCAGTCCAGACAGCCGCAGCAGAAAACCCGTTTTACCGTGTGAGCGGCAGGCAGCCCGAGTGTGGTCAGTGCAGATTCTCCCGCCGTTGTCAGCATAGTACCGTCAGCGGTTATCCACCCTTTTTCCTGCATCGCATCATACACAGCCACCGCCGTTTCCCCGGCCAGATGGTCATAACAGGTTCTGGCCTGCCGTAAATGCGGCGGGGCGGAGGATTTGCGGATGGCGGCTGTTACCGGAATACCGGTGAGATTCATCATTTTTTCGATGATTTCGGCCACGTTTAATCCGGCCAGCTGATAATAGCGGTGACGCCCCTGCGGAATACAGATGATCAGCTTTCCGGCGACCAGTTTTGCCAGATGGGCGCTGGCGGTGGAGGCACTGATATCCGCGGCAATGCTCAGTTCAGTTGCTGTCCAGGCTCTGCCGTCCATCAGGGCGCAGAGCATGCGGATGCGGGACGGATCAGCCAGTGCCGCAGCCACACCGGCAAGCGCGGTTTCTAACTCAGGTGCGTGTTTTTCTGACATATCAGCTCCGCCGGTTATTCCTGCCCGAAGTCATATTCACGGGTGATTTCAGCAATACGGATGCGGTAAAAAGAGAAAATATCCGCTTTACCTTCTTCCTGAGCCTGCCGGTGCTGCAGGTTTTGTTTCCATTTCAGCAGAGAGGCTTCGTCTTCCCATAATGAGAGCGACAATAATTTACCGGGTGTGCTCAGGCTGGCAAAACGTTCAATGGAGATAAAGCCCTCTGCGTCACTGAGCAGCGGGCGTAATCCGGCAGCGATATCCAGATAGCGGGATTGTTTGTTTTCCGGCATAGTTACTTCAAAAATTACAGCAAACATGGGATTCTCCTTATGCAGTCCGGCTAATCATATCGGAAGCACAGAGAAAACACTTCGCTGAGTAACGAAATAAGAAAAATTACTTCCGGTAGCGGACAGCGATAGCCAGCAGGATTAAGATGACACCGGTTATCTGCATCAGCAGATGTGACGGCATGCCGTGCTGTATGATATCGATAATAAAGCCGGATAATACCTGGCCGCAGATAGCCAGAATGGTGGTCAGTGTGGCGCCGAGCAGCGGCAGAATATAACTGTTTATCACCACGAAACAGGCACCGATAATACCGCCGGTGAATGTAATCAGCGGAATACTGTTCAGTGTGACGGGGAACTGCGGCAGGTAAAACAGTACAACCACACTCAGAAAGATAAAACCGGCAATATGATTAACCAGCGAGGCATAAAACGCATTGCTGCTCTGAGATAATCTGCCGTTAATACTGCGACTGAAAATAATACAAATGCCATTTGTCAGCGCGATAGTAATATAAAACAGTAACATCATTATTTTCCTGCAATGATCAAAATACAGCCGCTGAATAACAGCAGCAGTGTCAGCCCGTCGCGGCTTGTCACTTTGCGCCGTGTCAGTCCCATCAGACCAAAATGGTCGATAATCAGCCCGGTCACTATCTGCCCCGCAAGCATCAGTACAATCGAGCCGGAGAGTGACAGCGGGCTGTTAACGGTGATCGCCGCCAGCAGTACGGTAAACGCACCGGGTATCCCGCCGAGATAGCACCACAGCGGCATTTTTGTACCGGCGTGGCGTGGCGGCAGGTGCTTTTTCACTGTCAGCCAGATAATCAGGGCAACAATGGCACCGATGCCGTGTGTCAGCCAGGAGGCGTGCAGCGGAGAAGTAAAGGTGGATAAATAGCTGTTGCTCATAATCATCAGGGTGAGTAATACCCCGGAAAGTAAGGCTATCAGCGGTAACAGGATCTCTTTTTTCATCGTTATTTTCACTTTATTGCGGACGGAGAGAGTATAGAGATTGCCGTGGCCCGGAATAAACGCTATAAAAAGAAAAATAGAGTTTCCTGTAAGTTGACAATAAAGGGGCTGCGATGGATTTTTCACTTTTACCGGTGTTTATTGCGATCACCGAGCAGGGAAGCCTGACAAAAGCAGCAGAATATCTGCATATGACCAAATCGGCGGTCAGTAAAAAACTGGCGGCGCTGGAGACTCAAACCGGCATCCGGCTGGTCACCCGTTCCACGCGCCATTTACAACTGACTGAAGCCGGACAGCTTTATTACACCTATCTGAAAAAAGCCCATCAGGCGGTGCTGGACGGGCAGGATGCGTTGTCACATTACAGCCGTGAGGTTGACGGCACACTGAAAATCAGTGCGCCGGCGGTGTTCGGCAGTCTGCATCTGGCTAAATTAATACCTGAATTTTTACAGCGCTGGCCGTCATTACAGGCGGAAATGGTATTTGATGACAAACTGACGGATTTGGTCGGGGAAGGGTTTGATCTGGCTGTCAGGATCGGTGAATTACAGGATTCCTCTCTGATTGCCCGCGTGTTATCTCCCTGCCGCAGCGTGTTGTGTGCGTCTCCCGCCTATCTGGCACAACATGGTACACCTCAGAATCTGACTGACCTGAAATCTCATAATTGCCTGTTTTACAGCTATTTTCAGGCCGGTCAGTCATGGACATTTCTGCACCGGGGAGACGTGGTGCGTTTTACCCCGCAGGGCACTCTGCGTGCCAACAACAGTCTGGCGCTGCATCAGGCTGTTTTACAGGGAACGGGGATCTGCCAGCTGCCGCAGTTTATCGCGGCACCGGATATCCGCGCCGGGCGGCTGATCCCGCTGCTGCCGGAATACCTGCTGCCACGGCATCACATCTATGCGGTTTATCCGGATCGTGAATATCTGCCGAAAAAAGTCTCCGCATTTTTACATTTTTTGCAGGATACGCTGGGTACGGAAGGGCACTATCAGAAAGAATATGAACAGGATTTATCCTTTTTTAAGGCAGCGGAATAAAAACCGGATACATTGGGTAAGGCAATCAGCCTGCTGTTTATATCATTTATTTTAATTTCACTGAGAGGGGTTATATGTCTCTGCAATTGTGGATCGCCAATAAAAATTACTCTTCCTGGTCGCTGAGACCCTGGTTTTTACTGAAAGCCCTGAATATTCCGTTTGATGAACAGTTGGCCACCTTTGTACCGGGCGGCAGCAGTTATGAGAAATTTCTCCGCTTTTCCCCGTCCGGGCTGGTGCCGTGCCTGGTGACAGCGGATACCACGGTCTGGGATTCTCTGGCAATCTGTGAATATATTGCGGAGGATTATCCGCATGTCTGGCCGCAGGAAAAAACCGCCCGTGCCTGGGCGCGCTCTGCCGCGGCAGAAATGCATTCCGGGTTTACCACGCTGCGCCGTGAGTGCCCGCTGAACTGCTCGGAAAGCCGCCCGGCCGCAGAGATGACACCGGAATTACAGAAAGAGTGTCAGCGTCTGGATAAGATCTGGTGTGAGGGATTAACCCGGTTCGGTGGCCCGTGGCTGGCAGGGGAAAATATCAGTGCGGCGGATGCTTTTTATGTGCCGGTGGCCCTGCGGGCACGGACTTATCAGCTGCCGTTTTCAGCGGCGGCACAGACATGGATTGACCGGATCCTGGCGCATCCTGCCATCATTGAGTGGTGTGAGGCGGCAGCGAAAGAAGCGAAAATCGACCACGACTGAATCAGGAAGGGCGGGGATATCCGCCCTGATTATTACTTAACGGCGCTGTCCATCAGGATAAAACGCGGTTCGGCACGCTGATATTTATTAATGGCGGGTACCAGGCGGCGGAAGTGCTCACTGGCACAATGGGCATCCAGCGCGGCCTGATCCGGCCAGGTTTCGATAAAAACAAAATGCCCCGGGTCTTTCTGATCGACAAACAGATCATAACTGATACACAGCGGCTCACGGCGGGTGGCGGCAACCAGTTCTTCATACATCGGCATCAGGATCTCAACGGCATCCGGCTGCATAAAATCTTCAGCAATCACTTTTAACATTGTGTTCCCCTTGTCCGGTGCGGACAACAACATGAAATATCTGCAAATGACTTCCCCGGCAAGCCGTGTAAATTCTGACTGATAACCAGAGCATAAATCACAACAACTACCGGTATAACATTGAGGGGGCAGAATGTCATTATCATTAACTGAAGCCGTGAATCTGTTGAAATCCAAAAAATGGATTGACCTGACACACGCATTTAATGCGGACTCACCGCACTTTTTTATGTTTGAACCGGCGGAGTTTAAAACGCTGTTTGATTACCGTGACGGCTTTTTTGCCCAGCAGTTTACGTTTCCCGGCCAGTACGGCACCCATATTGATGCGCCGTGCCATTTTGTACAGGGGCGGCGCTTTGTGCATGATCTGGAACTGAAAGAGCTGGTGTTGCCGCTGGTGGTGATTGATCAGTCCGCCAGAGCACAGAAAGATGCAGATTTTGCGCTATCCGCAGACGATGTACTGGCTTTTGAACAGATTCACGGACGTATTGAAAGCGGCAGTTTCGTGGCATTGCGCACGGACTGGAGCAAACGCTGGCCGTCACAGGCACTGATGGATAATAAAGATGCGGAAGGCAACAACCATATTCCGGGCTGGGGAATGGACGCACTGGAATTTCTGTTTCGTGAGCGCGGGATCAGCGCCGTGGGGCATGAAACCTTTGATACCGATTCGGCGCAGGATTTCCGCAAAAATAGTGCACTCCGGGCGGAATATTTTGTATTGGATCAGGATGCGTATCAGATAGAGCTGCTGACCAATCTCGATAAAGTCCCGGCCAAAGGTGCGGTGATTTTTAATATCGTGGCAAAGCCGGACAATGCAGGCGGGTTCCCGGTCCGGTCATTTGCCATTTTGCCGGATTAATGCGGCGTATCAGCGGAGATTAAACTGAGAGAAAGTCAGTTGGTTATTCACATAGAGCAACTGATTGATTTCGGTGGCAATCAGTGATTTCAGGTCACTGTCAGATAATGACGCCGGCAGTGACTGCCACAGCCGGGACAAAATAAATTCCTGCTGTTCGCCGTATTCATCATAGTGGGACAGGATTTGTAAGAGTGAGTCTCTGGTGATTTGTCCGGTATGTTTTGTTTTTTTCAGATCACAAATCACCGGAGCCAGTAAACTTACACAGATATCCCGGTATTCCTGACTTTCGGCAGGGAATGTCTCCAGTATCTGCCATAACAACCGGCGTTCATCGGTAAACACAGGTGTGACAGCAGTCGTTTCAGTGTGACGGTACATAAATATCAATCCTCTTGAGGTTGTCAGGCAAATGCCGTTCGTGTGTTATTTCCCGTCGTAGTCACTATTTTATTTTTATCTGTTATTGCTATATGCAGTCAGATAAAAGGGATATTGCTATCCCTTTATCCGGTATATTTGCCGGTGCTGTCAGCACCAGTGTATTTTATCTGTCGTCAGACAGATATTGCGGCTGTTCAGCCACTGATACAGCCGGTCATCATCATTGTTGTTTTTCAGCTGCAAAATCAGCTGTACGGCAGTACGGAAATAGTCCGGAATGCGGTTGTCCTGCAAGGACTTATGATGATAAATAACATCACGGAACAGATTAACAAAATGACGCAGCGTGAACGAAATTTCTCCCCGGAGAGTGTGAATATTATGCTCTGTCCGGGAAAGATCCTGTGCGGACTCCGCGAAACTGTTTTTGATATCTGACAGCTCTGACTGCTCCGTCTGCGGATAATATGCACTGTACAGCGCATGCAGGGCAGCCAGCTGACGGTTTATTATTCTGCGTTGATTATATTCTTCTTCCAGATCCCACAGCTCACGGTGTGTGTCTTTTATCCAGTATTCATACGTTTCGTTTAATAATCCATCAATCCAGTAACGGGACGCAGATAATATAATTGTGTCAGACAAACAGGCATCCCAGTTATCAGGGTAAGTCTGTATTGTCTGTCTGATCATGGTCAGGTCATGATACTGAAAAGGAATATTCCATTTCTTTCTGCGACGGAACCAATCTGTTGTTTTTAAGTTGTCTGCCTGCTGACGTGTAAGATATTCAGATAATAAATCATTTTCTTTACAGGCGTCTTCTGAGTTATATATTCGATCATCTGACAGATAAAGATGATACATCGTTTTATTAAGCATAAATCCCTCTGGCGAATAAAAGTGAAGCAAAGGAACGCAGCTTAACAGACCCGTTTTTTTCCGGTATTATTTTTGTTTTCTGTTTTTATCACAATTCGTCAGTTTATATGATTACCCCGGGCTTTGCTGGGCGTAAATCCGAAACGCTTACGGTAGCTTTGGGTAAAATACGACTGACTTGAGAACCCTGCTTCCATTGAGACATCAACGATACTCATCTGGGTATTGAGCAGAAGCTGATGGGAAAATAACAACCGCCGTTCGCTTATCCATGCCCGCGGAGATGTACCGTATACCGAGCCGAACAGCTCTTTGAATGTTGTCAGGCCCATACCAAATTCTCTGGAAAATTCATTTAACTTCCAGTCTTTCAGATAGTGCTTTTCCATGAAGCTCTGCAAACGTTCTGCCTGGCGGTTACTCAGCTGACGCAATACCGACATCAGACGTGTGCCTTCTTCACTCAGGGCGATAATTAATAATAATTCCTCCAGCTTCAGCTTTATCAGCGGTGATGGCGCATTATTACAATAAGCATCATAAAACCCGCTGATACTGTTTTTCAGCATAGCGGACTGCGGAAAATAAATGAGTCCGGATGTCGGATCAGTAACACGGTGAAGGTGGCTGAGAGTATCAGAAAAACGGTGAAGAAAATCCCGCAGAAAATGGTTGTTCAGCGGAACCCATAATAAGTTAATTTCGCCGGAAATATGCTGGTATGCATAGCTTCCCTGATTGGAGAAAATAACTTCATTGTCATTAAGTGTGTATGAGTTTATGCAATCCTGCCATTTCATTTTTCCGGACATCAGAAGGTAAAGACCTTTTTCCTGTTGTTCGGTAATATTGAAAATATCGGGCTCAACAATAACAGATTGTATCTCTTTATTATTGTCAGATGTCAAAGTACGTGAGTTCATGGGCATCTCAGAGTGAACAATATGGCTTAATTTTCGGAAATTAAATAACAGGGACAGTGCCAAACCATCCGGTATAAATAATTATATAACTAATATCGGGCTTTTCTACTTGATAATTAGTTTTTATGACATTAACGGCTTTATTTATTGGTTTGGGTGCTATTTTATTTACATGATGAATAACTTCACTGAATAACAAGTAATGTCATTATGAATTATGTTTCTAAAATGATGCTGTTTTGTTGTTGTTATGTTTTTTTGCGGGTGGGGTGTATATACAGTTCATTATCATTGAATCTGTTTTATTGATGGATATATTGAGCGGATATTAATTAATACTGTTGTTACCGGCGAAGGGCAGAGTATTACTCTGCAAAAATGTAATGATTGTTTCTGTTATGATTATTGATGTTATCACTTTTAATTTTATGTTTTTATTATGCTGCATATAGCTGATTAAAATTTTTCTGGTGAATATATAATTTATATATTATTTGTATCGCGGATTATTTCCGGCGGGTAACGCCACCGGACATGACAGATGATACGCCGTTTCGTGATGACTGTCCCTTGCACCACTCACCGTTTTTAATCATTATATAAAAAAATATATAACGAGTGAGGTTACTATGTCGTCCCGTCGTCTGATGCTCTCCGCATTACTGTTCTGTTGTTCCGTACCGGCCGCGGTGGCCGCTGAGTTACATATGTATGCCGGCGCCGGTCTGCGCCCGCCGGTTGAAAAGGTGATCAGCCAGTTTGAAAGAGAGACCGGTAATACGGTAACGGTGGAATATGGCGGTTCCGGACAGATCCTGACCCGGTTTGAACTGACAAAGCAGGGTGATCTGTTTTTCCCGGGATCAGCGGATTACGTGGAAAAGCTGCGGAAAGAAAAACAGGTGACAGACAGTTATCCGATCGTCCGGCATATTCCGGTGATTGCAGTACGCAAAGATAAAGCAGACGGAATTAACAGTATTGCAGATCTTGCCGCAAGTAATCTGCGTATCGGCATGGGGGACCCGAAAGCCATTGCGCTGGGCCGCAGCGGTGAAGTTTTACTGGATGCCAGCGGTTACGGTGATGCACTGCGGGAAAAAGTCATTGTCCGGGCGGCAACGATTAAACACCTGTCGATGTATCTGCTTAACGGTGAGGTGGATGCTGCGGTTATCGGCCGCGCCGATGCCATGAAAAACCACGATAAACTGATTATTCTGCCGTCACCGGAAGGCAGCCCGGAAGAGGTGGCTACGCTGGCGGTACTCAGCACCAGTGCATCCCCGGCAGAAGCAAAACAACTGGCGGAGTATTTTTCCTCTCCGGAAGGGATCAAAGCCTTCACCGATTATGGTTTTCTGCCGGTCAGACCGGCTGATGCACACTGATTCCGGTATTACCGATGTATCCGGTGATGAAATGGGCGCTGGTGCCCCTGTTACTGTTGTTGTGTCTGATTACCGGGTCTCTGCTGGCGTTACTGTTTCAGGTAACGCCGGCGTTGCTGACTCAGCTGATTACTGACCCTGAATTTCATTTTGCGGTGCTGATGTCGCTGGCAACCTCACTGACATCGCTGGTACTGGCATTTCTGATTGCCGTACCGGCCGCCTGGGTGATGGTGCGGGGGGATTTCCCCGGCAAGCGGATGGCGGATGCGCTGTTTGATGTCCCGCTGGTCACGCCGCCGCTGGTGATTGGTATCGGGCTGTTACTGCTGCTGGGCAGTCAGGGCCCGCTGGCCGGAATTTTCCCGCAGTTGGGGCGCTGGCTGTTTTCCCCGGTGGGTGTGATTATCGCCCAGACCTATGTCGCGTCAGCGGTTCTGTACCGTTCGGCGCAGGGGGCGTTTGCCTCGGTGGATCCGGCATATGTCCGCACGGCAATGAATCTCGGGCTGACCCCCGGAAAAACCCTGCTGCTGGCGGAAATTCCGTTGTGTCTGCAGGGATTGCTGAGCGGCGGGATCCTCGCCTACTCCCGGGCGCTGGGGGAGTTCGGTGCCACACTGATGCTGGCCGGTGCCACCCGCTTTAAAACCGAAACTCTGCCAATGGCAATTTATCTTAATATTGCCAGCGGTGATTTTTCACTCGCGCTCGGCTGCGCGCTGATCCTGATGGCACTGGCGATTGTTTTGCTGGTCGCATTGCACCGGCTGAAAAGGCAACCTTCACATGCTGCACGTTGAACATCTGAGTGCGGGGATCCTGCAGGATCTCTCGCTGACACTGCCGCGCGCACAATGTACCGCGATCTGCGGCCCTTCCGGCAGCGGAAAAACCACATTACTGAACTGCATTGCCGGTTATCTGCCTTATCAGGGCTCCATCCGGCTCGGGGATGTTCCCCTGGATCCGCTGCCGGTCTGGAAACGCCCCTGCCGTTATCTTAATCAGCGGCTGTGGCTGTTTCCGTGGCTGACGGTTCTGGGCAATTTACGGCTGGCACAGTATGCCGCCGGGTTAAAGCGGGACAAATCACAGGCTCTGGCACTGCTGGATAAAATGCAGGTGGCACATCTGGCGGCGCGTTTTCCGCATCAGATTTCCGGCGGGGAACAGCAGCGGGTGGCACTGGCCCGCGCACTGATCTCACCGCCGGCACTGCTGTTGCTGGACGAACCGTTTTCCGGGCTGGATTGGGCGACCCGCAGGCAGTTATGGCCGCAGATTAATCTGCTGAAAGAAGAAGGGATCACCACGATTCTGGTCACGCATGAACCTGAAGAGGCAGAGGCGCTGGCACAATACCGCTTAGCGGCAGAAGGCGGAAAAATCCGGGGGACTAAAGGGGCCTGAGAGGGATAAAATCCTGTCGTAATTGTGATATTTTTATTCTGCCCTCTTCAGTTAAGGTAGACCCCTGAGAGGGCGGTGACGGATTGTAATGAAGGGATGCTGTCACAGGGTACACGGAGTGTATCCGGCTATAGTCATCGCTTTCTCTATTTCCCTGATTACATACTGATACTGGTCTTAATCCGCCCTTTACCGGCGCGGCGGCTGCGTACAATATGCAAAAGTATCTTCCGTAACGTAAAAATACCATCACAAAGGTCTGCCATGCTTAATATTATGCTGACATCCCTTTGGTTTTTATGGGGATTGTTACTGTATGCAGTGATAGCCGGGCACGCATCGTGGCCTGTTTATTTAACAGGTATCGCCGCCGTTATCTGTGCTATTACGATTCTCCCGGAAAGGAAAAGGAAAAACGTCATGTTCGGTAAGAAAAAACAAGCAGATACCCCTGAAACGGAGCCGGTTGCGGCACCGTTGCAAAAAACCAGAGAAGAAAGAGAAGAAGAAGAACGAAAAGCGGCTGAACTCAGTGCTCAGGCAAATGAAATTACCCAGCTGCTGTCAGCACGCGGTGAAGAGAAACAGCGCCCGCTGGCGTCTCTTGAATCCCGCCAGCCGACGGTGATCAGCAAAGAAACCCGTCTGACCGGTGATGTTGAAATCAGCGGTAATCTGCAAATCTGGGGTAAAATTAAGGGACAAATCAAAGCCCGTTCCGGCTCGGTCAGCATTATGCAGTCCGGTGTAGTGGAAGGGGATATTTTTGCCGAAGCCCTGCTGATTGACGGCGTGCTGACCGGCACCTGTACCGTCGAACAGCTGGAAATTCTTGAGCACGGTGAGCTTAACGGCGTCTGCCGCGCCTCTAATTTCTCTATCCGCAAAGGCGGTACCTTTATCGGCCAGTCAGAGCCGTATGCCCCTGCCGGTAAAGCGGCTGCCGCAGCACAGGCACCGCAGTCCCGTCCGGAAAATAATAAGCCGGCAGCAGTGACTGAGCTGAAGCAGTCTGAAAAAGCAGACGCAGCGGCGGAAAAATCACAGGAATCCGCGCCGAAATCGTCGTCACAGAACGGTAACGGAAAAAACAAAGAGCCGCAGAAAGTCCCGTCTGTCTTTAAGCGCGTGTAACCGCGCCGCCCTCACGTAAATCCGTTATACTCCTCCGGTATATTTTATGACTGAATGAACCGGAGGATTATATGCTTACTCTTGATACCCCGCGTCTGCACCTGCGTCCCTGGACACCGGATGATTATGTACCGTTCCGTGCACTGAATGCGGATCCGGACGTTATGCGCTTTTTTCCGGCCTGCCTGAGTGCGGCAGAAAGTGATGCGATGGCGGATGAAATTATCCGTCGTTTTGAACGGCAGAAAGCATTCGGGCTGTGGGTGGCGGAAGAAAAAAGCAGCAGGGAATTTACCGGGTTTGTTGGTCTTAATATCCCGTCCGCGCCGTTTGATTTCAGTCCGTGTACTGAAATCGGCTGGCGTCTGGCGAAACGCTTTCACGGTAAAGGTTATGCAACCGAAGCGGCAAACGCGGTGCTGCACCATGCCTTTATGACGCTGAATATGCCGGAGATTGTCGCGTTTACCGCGAAGGTAAATCTGCCTTCTGAACGGGTGATGGTGAAAACGGGAATGCGGTATCAGCGGGAGTTTCTGCATCCGTCACTGGAACAGGGGCATCCGTTACAGACGCATGTGCTGTATAAGATCACACAGGCGGAATACCGCGCGCGTCAGTCCTGATTATTGCGGGGCGAGCGGCGGCGCTGCGGCAGAGGCGGTACCGGCTTTTTGTCATCAATAAGGTGACGGACAGCCAGGATCGGATGATGCCACAGCATACGCGGCCCGGCCCAGCGCATAATCACTTTCATCTCTTCCCGCGGTTTTGGCTGATAACAGTGCACCGGGCACTGTTTGCAGGCTGGTTTGTCTTCACCGTAACGGCATTTTTCCAGCCGTTTCACTGCATACGCCAGCAGATCGCGGTAATGTTCCGGAGTATCTGCCGGTGCCGGATGGCGCTGTTCATACAGTTCCACCATACGGGTAACGGTTTTTATTTCCCGTAAAATACGTTTGCCGGCCATCAGAAACTCCTCTTTCATGCTGTAAAGCCCATAAATTTAAATACTGTGCTTAAAATTCGCTTTCTTTTTATTTAAAAATAAAATACTGTATATGCATACAGTTTACGGAGAGCAACACCATGCGTATTGAAATTCTGTTAGATAAACGAAATGCAGTGCCTGCGCATCTTATTCAGTCCCTTGAAGTCCAGTTAAAACGCCGGATCCTGCCGTTATATCCGGATATGCAGTTCCGTATTGCGCAAAGCAGTCAGACCACGATTAATATTTCCGGCGTGAAATCCCCCGACGATAAACAGTCGCTGATGGATACCATTCAGACCATCTGGGAGGATGACAGCTGGATGGATGATGACAACGCGCAATCATGATTTTCTTCCTGTTACAGGAAACGCTATCTCCCGGTTTTTGTGCCTTCAGGGGAGATAGCGGCCTTTTTTCGCTGTTCAGTGATTACAGATTTTCTCAGCCGATGTGCTGAATCCCTCTTCAGTACCGATAAACTTCCCGCGTGCCGCCAGAAAACTGACCAGCGCTTTTGCATCCATATTCTCTGCCGAGCAGGTATGGAAGCGGGTATCTTCGCCGAACGTGGCGTGAATATCGGCGATAAGTGATTCTGTGGTGTAATTCTTCCCGCTTTCAATAATCATATTCATGACCTCGTGGCCATGGACAGAGGCTTTCTCAGACATAATAACTCCGGTCGGATAGTAAAGATGTAATTATTATACATCTTTTGATGTGCAATAGATTGCGTCAGGTCAGATTATGGTGCGAAAGGGAAGGAGACATAAGATAACGCCCGCGAAAGGGCGTTATCTGACAGGGGAGAAACTTACTGACACTCCGTTAAAATGCGCTGCATCTCATCTTTTACGTGCAGTTTTTCTTTTTTCAGCCGGACGACATTGTCGTTATAGCCTGCGCCGTTCGGGCCTTCAAGCTCGGCAATTTCATTATTTAACTGATGATGTTTCAGATACAGTGCGGCAAAACGAGGATTTGAATCTTTAAGCTGTGCTATAAGGGCTTGCTGATCAAGTGGCATAGAACCTCCTGTTTGACGGGGAATACAGCTTTTTCAGTATAACAAATGTACGCCGGAATGCATGGGGCGTATCGTTATATCCGTGATCAAAATGGCATAAATACATCGTGATTTATTGATGGTGATGATGGCATCCGGCAGAGTTATTGGTTTAACACACTGGCAGTGGTGATTTATCTGAGATTATCTGCCATTTTGTAAGAATATTCTGTGTTTTACTCTGGCGGTGAACTAAAGATTATTATAATGTTCTTAATAGTCAGCATGAAGATTATGAGACGATTTCATAATCAAATGTACTTATAAAACAAGGTAATTATTTGATGAAAAAATTGATCCTTCCTGTTATGGCCATGTTCGCCGCCGCAGGCGCTTATGCTGAAGAAGCAAAAACCACTGATATGGAGCCGCTGAAGATTGTGAAAACTGACAACGGCATGAGTGAGCTGAAACACTTCCCGCAGGCTGCGTCAGATCAGGTTCGCCATGTGATTGCCGTAGAGCCGAAAGCCGATGAAGGGCAGTACAAAATTGAACTGGTGATCGGTAAAAAACAGATGGTGGACTGTAACCACCAGTGGTTTGGCGGTACGCTGACACAGAAAACCGTTGATGGTTTCGGCTATGACTATTATGAGACCGGCGACTTAACCGGGCCGATGTCCACCATGATGGGCTGCCTCAATAATGATAAACGCGAAGCGTTTGTCAGCGCTAACCTGGGTGACGAAGCATTCGTCCGTTACAACAGCCGCCTGCCGGTTGTGGTGTACGCCCCGAAAGATGTGGAAGTAAAATACCGTATCTGGAGCACGGATAATCAGCTGCTGGATGCACCGGCCAAATAATCCGTTAATATCTGACACATAAAACACGGCGCCTGCCGTGTTTTTTGTTTTTTATTCGGTTCTGTCATCATTTCGTCGTACACTTAAACCCATACTGTTTACGGGCGTAATTGTCGTCTATCACTGAGGCTATTGATTATGGAATTTCAGCCATCCCGCCAGATAGCAACTGTGCTGCAATGGGTTCTGAATATTGCACTGCTGATTTTAGGTGTGCTGCTGATTGTATTTATGGGAAAGGAAACACTGACGCTGATTAATCTGCTGTTTTCCGCGCAGGAGAAAACAACCTATCTGTTATTAGACAGTATCGTGACCTATTTCCTCTATTTTGAATTTATTGCCTTAATTGTGAAGTATTTTTCGTCGGGCTACCATTTTCCGCTGCGCTATTTTATCTACATCGGCATTACGGCGATGGTGCGTTTAATTATTGTCGATCATTCAGATGCCAATGCGACATTCCTGCATACCCTGTCAATACTGGCGCTGACCGTGGCATTATATCTGGCAAATACCGATAAGCTTAAACGCAGCTGAAATAACATGCCCCGCTGTGACGCGGGGCAGAATAAACAGACTGACGGGATCAGCGGATAACCATCACCGAGGTTTTGGCGTGACGGACAATCGTTGCGGCGGTAGAGCCGAGCAGGAATGTTGCCGCACCCGGGCGGTGAGAGCCCATCAGGATCAGGTCGGCGTTAATATCTTTGGCATAAGAGAGAATTTCGTTTTTGGCTGATCCGATAGCCGCGTGCAGGGTGTACTGACTTTCCGGCACAGCAATTCCTTTAATAATTTCTTTCAGTGCGGCAAGCGCCAGCTCAATGCGCTCTCCGGATTCCCGCATACTGACCGGCATTGAGGCGTATTCCACCCCGAAGAACATTTCCACGTTAGGGATAACGGTAAAGAAGTGGATCTTCGGATTATCAATTTTCGCCAGTGCTTCCACATGGGGCAGCATTTTGTCTGTCAGGTCATCTTCAAGAATATCAATCGGAACCAGAATCGTGTTGTACATACAGCCTCCTGTTAACTGAAATCAGTAACAGTATGACAAAAAATGACAGCGTGTGCTGTGATCATGACGGCAGCTTATTTAATTTGTGAAATGAAAATAACTATCGTTTATTTTTATTATTAACAATAATAAAAAGGAGGGAATGAATTAAAGAGAATAATGATAACGTCATCAGTGACGGGGAATGAAAGAAGCCGTTTTAAAAGCGATAAGAATAATGATTCTCAGTTATAAAAATCAAATAAAATCATAAAATTGGAGACGTGAAAAAAATATTGTGGCATACTGTGGGCGCTGAATTAATATTCTGATTTAACCTTATTAATTGTAATTCTTTATTTCCTGTTCAGAAAGAACGGCATTAATCCGTTTGCTGAACTATAATGATCACGATCCACAGCATGTATTTGCTTTGTATTAACCACAAAAATAATGTGGAATTAAATTATGTCCAATATACCTGCACAGGCGGATGAAACCGCAGAAAACAGCGCGAATATCAGCCGTGAGATAAAATTCGCGGCCGCGAAAAAAAGCACCTGGGTCAGCGTCTGGGTGAATACCCTGTTGTCTGCATGGCAGATAGTGGCGGGTATTTTCTCGCACTCACAGGGGCTGATTGCTGACGGGGTTCATACTCTGTCTGACCTTATCGCTGATTTTGTGGTGCTGATTGCCAACCGCGGCAGCCGTAAAGCGCCGGATGAGGAACACCCTTACGGCCATTTCCGCTATGAGAACGTGGCGTCGCTGGTTCTGGGCGTGCTGCTGCTGGTTGTCAGCGGCGGGATGCTGTGGACCGCCGGTTCACGGATTATGTCACCGGAAACCATTCCCGAAGTGCACTCGCTGGCGCTGTATGTCGCGCTGCTGGCACTGCTGGCGAAAGAGGGCCTGTTCCGCTATATGCTGCATGTGGCGCGTAAAGTGAAATCCAATATGCTGGAAGCCAATGCCTGGCATGCCCGTTCGGATGCGGCATCATCGCTGGTGGTGGCCATCGGTATTACCGGCAGTCTGATGGGGTATAAAATTCTGGACCCGATCGCAGCGCTGGTGGTCGGGCTGTTTATTCTGCGCATGGGGGTGAAATTTACCCTGCAGTCTCTCCAGGATTTAATGGATCGCGGTGCGGATGAAGAAACCATCGCCAAAATCACGCAGTCTGTGATGGATACCCCGGGGGTGGAAGGGGTTCATGATCTGAAAACCCGTAAGTCCGGCGATTATCTGCTGGTGGATGTCCATATTGAAATTGATGAAAACCTGACGGTTAAAGAAGGGCATGATATCGCTATTGCAGCGGAAATGAATATCCGCCGTGACCCGCAGGTGCTGAGTGTGATGACGCATATTGATCCCGCCCAGTCCGTCCGGGCCGGGCTGACAACCTGATTATTATCTTCTGACAGAATTACCGTGGCGGGGATGAACCTGCCACGGTGATTCTGTTATTAGTTGCACCTGTAGCCGGTTTAATTAGAATAGCGTACATAATTACATTAATGGGCAGAACACTGCAGGTATGATGAAATTCCGGGGATGGGAAAAATGCAGCTTCAGTGACTATGAAGCCTGCTGTGAAAAGTTTGGTTATAATGCGGAAACCTCACCGCACTATATTAAGTTCGCCATGGAGCAGGGCGTTGAACCGGATTTCTACGCTTACACAAAAAAAGGCGTTATTGAAGGTGCTGTCTGCACAGATAACGGCTGGCTGGCAAACGACAATAATAACCCCGCAAACCGCCTGAAGTGGATGTATTTCCCCCGCTACTCCATCCTGCTGCCTTTTAATAAAAATATTAAATGTTTTCTGCCGTTTAAAACCAAATCCCTGAGTACAGAATGCCGTCAGTTTTATAACAGCTCATTTTCGCTGTTTTCCCGGCGTCATGTGGCCGTTTCAAAAGATCTGTCTGCTTTTTCTTCCAAAACCAGAGCCACCCGGAAAAAAGAGATCCGTAAATTTATGGCTGATGGCGGGACATTTGAAAATGTCAGCACGGCCGGACCGGATTTTTTATTTGAAACCTACTTCCGGTTATATGCCGACCGGCGGGGGCATGAGGTGGAGAACGATCCGGTTATCCGCGCACTTTTTCATCATTGCTATAATAACTTTTTCGGGGAAATTGCGTTTTTGGACGGTAAAGCAGTGGGTATTCAGTTATTGCTTTCCACACCGTCAAAGCGGGGAACATTTATTGATTTTCTGAACATCGGCTACGATATGAATTTACGCAAATATTCTATCGGCACGATGCTGATGTGGCGCAATCTCTGCCTGACAGCAGAATTGCCCGCACCGGTGACCTATTCTTACGGCATGATGTCCGGGGAGTATAAAGCCCGCTGGTGTGACCCGGTCAGTATTGGTCGTTCCATTACCTTCTGACGGAAAATACAGACGGCTTTACATACCCGTCTGTGTTTTTATAAAGAACTGCGGGAAAGGCGGACAAACCGGCCCTGTTTATCCCGGTGCAGAGAATAGAGCGCTTTTTTATCCCGCGCGGATAACCAGATTTCATCCTGTCCCTGATCCTGCGTCCGGTAAAGATAATAACCGGCATTATTCAGGTAATTTTTCAGTGGTGCACAATCCCGTACATCATGAAAAACAACGCTGCTCATTTCAGAAACCGACCCTTCTGCGGGATATATTCAAACTGATAATTCTCTGAGATCCGCGGCGCATTCCGTATTCCGGAATAGTGTGCTACAGATCAAACTATATCAGCGATGAATACTATCGTATTTATCTGATAATTATGGAAATTAACATTTATCCGGGAAGGGCGGAAATAGCAGAGACAGCAGATTATCCGTCAGAGATAACCTGCTGTGTACAGACGGGATAATTACTGTTGCTGAGCCTGCGGATTGACGCAATTCTGACTGACATCCCCTTTCAGGGCACGCAGTACATTATCCGCAGCACAGGCAGCCATCGCATAGCGGGTTTCATGGGTGGCGGAGCCGATATGCGGCATCAGTACTACATTATCCAGTGACAGCAGCGGTGAATCCGGCGGCAGCGGCTCCTGTTCAAAAACATCCAGCCCGGCGGCGAGGATCGTTTTATCTTTCAGCGCCTGTGCCAGTGCGGCTTCGTCGATCACGGCACCGCGCCCGATATTGACCAGAATGGCACTGCGTTTCATTTTTTCAAACTGTTCGCGGCCGAATAAATGGCGGGTTTCCGCCGTCAGCGGCAGGGTGATACAGACAAAATCTGACTCTGCCAACAGGGCATTCAGTGAACGGTATTCCGCCTGATACGCTTTTTCGGTTTTTTCATGGCGGGAGCGGGCATTGTAGAGCACTTTCATGCCGAATCCGCAGTGCGCCCGGCGCGCCAGTGCATCACCGATGCGGCCCATGCCGGCAATTCCCATCGTTTTATGGTGGACGTCACAGCCGTACCAGTCCGGCGTGATACTTTCTGTCCACTCGCCGCGTTTCACCCGCTCTGAGCTGATGATCATTTTCCGTGCAGTCGCCAGCACCAGTGCCATCGTGGCATCGGCAACGGTTTCGGTCAGGACATCCGGGGTATGCATCAGCACCACATTCCGTGCACTGAGGGCAGAGACATCAAAATTGTCATAACCGACGGTGATGGTGGAAGCCACCCGCAGTTTCGGGGCCATCGCCAGGAAACGGGCATCAATTTTCCCGCCGGAGCCGAGGATAGCATCCGCTCCGGCCAGCAGCGGTTTTACTGACGGGTCAATGTCCGGATCAATTTCCGCCACGCGGTGAACATCGCACTCAGCGGACAAACGGGTGAGGATATCGTCAGGAATATCGCGGTAAACAAGAACGGATGGTTTCATCATGACCTCTCTGAGTGAAAAACTCACAAAATAATCTCTCTTTGATAGTATGATCATTATCACTATATTAAAAATAAATCTGACACTGCATCCAAAAGGCGTTACCCCATGATAAAAATGCAAAAAAGCCACTGGCTGTCCGGCTTTCAGTGGTATTTCTTTATTTTCTGCAATACGGTGCTGATCCCGCCGACACTGCAATCTGCGTTTCATCTTTCTGACGCCGCCACACTGACTATCACACAATACAGTTTTATCGCCACCGCGCTCGGCAGCCTGGTGCAGGTGTTTACCGGCCACCAGCGTGCGATTATGGAAGGGCCGACCGGCCTGTGGTGGGCTACCATTCTGGGGATCGCTGTGGCGGAAGCCTCTTTCGGGACTTCTGCGGGTGTGACCGGCGCAAACCTTGCTATCGGGATTGCCTGTGCGGGACTTATCACGCTGGTGATTGGCTTTACCGGCGCAGGAGCCCGTATCGCCCGGATTTTTAACCCGGCGGTGATGGCAGTGTTTATGTTTATGATAGGCGCGCAGCTGGTCTCCATTTTCCTGAAAGGGATGCTGGGACTGCCGTTCGGTATCATGCCGCCGGATGCCACCGTGAATTACCCGGTCTTTTTCCTGGCGCTGGTAACGCTGATCCTGGTGCTGGGCGTGATTGTGTATGCCCCGGTGTCCGTGGCCAAATATGCGCTGCTGATTGGCGTGTTGCTGGGCTGGGGAGCTTACGTGCTGCTGTTTTCCCCGCCGGGACGGGATGTGGCATCCGCATCATGGGAATTTCTGCCGCTCGGCAGCACTGACGGGTTTGAATTCCGCTGGGGCGTGATTATCACCTGTATCCTGACCGGGCTTCTGAATATCAGTAATACCTTCGGTGCCATCCGTTCGACGGATGTGTTTTACATGGATAAATTACAGGAAAATAACGTCCTGTTCCGGCGCAGTTTTATTGTCACCGGCTCGGTGACACTGCTGACCGCGCCGCTGGCAGTGGTGCCGTTTGCACCGTTTGTCTCCTCGGTGGGATTAATCACCCAGACCAATGACAGCAGCCGGACATCCCTGGTGGTCGGCAGTGTGCTGTTTCTGCTGATGGGGCTGATCCCGCCGGTGACACTTTTCTTCAGCGGATTGCCGCTCGCCATCGGCAGTGCCGTGATGCTGGCAACTTACCTGCCGCTGATGTTCTCCTCGCTGGCTTTCGTGGATAAAATTTCCCTGAATGCACGTAATATTTACCGGCTGGCGATCCCGCTGTTTGTCGGCATTTTCCTGATCAATCCGCCTGCCGTCTTTATCAGCGACCTGCCGGTGCTGCTGCGCCCGATGCTGGGGAACGGCATGCTGGTGGCAATTTTGCTGGCGGTGTTGTCAGAAAGCCTGGTGCGCTGGGATAAGGTAAAGTAGGGCAATACTGCGGCATTTTTCCGGATGCGCGGGAAACTGTGATAGACTTTGTGTCTGTTCCGGCTCCGGAAAATGCACTGACAAAAGGATATTTATGACGCACAAACTCTGGCTGGCAACCGCACTGCTCCCGATTTTGCTCAGCGGTTGTGCCGCGCCTCTGCCACCGGCGCAGACACAGGAAAACTGCCCGGATTTCACCGGTGTTTATCAGCTGCCGCTGCAGGGGGAATCACAGAGTATTGCTCTGACATTGCTGGATAAATCCACTAATCAGTATGGTGTGGGCGTGAAGGACAAAAACGGCGTTGATCATTTCACCTCGCGTCCGTATCAGGGCGATATGGTGCGGATGGATAAAAAAGAGATGAACGGCCAACTGGCATGCAGTGTGATGATTGACCAGGTGGGGCTGATTAAGCAGGTTGAAAAAGGCGGGCCGATGCCGGGCTTCCCGGGGATTGCCCGCAACGATGATATTAAAATGGCCACCGGCTATGCGTTGTTTATTTTCAGCCCGCAGGGAATCGATTTTATTAATCTGATCAAAACTTCCGACACAGTACCGATGGAGTTGCAGCCGCCGCGTTACTGAGCTGGTTTTAATGTAAAAGGGGGGTAACCGGCAGAGAAATGAAAAGCATGCGAGCCATGGATGGCGAGCCTGAGCGTACAGGGACCGTATTTACAGCGACTTTTCATTTTTGCCGGTTACCACCGGAGTCACCGGACTATCAGAAATAATATACCCCGGTCTGTCAGGGGATTCTCTGAGCACAATAAAAAAGCCACCGTCCGGTGGCTTTTCAGTATCTGCAGGATAATCAGATATTATCGACGGATTCTTCGCCGCGGGCCAGTGCGGTTTGCGCGGTCGGGGCATCGGCGATTTTCCGCTCTTCTGCGGTCAGGGTTTTTTCATAGCGGCTGTATTTCCACCAGGCGTAGCCCAGGAAAATCAGGATCCCGCTGACGTTATAGAACAGAATGGTCGCAATGTTGGCACCGGTCGGGAAAGTGGAGGCCAGGAAGCCGATAGTGAAAATCACAATCAGCAGGGAGACCACCGCAATCCCCGTGGTGCGTGAACCCATGCGGAAGTCACGCGGGATATGATCCAGTTTGCGGCGCAGATTCAGGTACGCCAGCATAATAAACAGCGGCGGCAGCATAGAAGCGGCGGCAGTCATGTTGATGACGGTGTTCATCAGATCCTGAACGGTATCGGAACCGAGGGTCGGGATAAACATCAGCGGGATCACAATCAGGAACTGGATCCAGGCGGCACGCGCCGGTACGCCGTGTTTGTTCAGCTCGACTGTTTTGGCACCAAAGACACCTTTCGGGATCTCCGCGAAGAAGATTTTAACCGGTGCCGCGGTCCACATCAGCAGGGAGCCGAACATGGCGGTGAAAGAGACCACGCCGACAAAGCGGTTCATCAGGATCTCCGGCAGACCGAAATAGGTGGATAACCCTTCAAAGACCTGGACAGAGCCGCCGGTAAACTTCAGTGCTTCACGCGGTACAAACACGTTGATCACCACGGAGGAGACGGAATAGAGCAGGCCGATGAATAATCCGGCAATAATAATCACCTTCACGAATGCTTTACTGCCGCCTTTGACGTCATTCACATACACGGCAACTGATTCCGCACCTCCGGCCGCCATAAAGATCCACGCGGTGATCCCGAGGAATGCCCAGTTAAAGTTCGGCGTCATGGCTTCCACGGTAATCGGATCCGCAGGCTGAATTCCCCCCACCAGCGCAACACCAGCCAGTGCGATATACGAGAAGGTCAGCAGCAGCATCATCGAGGAGGTGACAGAGGTCATCGGCCCCAGCAGTTTTGCCCCGTTGGTGGAAACATAAGTGGAGAATGCAAACAGCACCGTACTGAGCAGTGCGGTGGTGACCGGCGTGAAGATATACTCATAGCCGAGGAAGGCGTAAGAGGCATAGGCAATAACGCGCGGCAGCAGCGAGGTGAAGAAAAACAGGTTCACAAACCAGTAGGTATAGGCGGCGAGGAAAGCCCAGCGGCCGCCGAGGGCACTGCGCACCCAGGCGTAAACACCGGCTTCGGAGTTTTTATTCAGGGAGACGAACTCCGCGATAATCAGACAGAACGGAATAAAATAGAAAATCGTGGCGATAAAGAACATCGGTGCGGAAGCCAGTCCGAGCTCGATATTATTATTAATGACGTTGTTAAAACTGTATACAGCGGCAAAGGTCATGGACAGCAGTCCGAACTTGCCGATGGTATTACGCGCGGATGTGGACATAGCGTTCTCCGTGGATCTATTTATTCAGGAAATAACCGTCTTCAATGGTCACGGTAAGCACCACTTTGCGGACATCGCCTGAGCAGGTGAACCGGTATGCCTCGTGATTTTCACACACCAGCACATTGCCGGGTTTGCAGAGCAGAGTTTCCCCTTTGCCGCACAGGGTTTCGCGGTCAGTTTCATCACTGTAGGCATTTACCGGGGTCAGGGCGGATTTGGCGGCATACTCAACGGTTTCCTCACCCTCCAGCCAGTAATGCACCTGAAAATAACGGCGTTTACCGAGGAAATCCGGCTGTGGCTCTGTTTTAGTCTGCAGGCGGTATATCAGTGAATCACCGACAGAATAGGTCACATCAGGATGAATGGACGGCAGGTTATTGATGGCCTCAATACAACGCTGCCATTTTTTTCCCTGACGGAAAAAACGCTGAAAATCCGTTAAATCAGTAAACAGGATCATGCCCGGCCTCCTGAGTGTATTTCGCCTGAAAAATGCAGTGTTGCCAGTGTTTCCGCACGGCAGTCGCCCTCAGTGAACGGCAGCAGTGTGAATCCGAAACGGAACGGCCGGAAATAGACGCGGTAACTGTCGAGGACTTCACTGCCCCAGGAGTTAGAGCCCAGCCCGGTCAGGGCGTGATCAAGGTTCAGAGTGATATGGCCGTCCGGCTGCCATTCATGCTGATGCTGGGCACGGTGGAGTTCTTCCCCGCGGCATGGCCAGCAGCTGAAATTGATTGGCTGATCAGGACGCACAAACAGGCCGCTGCCGTGATTGTCCGTCAGTGCCAGCCAGCGGGTGTCCTGATGGTTGCCGTTGTTCTGCGGGAACGGGTAATTAACGAACAGGTCACTGACCGGTGACTGATAACGGCCGATAAGATTGGCTTTGCAGCTGTCCGAATAGTTCTCGCCCGGCCCGCGTCCGTAGTACTCCGCGTGGTCAAAACGGGCGTCGATCCCCATATCCATGCCGATGCACGGGATCACATGCGGATAATCGCCGTATGGCTCACCACTGAGGGTCACCGCAACATGGCCGTCCGGCGCAATGGTGTAGCGGTAAGTACAGCGCATGCCGAAATCAAACACCGGCGGGGCAACCACGGAGTTCACCGTGACAATCACATGGCCGTTTTCCTGTGCTGTTTCCATGCCACGGAAATGTTCCTGCATGATTTGCAGGTGTGCCGGATGCCATAAACCTTCATATTCCTGTTTATGGTTATCAATCATCGGTTTAAAGAAACGCATCCGTGGTGCGGCGGCGAGCAGGGATTGCCCGCGGTTTTCCCAGCGGATTAATTTACCGTCGGTTTTTGAGAAGGTGAGGGTGAAATCACAGCCGTGAATATGCATTTCCAGCCGCTCGTCACAGACTGCCAGCGGCGTGGCATCATGTCGGATAAACGGCAGCACCGGCGCAGATGCCGCCGCCAGCGGGAACTGATAAACCGCGATTTCATGTCCGGCAGCACTGTAGCAGGTGGCATTCAGACGGGTGACGATGATATTGACAAACATTTCGCGGCCATCGGCAGCCGGTAAGTTCAGGGCAACGCGGGCGCTTTCGCGGGGAGCGAGTTCAGGCAGCGATAAAATTTCACTGTGAATAATGTCGCCGTCAGCACTATATTCCGCACGGATCTGACACTCTGCCAGCGTACTGAACCAGAAGCGGTTTTCAATGGTGATTTCGCCGTTGTTCGCATCAAAATCACGTACTTTCACCGGTGCGATAACTTGCTTGTACTCTTTCAGTCCGGCGGACGGGGTTTGATCCGGGAAAATCAGGCCATCCATGCAGAAGTTATAGTTGTTCGGGTAATCGCCGTAGTCACCGCCGTATTTATAGAACGGACGACCCTGTTCATCCTGTGCCAGAATGCCGTGGTCACACCATTCCCAGACAAAATGTCCCTGAATGGCGTCATGACGGTCAAACACTGCCTGATATTCACTCAGTCCGCCCGGCCCGTTGCCCATGGCGTGGGCATATTCACAGATAATGCGCGGTTTCGGGTGCGGATATTCACCGAATTCATTCATCATCTGCACGCGGGAATACATGGTGCTGATGATATCCACCACATCCGCATCACGATCTTCTTCATAGTGGATCAGACGGGTGTCATCAATGGCTTTTGCGGCATCATACATGGCACGGATATTACAGCCGTAACCGGATTCATTACCGAGCGACCACATAATCACGGACGGATGGTTTTTCTGTGCATGCACCTGGCGGCGGATGCGGTCGACATACACCGGCTCCCAGGACGGATCATCGGTGATCTGACTGAGATTACCGACGTTGGCAAAACCGTGGGTTTCCACATCGGTTTCCGCCATCACAAACAGGCCGTAAATATCGCACAGCTCATAAAAGCGCGGATCGTTCGGGTAGTGCGCGGTACGGACAGCATTGATATTGTGCTGTTTCATCAGCCGCAGATCCTGCTCCATCCGGCGGATGCCGACAGCACGGCCTTTGTGTTCATCATTATCGTGGCGGTTGACGCCGTGTAATTTCACATAATGATTATTGATATAAAACAGGCCGTTGCGGACTTTTATATCGCGGAATCCCACCCGCTGCGGGATCACACTGAGCAGATTACCGTTGCTGTCCGACAGGCGGATCAGCAGGTGATACAGATACGGATCTTCCGCACTCCAGCAGCGCGGGGAAGCGACATCTGCGGTGAATGTAATGGTATGATCGTCAGCAGTCAGCGCTTTTTTCTGTGAAAAACAGACGGTGCTGCCATCATATAAAACGGCCTCAATCTGCATCCCTTCTGCAGAACCGGCAATTTCCGCAGAGGCGGTCAGCAGGGCGCTGCGGTAATCCGGCGCAAAATCGGTGCGAACAGTCAGATCACGGACATGTACCGGCGGCTGTGCAATCAGATACACATCGCGGAAAATCCCCGCCATCCACCACATATCCTGGTCTTCAATATAGGTACTGTCCGCCCACTGCATGACGCGGACAGATAACAGGTTTTCCCCGGCGCTGACAAATTCGGTGATATCAAATTCAGCGGTCAGGCGGCTGCCTTTGCTGAACCCGGCATAGTGGCCGTTCACATAGACTTCAAAATAGGTTTCAACGCCGTCAAATTTAATAATGACCTGTTGTTGTGACCAGTTTTCATCCAGCGTAAACGTGCGCTGATAGGCACCGGTCGGGTTATCTGACGGAACAAACGGCACATCAATCGGGAACGGCCAGCCCTCATCGGTATACTGGAGCTGTCCGTGGCCTTCCATCTGCCACATATTCGGGACAGTGATGGATGACCATTCTGTCATTGGCGTGTGATAAAACGCCTCCGGCACACGCAGCGGATGATCAAAATAGCGGAACTGCCATTGCCCGCTGAGCAGTTTAAAGCCCTGACTCAGCTCACGCTGATAAGTGCGTGCGGCGGTGTCGTTATCATAGGCAAAGAAATAGGCACGCGGCGGCAGGCGGTTTTCATGCAGCAGGGTGTAGTTTTCCCAGTTATTCACAGAAGCTCCTTCTTTATAGTCAGCAATCACTGCGGGCTATCGGATGAGATCAATCATTAACGGGATATTAGTAAAAGTTTTACTAAAAACTATAGAGTAAAACTAAGATGTTTAACCTGATCACATAATCCGTACAACAGCGGCACAATCTTGTGAGCTGAAACGCTAAATTGTGTAAAAGGCAGTCATCTTTGCAGAAGGTAAATTTTACTGAAAGAAAAACGGCTGCCTTTCCGGCAGCCGTCAGAATCTTACGGAGGGGGTATTACTTCGTGGTGCCGCGCAGAATAAGGCGGGAGGCGGCAAAGACCTGAAGCGGCTCCTGCCGCTCATCACGCAGACGTTCAAACAGCAGATTCACGCCCTGGCTGCCCATCACCTCAGAGTGGATGCGGACGGTCGACAGTGACGGAATGGTAAACTTGGCGGTCGGGATATCATTGACACTGATAAGAGCGATATCCTCCGGGATAGCGATATGCTGTTCATGCAGGGCGCGCAGCACGCCGATAGCAATGGAGTCAGAAGCGACAAACAGGGCCTTCGGGTAGCTCTCTCCGGCCAGCATCTGTTTTGCCAGAGCATAACCGGACGCGCTGGAGAAATCCCCGCGATAGATATCTTCCCCGCGCACCACACCGCGCAGTGAGCCGTATTCAGTAAACGCGACTTCGCGGATATCCGCCGCCGCCGGGGAATCCTGCCCGCCGATAAAACCTATCCGGTCATAACCTTGTGCAATAAAGAAATCAGTTACGGATTGCGCAATGTACGCGAGGTCAATATCCACCGCGTCATAATCACTCTGGCGATCGCTGAAATCGACAAAGCAGACGGCAGAGCAGAGTGCCTGTACTTCTGTCAGTACCGCGCGGGCACCGTGTCCGATCAGCAGCACGCCGTCCGGGCGGGAGACCGTCTCCGGCAGATTGTTTTCATAAGCGTGCGTCAGCTCAATACCCAGCCGTTCGCTCTGTAACTCAATGCCGTGGCGGATGGAGAGATAATAAGGATCATTAATTTCCGCTGTTTTCGGATAGCTGTAAACCGCCAGGAAATGCAGCCGCTGTGCCTGACGTTTGCCCGTGGTGTGACGGCGCTGCGCGGAAACGGTGTATTCCAGTTTCTCGGCGATTTCCAGGATACGCAGCTTGGTTTCTTCTTTCACACTGAGTGTCGGGTCGTCATTCAGCACCCGCGACACGGTCGCGAGTGAGACACCGGCTTGCCGGGCGATATCTTTTAGCGTGGCCATTTTTTTGTTCTTTCTCCTCCGGCCGGGAACTGCGGCAGGGCAACAGGCGTAATTCAGGCAGTGACAGCTACTTATAGTAACACAGAAACTTTTAGTAAAAACCATTCAGTGCATCAGTGTAAACGTTTACACAAATCAGATCAGTATCACAGACTCAAAAACTATTCATGGTTAGAATCTTCCCCGTCCTCACGTTATACTTTGGTTTTCTCTGAATACATTACAAAGCCTGAGAGGTATATGTGGAAATTCTTGTCACCGGCGGTATGGGCTATATCGGCAGCCATACCTGCGTACAGCTGATGAATGCAGGCATGACACCGGTTATTGTGGATAATCTGTGTAATGCCAATGCCAAAGTTCTGGCGCGGATCACTGCAATTACCGGAAAAGAACCTGTTTTTTATCAGGGGGATATCCGTGATGAAGCCTTTCTTGACAGCGTATTTGCCAAACACCGTATTGATGCGGTGATTCACTTTGCGGGCCTGAAAGCCGTGGGTGAATCCGTGGAAAAACCGGTTGAATATTATGATAACAATATCAACGGCACGCTGGTTCTGCTGCGCAGCATGAAGCGGGCGCAGGTGAAACGGATTATTTTCAGCTCTTCCGCCACTGTTTACGGCGATCCGGCCAGTGTGCCGATCACCGAAGAATCCGCTATCGGTAACACCACAAACCCTTACGGCACCAGTAAATACATGGTTGAGCGCATTCTGAATGATGTGCTGATCGCAGATAATGACTGGTCTGTATCACTGCTGCGTTATTTCAACCCGGTCGGGGCGCATCCGACAGGCACGATGGGTGAGGATCCTAAAGGTATCCCGAATAACCTGACGCCATATATCACTCAGGTTGCTATCGGCCGCCGTGAAAAAGTCAGTATCTATGGAAACGATTACCCTACACCTGACGGTACCGGGGTGCGTGATTACATCCATGTGATGGATCTGGCGGACGGCCATGTTGCGGCACTGAAAACCGTGGCACAGTCCTCCGGGCTGCATATCTATAACCTGGGCACCGGCAAAGGCACCAGTGTGCTGGAAATGATTGCGGCGTTCAGTAAAGCGGCCGGTAAACCGATCCCGTATGCTGTCTGTGACCGCCGTCCGGGGGATATCGCTGAGTGCTGGTCCAGCCCGGATAAAGCGGCCCGTGATATGCAGTGGCGTGCCGTCCGCACTGTTGATGATATGGCGCAGGATGCCTGGCGCTGGCAGCAGCAGAACCCGGAAGGTTACGCAGACTGACGAAATACGAAAACCGGTAACGCCTGAGGACAATCATCGCTAACCCGTTTCATCGTCAGAGAGAATTGTGTCTATGATGACTTTTGATCCGTCTGATTGCCCTCACCGCCGCTATAACCCGTTAACGGGACAGTGGATTTTAGTCTCTCCTCACCGGGCAAAACGCCCGTGGCAGGGGAGAGATGAAGTCGCTGATGTGGCGGATTTACCGGCTTATGACCCTGACTGTTTTTTGTGTCCGGGAAATACCCGGGTAAGCGGCGATATTAATCCTGCTTACACCGGCACTTATGTTTTTCAGAATGATTTCTCCGCGCTGAGACCGCAGCCCTGCACACAGCCGGAAAACACCAGTCCGTTATTTCAGACTCAGGCCGTCAGCGGGCTGAGCCGCGTGCTCTGTTTTTCTCCCGACCACAGCAAAACTCTGCCGGAACTGCCGGTGGCACAAATCCGTGCCGTCATTGATACCTGGCAGGCGCAGGCACAGGAACTCGGGGGAAAATACCTCTGGGTGCAGCTGTTTGAGAATAAAGGGGAACTGATGGGCTGCTCACAGCCGCATCCGCACGGTCAGATCTGGGCCAGTGATTTTCTGCCTGATGCCCTGAGCCGCAAAGACGGACTGCTGCGCGACTATTCCCGGCAGCACGGCAGTAACCTGCTGCTGGATTACGCGCAGGCGGAGCTGAAAGACGGCAGCCGTATTGTGACGGAAACGGAGCACTGGCTGGCAGTGGTGCCGTACTGGGCGGCGTGGCCGTTTGAAACCATGCTGCTGCCGAAACACCGCGTGATCACCCGGATGGAAGCCATGACAGATGCGGAGCGGGATGACCTCGCACTGGCACTGAAAAAACTCACCAGCCGCTACGATAACCTGTTCCGCTGTGCCTTCCCGTACTCGATGGGCTGGCATTTTGCGCCGTATTTTCAGCAGGGCGAACCGCTGGATCACTGGCAGTTACATGCACTCTATTATCCGCCGCTGCTGCGTTCCGCGACAGTGCGCAAATTTATGGTCGGCTATGAAATGCTGGCGGAAAGCCAGCGTGACCTGACACCGGAGCAGGCTGCAGAGCGGCTGCGTGCAGTCAGCGACCACCATTTTAAAACCCCTTTATAATCTGAGGTTTCCGATGAAAACAGTTATCAGCAAGGCACTACATGCCTTTGAACAGTGCTTCGGCGCATCCCCTGACATGCTGATCCGGGCACCGGGCCGCGTGAATCTGATTGGCGAACACACAGATTATAACGACGGTTTTGTTCTGCCGTGTGCCATTGATTTCGGCACCGTGGCAGCCGCCTCGCGGCGTGATGATCAGAAGGTCTGCGTGGTGGCTGCGGATTATGATAATGATCGCGATGAGTTTGATCTCTCACAGCCGATCGAATACCGCGATAATAAATTGTGGGCGAATTATATCCGCGGCGTGATCAAATACCTGGCGGAGCGCGGTTTTGTGTTCGGCGGGATGAATATTGCTGTCAGCGGCAATGTGCCGCAGGGCGCGGGTCTGAGCAGTTCCGCCTCGCTGGAGGTGGTGATCGGCCAGACTGTCAAAGCCCTGTATGATTTACCCGTCAGCCGTGAAGTCATTGCCCTGAACGGGCAGCAGGCGGAGAACCAGTTTGTCGGCTGTAACTGCGGCATTATGGATCAACTGATTTCAGCCTGTGGTGAAGACGGGCACGCATTGCTGATCGACTGCCGCAGCCTGGAAACCCGCGCGGTTGCCATGCCGGAAAACAGTGTGGTGATGATTATTAACTCCAACAAAAAACGCGGCCTGGTGGACAGCGAATACAACACCCGGCGGCGTCAGTGTGAGGCGGCAGCGGAGTTCTTCGGCGTTCCGGCGCTGCGGGATGTGACTATGCAGCAGTTCGCCGCCCGTGCCCATGAGCTGGATGCGGTGACCGCGAAACGGGCCCGTCATGTGATCAGCGAAAATATCCGCACCCTGGCAGCGGCGGAAGCTCTGAAAGACGGGGATTTACCGCGTCTCAGTCAGCTGATGGCGGAATCCCATCACTCCATGCGTGATGACTTTGAAATCACGGTCCCTGAAATTGATGCGCTGGTTATGATTATCGGTGATGTTATCGGCGCGGAAGGCGGAGTCCGCATGACCGGCGGCGGCTTCGGCGGTTGTGTGGTCGCACTGGTGAAACCGGAACATGTCGCGCCGGTTACAGACGCGATTAACGCA
The DNA here is from genome assembly GCF_000512315.2 of Morganella sp. EGD-HP17. Classification (NCBI taxonomy): domain Bacteria; kingdom Pseudomonadati; phylum Pseudomonadota; class Gammaproteobacteria; order Enterobacterales; family Morganellaceae; genus Morganella; species Morganella sp. EGD-HP17. The sequence goes on from NZ_AZRH01000001.1 coordinate 515,642, forward strand.
CACTATACGGCGATCTCCGGGCTGACAGCGGATATTTATGTCTGCCGCGCCCGTGAGGGCGCCGGTGTGATCCGCTGACCGGAGGCAATATGACACATATGCAGCAGCGCCCCTATGAACGGGCGCTGGCAACCGAACCGGCCGCAGACGGCAGACCGGCGGAGGTAGTGGTTCTGACCAACCGCAACGGCATGCGCATCAGTATTGCCGATACCGGCGCGACCTGGCTCAGTTGTGAGCTGCCGCTGGCGGACGGGATGCGGGATGTGGTGTGCGGTGTGGCGGACAGCGCCGGGTTTGCCCGTCAGACCGCCTATTTCGGTGCCACAGTCGGGCGCTTTGCCAACCGCATTGCCGGTGGTGGTTTCACCCTGAACGGACAGTTTTATCCGCTCGCCTGTAATGAAGGCACCACCTGTCTGCATGGCGGAACGGATAACTTCAGCCATCGGCGCTGGCAGATCCGCCGCCGCTCAGCGGATTCCGTGACATTCTCCCTGCAATCCCCGGATGGTGACCAGGGCTTTCCCGGTAATCTCAGCGCAGAAGTCACTTATCAGCTGACGCCGGAAAACGAAGTCCGCCTGACTTACCGGACACAAACAGACAAAGCCTGTCCGGTCAGCCTGACCAATCACGCTTACTTTAACCTTGCCGGTGAAAACAGCGGCGTGAAGGTGACAGAAGGGGAAATGCAGATCCGGGCGGACAAACGTCTGGGGCTGAATGCAGATAACTTACCTGACGGGACGCTCTGCCCGGTAGCCGGCACTGTGTTTGATTTGCGCGCCCGCAGGCCGCTGTCACAGGGTTTTATGTCTGAGGCGGCACAGCAGCAGGCAAAAGACTTTGATCACGCCTTTGTACCGGATCCGGCATTGTGTGACGGTAAACAGATTATCGCGGCGTACTGGTCACCGGCGGGGGATGTGTGCCTGGAAGTGGCGACCACCATGCCCTGCATACAGCTTTATACCGGCAATTATCTCGGCGGTCAGCCGGGAAAATACGGCGATTATCAGGATTATGCCGGGCTGGCGCTGGAGACCCAGTACTTCCCGGACGGGCCGAATCACCCGCACTGGCCGGATGCAGTCAGGGGAATTTCAGCGGCGGGGGAACAGCGGGAGAGTGTGACAGTATACCGGTTTGTGTTTTAGACAGTGGCTCACAACGGTGAGCCACTCAGGCCGTTGACAAACTTTGCTTTATCAGACAATACGGACACCGGCAGGCATTACACGTTCCGGGGTCAGCAGGACGCTTTCTGAGCCGTCATCGGTTTCGGCGCACAGCAGCATACATTCAGAGGTTTCGCCGCGCATTTTGGCTTTTTGCAGATTGCACAGCACCACGACCTGCTTATGCAGTAACTCTTCCTCTGTATAATACGGCACGAGACTGGTGACGGTCTGAAGTGAGCGGTCACCTACATTTATCTGAACAATATAGAGTTTATCGGCATTTTCGTGACGTTTAACATCCGTGATCCGGCCGGTGCGGATCTCCAGTTTAGCGAAATCAGGGTAAGCGACAGTTTCCATAGTAAAATCCGATAAAATTTTAGTAAAAGATAATAAAAATTAGCAGAGTTACACCGGATGGCAAGTACCGGGATCACAAAACAATAACGGAGCGGTAAATGGCAACCATTAAAGATGTTGCGAAACTGGCGGGGGTATCAGTGGCAACGGTCTCGCGGGTTATCAATCAGTCACCGAAAGCCGGTGCGGAATCCATCCGTGCGGTTCAGGCGGCCATGAAGGAGCTGGCTTACCGCCCGAATGCGGCGGCGCGGGCGCTGGTCAGCCAGAGCAGTGATATTGTCGGCGTACTGGTGGGGGATGTGTCCGATCCGTTTTTCGGTTCACTGGTCAAAGCCGCAGATGAGGTGGCGCATCAGCACGGAAAACATCTTTTAATCGGCAACGGTTATCACCGGCAGGAAGATGAGCGGCGTGGTATTGAATTACTGATGAACAGCCGCTGTGATGCCTGCGTGATCCATGCCAAAGCACTGAGTGATGAAGAACTGCGCGGCTATGCAGCGGAAATGCCGTCGATGGTATTTATCAACCGTATGATCCCGGGGCTGGAAAACCGCTGTGTTGCCCTGGATAACCGGCGCGGTACTCAGCTTGCCACACAATATCTGCTGAAACAGGGGCATAGCCATATTGCCTGCTTATCGTCATCACACACGATTGAGGACAGTGCGCAACGGCTGGCGGGCTACAGAGATGCTCTGACAGAGGCCGGTTGTGAGCTACCGGAAGCCTATATTGCCGTTGGTGAACCGGTGGCAGAGGGCGGGGAAGCAGCAATGAGTGCTGTTTTATCACTTTCACTGCCGGTGACGGCGGTGGTGGCGTACAACGATTTTATGGCGGCGGGGGCGCTGTCGGTGATTGAAGCGAACGGGTTACGTGCGCCGGAAGATATTTCTGTTATCGGTTTTGATGACAGCATGATCGCACGATATATCCAACCTCGTCTGACCACAATACGCTATCCTGTTGACATGATGGCTCAGACAGCAACACAGCTGGCACTGGCGCTGGCGTCCTCACAGGCGCTGCCGTTTTGTCCGCCGTGTTACACACCGACTCTGGTTCTCCGCCACTCGGTGATGAGCAGATTTTCCTGACGAGAATGTGTTAATTTTATTTATTAGTTATCCCTCACTATTTACTTTGGTACTTTGTTAGAAGGCTGCAAATTCACCTGAATTTGCAGCATTTTTTTTATCCTGCGATTTTCATTCCCGCCGTTTACTCTCCAGCTGTACTTTCCGGTTTAACGATGTCACAGCAATTTATTATCATCGTGATAATAATTTTCATTTGCGATCATATTCTCAATAGCATATATCAATGATAGGATTAATCATTCTCATTTAATATTTCAAATAAAAAATATCAATCCAGTCAGGGAATAATATGAACGCCTCATTCAAACGCTCACTGCTTGCTGTTGCTGTTATGTCAGCGGCCACCGCCGCTTATGCTGAAAATAAAGATGACACCATCGTGGTTACCGCTTCCGGTTTTGCGCAGGAAATGCGCGATGCACCGGCGAGTATCACCGTTATCACCAAGGAACAGTTACAAAATAAACCGGCTGCCAACCTGATTGACATGGTGAAAGATGTGGAAGGTGTCAGTGTGATCGGCGGTAGCCTGAAGCCGGATATCAGCATCCGTGGTCTGTCCGGGGATTACACCCTGATTATGGTGGATGGTCGTCGTCAGAACAGCCGTGAATCCCGCCCGAACGGCAGCGGCGGTTACGAAGCCGGGTTTATCCCGCCGGTGGAAGCCATTGAACGCATTGAAGTGATCCGCGGACCGATGTCCTCCCTGTATGGTTCCGATGCGATGGGTGGTGTGATTAACATCATCACTAAAGCAGTGGCAGACGAATGGCACGGCTCAATGGGTATGGGCGGTATCATTCAGGAAAGTAAAGATTACGGTAACTCCGCAAATACGGATTTCTATGTCTCCGGGCCGCTGATTAAAGACAAGCTGGGGTTACAGGTTTACGGCGGGCTGAACTATCGCCGCGAAGATAAACTCCTGGAAGGTACACCGCGCAAAGACGACAAAAATATCACCGCTAAACTGGCCTTTACGCCGGTTGAAGGGCAGAAATTCCTTGCGGAAGTCGGCCGCAGCACACAGGAACACACATCTACCCCGGGGAAATCGATTGATGAGACAACTACCCGTGGCGGTATCGTTCAGAAGAACAACAAATCCGAAGTACACAACAATCGTAACCACTGGGCGCTGACCTGGAAAGGTGACTGGGACGAAATTAACAGTGAAGTGAGTGTGTATCAGGAAAATACCATCCGTAAAACCAATACCGGCAAATGGAATAAAGTCAGTGAAGACTGGGTCATGGCATATGAAGCCCGCCAGCCGGAAGTCACCAATACTGTGGTTGACGGAAAGGTCACTGCATTCCTGCCGTCTAACGTCCTGACTGTCGGCGGACAATATCAGTATGCCAAACTGAAAGATGATTCCGTGATTAAAAACAAACAGACAGTCACAGAAAAAATGACTGCTGAGCAGAAAGCACTGTTTGTGGAAGATGAATTCAGTGTAACCGACGACCTGACGCTGACCGGCGGTCTGCGTATGGACGACCATGAATTCTACGGTAAACACTGGAACCCGCGTGCCTATGCCGTCTATAAGCTGACAGATGAAATCACCATCAAAGGTGGCGTGGCGAAAGCCTTCCGTGCCCCGACACTGCGAGAGTTAAGCCCGAATTTCGGAACGTCCACACAAGGCGGTGCGGCTATCATGTACGGTAACCGTGACCTGAAACCGGAAACCAGCGTTACCGAAGAACTGGGTATTGCTTATGACCACGAATCCGGTTTCTCTGCCAGTGCAACCCTGTTTAACACCGAATTCAAAAACAAGCTGACCAGCTACCAGGTCGCCGGTCAAACCGATCCGCTGACCGGCCTGAATATGTTTATCTACGACAACGTGGGTAAAGCGAATATCCGTGGTGTGGAAATGGCTTCCCGTATTCCGGTGGCAGAAAAATGGAATCTGAACCTGAACTACACCTTCACTGATTCAGAACGTAAGAGTGACGACGAAAAACTCAACGGCAAATCCCTGAAAGGGCAACCACTGGAAATGACACCGCGTCATATGGCGAATGCCAGACTTGACTGGCAGTACCGCCCGGATATGAACTTCTACACTCAGGCAAACTACACCGGCAAACAGGTCTGGGCAGCACAGCGTAACGGGGCAAAACAGCCGCGTGAACGCAGCGGGATCACCACCCTCGACCTCGGGATGACCTACCAGGTTATGCCAAACGCTCTGCTGAACTTCGCAGTACTGAACATCGCCAACGAGAAAGGGGATGATATCGAGACTAACGGGAACTGGCAGATCGATGAAGGGCGCCGGTATTGGGCTAATCTGAAACTGAATTTCTGATTACGCGTCATCCTTCGCCCTGTGGCGGCGTTGGCTTCGTTCGGCTCCCCCGGTCACATACTGATGTATGCTCCCGGGGATATCCTCACTTTGCCGCCTTGCCACAGAGCGAATGATTTAGCGTAACGCGTCTCTTTGTTTTGTGGCGGCGTTGGCTGCTCTCAGGAAACCAGGTCAATATTCTGTTTACACAATACGTTATGTAGACGGCAGATGCTGCGCAGAAAAACGAAAAGCGTAGAGCGCCAGGGATGGCGCGATCCGAGCGAACAAGGATGTGACAGCGTCTTTTCGTTCTGCGTGGTATCAGCCGGATCACCGTGGCAGAATCAGGCCCCCGGAATCCTTCCCTTGCCGCCTTGCCACAGAACGGATGATTCAGCAGATTTCGCGAACAAGGATGTGTCAGCGTCTTTCCGCTTTGCCGGTTATCCCGCTGCCCGGGTTTGAAAGAAAATGGTTTTATTTTTTCCGGGGATGGCGCGAACCGAATCTGCGTCATCCTCCGTCCCGTGGCAGAATTGGTTTTTTAAGTAAGTCTTTCCCGGAGTCAGGATGTGGAAAAAAATAATGGTGATTTGTTGCATGATGGCTGTATCTCCCCTGATGGCGCGGCCTTCACAAGAGATTACGCCGCTCACTGAAGCGGCAGAGCAACAGTTCACAGTAACGCATCATGAGATGCAGCAGGGTGATCGTCACTACTGCCTCTTTATCGCGCAGCCGAAACAGCCGCAGACGGCGTACACTGTGCTCTATATGCTCGATGGTAACGGACAGTTTCCGATGATGATTAACCGGCTCAGCGCCGGTAAAACCCGGCCGCTGCCGCTGGTGGTGGGGATCGGTTATCCCTCAGATCAGGCTTACCCGAAAACCCGCACCTTTGATTACACACCGCCCGCAACCGGTGAACAGTTTGCTGCAGGCGGCGGTGAACTTCCTTTCCGGCAGTTTATCCGCGAACAGGTTATTCCGTGGGTGAGCAGTCACTATTCTGTTAACGACCACCGCTACTTCTTTGGCCACAGCCTCGGCGGATTGTTTGTGCTGAGAACGGCCACGGATGAACCCGGTTTATTTACCGATTACATCAGTGCCAGCCCGTCCCTCTGGTGGGGCAATGGCACTTATATGACAGCAGAACGTTTTGATCGCCTCCCGGCGGATATCCGGCTGACCATCACTCAGGGCGGACTGGAAGAAAAACCCGATCTGAGCAAAATGAGCGAAGAACAAAAACACAATCTGTCCGTCCGTTACAGTGACATTACCGCACGGGAAGTGTGTGAGCAGTTACAACTGCGCGGCAAACAGTGTCAGTTCCTGAGCTTCCCCGGAAAGTCCCACGGCAGTGTTATCCCCGATGCACTGGAGACGGTGATTTCCTTATTACCGGCGGATAAGGAAAAATAAGTTATTTTTTTGTTAATCTGCATGTGAAAATACCGAAAATAACAGGGGAAACCCCATATTCCTCTGTTATTTCCTTCCATAACAAAAACTACTCGCAGCCATTAGTTTTTTTGATTTCATTTTTCCCTCGCAAGGGGCTATATTCCGCTCCGTTTCAGACATAAATTCACAATCCACTGCTTCTATCAATGACCCGTCATCAACCATTTTGGCGATGAAACAGCCTGAGAAAAAAAGCAGCGTCATGTTTTTTTGATTTTTTTGTTTTAGGTGGAGAAAAGCAGTGAGTCACAGCATCCGCACGCCGCGTCCTGACAGTGTGTTAATCCCTGTCGCCGGTCTGACGTTATTTGCGATTGCATCCGGTTATCTGATGAGCCTGATCCCGTTATCGCTGGGTCATTTTGCCATCGGTACCGATTACGCAGGCTGGTTAGCCAGTGCTTACTATATTGGTTTATTGCTCGGTTCGATGCTGATTGAGCCGGTGATTGCCCGTATCGGTCACCGCCGTTCCTTTATTCTCTTTGTGCTGGCGCTGGCGGCAACCGTGGCGGTTCTGCCGTTTTATACCGATCTCAGCGCGTGGCTGGCTTCCCGGATGCTGGCCGGGGTGGCGGTTGCCGGTATTTTTGTGGTGATTGAATCCTGGCTGCTGATTGGCGATAACCCGGCTGTCCGCGCCAAACGCCTGAGCTTCTACATGACTGCACTGTACGGCGGCACCACACTTGGCCAGCTGGCGATCGGCGTGTTCGGAACCGCAGGTGTCGTGCCGTTTGCGGTGGTGATGGTTCTGCTGTTTGCTGCTGTACTGCCGCCGCTGTTCTCAAAAGCACAGCCGGTGTGTCACGGCGGGCATAAAAGCTTATCCCTTAAACAGATCCTGCGTCTGAGCAAACCGGCGATGGTCGGCTGTATGACTTCCGGTATTGTGATGGGCACCATTTACGGGCTGATGCCGCTGGCATTGCAGGAAAAACATTACAACACCGGACAGGTCGGCGGCCTGATGGCGGCCATTATCCTCGGTGGGATGATTATCCAGCCGGTGATCAGTAAATTATCTTCCCGCATGAGCAAAGTATTATTACTGGCGATGGTCTCACTCGCCGGGGTATTTGCGATGGGAATGATTTATCTCTCCGGCCATTATCTGGTGATGGTGGTGGCGCTGACACTGCTGGGAATGTCTTCCTTTGCCCTGTATCCGGTGGCAATCACACTGGCATGTGACACACTCACCGCGAATGTGATTGTGGCGGCTACTCAGGTGATGCTGTTCTGCTACAGCGTGGGGTCGGCAGCGGGCCCGCTGGTGGCCGGACAGTTTATGAAACAGCCGGACGGCATTATGAGTTTCTTCTTCATTGTGCTGCTCTCCACCGCGATTTATATGCTGCTTTCTGCGGTACGCCGCAAATCGCGGATTCTGGCAAGCTGATACCGCCGGAACGAAAAATGCCCTCACTGAGGGCATTTTTGTATATCGCTATTTATTCTGCGGTTTTTGGTTTATGGACAATATCCGCATAATGACTTTTATCATCAGGTTTCGGGTAGACGCGGTAAATATATTCATCCGGCGCCACTTTGATATTTTCGACCACCCGGGTAAACAGCACTTCCCCTTTATCATTTTTACCGGTCAGCGTCCGGGTTTTACCGTCCGCGCTGAAGGACCAGTCGCCCTGTAATTTCAGCTTTCCTTCCGGGGTGTACATCTTAACGGAACCGTCTTTTTCATAGTTGGCCAGACCAAAGAAGCCCGCCACACTTTCATCGGTGGCCGGAATGGCTTTACCGTCCTGATCCAGTGCCTCTGTCGTGACCCAGGTTTTGCCAATCAGATAATCAGCGGTATTTGCGGTTTTCTGTGCCGTGGCTGTCAGGGGTTTTACCTGAACATCCGCTGTGGCCGCCAGTGCTGAAAAGGAATACGCCGCTGCGATGATACCGGCAATCATTGTTGTTTTTTTCATGTCAGTTCCTCAGGTTGTTCTGTTTGCTGTCTTTTTTAGTGATAACAATTCCCTATATCAATAATAAGGTGATTAATCTTATTGGCTCATTTTTTATGTAAGGAAGTATAAAGCTGATTAAATTTTATCGTCATTTCTGACACATCTTTCTTCGTGCAAAAAGGTTGAAATGTGGAGAAAAAATGAAGAACTGTGCAGAAATTATGATGAATTGTGCAGGGATTATGGTTTCATAGTCAGAAAGGGTAAAACGGATTGTCTTACACACCGGTATCGGCAATGATGACATCAACAGCAAAACAGTGCTTCAGAAAATTAATTAAGAAGGAATGTTAATATGAAAAAAATCATTGCAGGTGTTATCGGTCTGAGTTTATTAGGTGCGGGTATGACCGCGTTCGCAGCACCGGCTCCGGTTAATCAGCCGCAGCAGAATGGTCAGTATATGAATGGCTACGGCAACTGCGACGGTAACGGCGGTCGTCATATGATGCGCGGCAACCATGACGGGCGCGGCTATCATAATAACCGCGGATACCATAATGGTGGTTACAACCGTGCACCGGTCTTTCAGTCAGCACTGACCACTGCCACCCCGGGTGAAGCCCTGAAAAAAATGAGCGCTGATGCCCCGGCAGTCAGTAAAGACGGCAAACAGTATTTTGTCCGCGCCAGCGTCCGTGATATGAACGGCAACACGCTGTATCAGTCTTCATTATCCACCGCAACGCCGAAAGAAGCACTGACGAAAATGGCGGGTGATGCACCAGCTGCCGCATCCGGCCAGCAGTATTATGTCCGCGCAGGCATTATGGAAATTCTGCCGGTTAACAACACCGCACAGTAATCGCTGTCATGAACAAACAAAAATGCCCTCTGATGAGGGCGTTTTTGCTTTACGGATAAAAGTCTGAGCGGTCAGAGTGTCAGTGCAGTTTCCAGAGCCAGCTCAATCATATTGTGCATCGCGTTCTGGCGCTGATCGATGGTCAGTTTACCGCCGTTTTTAATATGATCAGAAGTGGTGAGGATCGCCAGTGCCCGTGCGCCCAGCTCCGCCGCGACGGTGTACAGCCCGGCGACTTCCATATCCACCCCGAGAATGCCGTATTGCTCCATCACGGCAAACAGTTCCGGGCGGGTGGTGTAAAACAGATCCGCAGTAAACACGTTACCGGTCTTGACCGGTAACTGCAGACGCTCTGCGGTTTTCACCGCAGATGCCAGCAAGTGCCAGTCCGCCAGTGCCGCCAGGTCGTTACCGTAAAAACGGTCACGGTTCACTTTGGAATCGGTACTTGCGCCCATGGCGATCACCACATCCATCAGTGACACATCATCCCGCACTGCGCCGCAGGTGCCGATACGGATGAGGTTTTTCACACCAAAATCCTGAATCAACTCATACGCATACATTGAAATTGAGGGGATACCCATGCCGTGAGCCATCACCGAAATCCGTTTGCCTTTGTATTCTCCGGTATAACCCAGCATATTGCGGACGCTGTTTACTTCCCGCGCCTGCGATAAATAATGTTCAGCAATAAACTTGGCGCGCAGGGGATCTCCGGGCATAATGATGGTTTCCGCGAAATCGTTTGCGCTTGCCTGAATTGCAACTGCCATAAAAGCACTCTCCTCTCAATCAAACCGTGTGAAGGGTCGGTATTTGTTGGTCAGCATGTTAACACGGTTTGGTTTTTATGCCGCCGCTGCCGGCGGATTTTTCACTCAGGGTTTTTACCGGATTACACATATGAATACAGCAATCGGCATTCTCGGGATCGTGGTACTGCTGGGAATAGGTTATTTACTGTCTGAAAACCGCCGCGCGATTAATCTGCGCACGGTGGTACTGGCTTTTACCATTGAACTGGCGCTGGGCGGATTAATTCTCTATTCCCCGGCCGGGCAGCACGTTTTATTTGTGATGGCAGAGGCGGTCACCACGGTGATCAACTTCAATAATGCCGGAACATCCTTTATTTTCGGCGGTCTGGTCTCTGACAAAATGTTTGAGATTTTCGGCAGCGGCGGGTTTGTTATCGCGCTGAGGGTATTGCCGATTATTGTCTTTTTCTCCGCCTTGTCAGCGGTACTTTATTATCTGGGGATTATGCAGATCCTCGTGCGCTGGGTCGGCGGGGCGTTACAGCGTCTGCTGAAAACCAGCCGTGCGGAATCGATGAACTCAGCGGCCAATATTTTTCTTGGTGTGACAGAAGCGCCTTTGCTGGTTAAACCGTATCTCGGCAGCATGACCCGCTCTGAACTGTTTGCTGTACTGTGCGGCGGGCTGGCATCTATCGCCGGTACTATGCTGGTAAGCTATGCTTCGCTGGGGGTGAAAATGGAATACCTGCTGGCAGCTTCCTTTATGGCGGCACCGGGCGGGTTACTGTTTGCTAAACTGATGATCCCGGAAACACAGCAGACGGCCGATGAATCCGGCGCCAAACCGGTGCAGGAAAACCGCCCGGCGAATATTATTGACGCGGCGGCGGAAGGGGCGATTAACGGCCTGAATATGGCGCTGGCGGTCGGCGCAATGCTGCTGGCGTTTGTCAGCCTGGTGGCGCTGTTAAACGGATTGCTCGGCGGTGTCGGCGGCTGGTTCGGTCTGCCGGATCTGAGCATGGAACTGATCCTCGGCTATCTGCTGTCACCGCTGGCGTGGCTGATGGGTATTCCGTGGAATGAAGCGCTGACATCCGGTGCCATTATCGGGCAGAAAATTGTTATCAACGAATTTTTTGCCTATGCCAACCTGGCGGAATATCTGAAGGGCAATGAAGTCGTGGCTGCCACCGGTCTGCCGATGACTGAGCGGACACAAATCATCCTCTCGTTCGCTCTGTGCGGGTTTGCTAACTTCGGTACTGTGGCAATTGCTATCGGCGGTATCGGCAGTCTGATCCCGAACCGGCGCAAAGAGATTGCCACTCTCGGGATGAAAGCACTGGTCGCCGGGGTGTTATCCAACCTGATGGCGGCCACAATTGCGGGGCTGTTTATCGGCGGATAAACAATCTGTGATCTGCTCTTCCGAAGCAACCTGAATGTCAGGTTCATGATAACGGGCAGGCGAACGAAAAGCATGCGAGCCATGGATGGCGAGCCTGAGCGTACAGGGAGGTATTTACAGCGGCTTTTCGTTTTGCCCGTTATCATCAGAACCGGAAGGGCGGCGCCGGGCTTAACACCGCACCGTCCTGTCCGGCAGAGGATTACTTATAATCCCCCTGCAGATAACGGTAAAAAGACGGGTTTACCCACACTTTTTCACTCGTTACCTGCATCCCGCTTTTCGCTTTGCGGATATTTTCCGCCTGTTTTTCCGCGTTTTCCGGCAGTGCCATCAAATCAGCCTGATAATGACCGCTGGTCACACGGGTTTCGGCTACCACATCATAACCGTCCACAGGGACATAACTGCGGTAAAACGGCTGCCACCAGGCGGCGCGGATCAGCCCTTTCTGGTCAGCAGTATTTTTCTTGGCGTACTGGTCAATCAGGCTCTGAAAGCGGTTACGCTCTTCAGCTGACGGAAATTCCAGGTCGAGATTATATTCACTGGCGATCGCCACTTTTTTGCCGCTTTTCAGCGTGGTAACCGGATAATCCGCCTCACCCCATTCATCCAGATAGAGAAATGCGGATGATTTCGGCGTCAGCTGCACTTTCGGATCAAAGCCTTCGCGGCGCAGCAGGTAAACCAGCTGGGCGGCGTGATCGATATCATTATGGCCGTAGCGGATCATCCGTGTTTTATCAAAGCCGGATTCTTCGCGGGTATCCACCAGGTTATAGCCGCTGGTATAGCCTTTATCAATAAAGTTATTCAGGGTTTTCAGCGTCTTCGTGTCATTCGGGAACACTGCGGTTTTCCAGGCGGTATGCAGGCGCGGCACAATATTTTTATCCGACACATTGCCGAGATAGCGGGTGTGCTCCTGCTGTTGTGCATCAACAAAGGCCTGAAGCTTATCACTCTCTGCTGCCGGATTTTTCAGGTCATCCGCCGTCAGGGCACCGATGGTGATCATCAGCGCATCGAACCGGTTTGCTTCCGGCTGCTGTGTCAGTGCGGAAATCTGTGCCGGGCTGTAGGTCTCCGCCAGTTCGGTCAGAGAGAGCTTTTCGGCGGCCTGCTGTGAAGTCAGCGCCAGAGCAGGGTGTAAACCACTGAAAAAAAATGCAGATAACAACGTACCGATAAATAACGATTTTTGCATGTTTTATCCTGTAAATGCAGCGAACAAACGATTGCATCACCATATCACAGAGTTGCAATCTGAGTGATAAAGTGTCGTGATTTTTTTACACCGGACAGAGATGAAAAAATGTGCGTCAACCCTTGCAGGACGGAGCGGGATGAGTAAGATACGCGGTACGTGATAGTCATCACGGTTTTGGAGAGATTATGAAAGCGCTTTACCGTAAGTTTATAAAAAAAATCGATCAGTTTTCCGCTCTTATCCCGATGCGTTTTTTCTGATCCGGCGTTCCCGTCTCTCCCTGCGCGTCATATGAACGGCGCGCTGTACCTGAATAAGCAGCCGCAGAGCTTCCCGGCGGGTAAACAGCGGATGTTGCCAGTGTAACAGGGTGAAATACATGATTTGCCTCCCGGCAGATCAGAGAGAACCGCTGCACAAGCGGCCGGAGCATGATTTGCCTCCGGCCGTCTGTAACCGCTTATTTAAATGCCGGCAGCCAGCCGAACACATCCAGAATGACCGTCAGATACACAATCGCACCGCAGACAATCACCAGATTCAGTACCGCGCTGTTACACGGCGAACGGTAAATGGTATCGCTGTCGCTGTAGCGTTTGCGGGAGGCTTTTACCAGGAACGGCGGTAAAATCACACTCCAGATAGTAAAGGCCAGACCGGCATAACCGATGGCATAAACGAATCCGTTCGGGAAGAAGAAACACACCACCGCTGGTGGCAGATACGTCACTACTGCTGTTTTGAAACGACCGGCGCTGTCATTTTTAAAGTTCAGCAGGTCGGCAATATAGTCAAACAGGCCGAGTGTTGCTGCCAGCAGGGAACTGGCCACCGCAAAGTTACCGAAGAATGTCAGGATAAGATCCATGGTTTTCCCTGACATCACCCCGCCGATAGCCTCAACGAACACATCAATGTTCCCGCCTTTGGCAATAATCGGAGAGAAGTTGGCACGGCTGATATTGCCCATCGTGACACCCAGCCAGAAGATATACAGCAGTACCGCAAATATTGTCCCGATAATAATTGAACGGGTAATAAAGCGGAATTTGGTTTTGCCGTACAACTTCACCAGGCTCGGCACGTTACCGTGGAAGCCAAACGAAATAATACAGAACGGCAGTGTCATCAGAACATAAGGCAGATATTTCGTTCCGGGTATTGCCACTGATGCGGAATCCAGCAGATTGGCAATTTCCACGTGTGCAACCAGTCCGGAGAAGGTGGCAAAGAACGCGATAAACTTACCGAAAATTAAAATGGTGGTAATACGTCCGACCCATAATGAGCTGTACCAGACAATCGCAGCCACCAGACAGGCGACAATCACGACCGCGGCTTTTATCGGCAGGGCGACACCGGTATATTTTAATATCGTCTGAGTCAGAACAGCGGATGACCCGGATATATAGGCATACGTCAGAATATAGAGTACAAACCCGAAGGCAATACCCACGACAATATTCCATTTTTTGCCCAGTAACTCGGTGGTGAAGGTATTAAAGCTGGCGCCCGGTTCAAAATGCAGGTTAACTTCAACTAACATCAGACCGGTCAGTAACATCATAATTGCAACTAAAATCAAAATAACAGCGGCACCGGAAAACCAGACACCGGCCATCGCAATCGGCAAAGAAAACATACCGCCGCCAACGACAGTTGCTATAACAAGCATGGTTCCGCTGGTCAGTCCGGGTGATTTATTTGTATCGGCACTATGAATACTCATAATAAAAGTTTCCTATTAATGATAAATATCACCAACAGCATTCATATTTATCGATTTTATTTGTTCTTTATTGTTATAGGGATGCAGAGACAAAAAGGCCCCATTAAAATAATGAGGCCTCTGTCATCAGATAATTACACGTAATCAAAGCGTGCAGTGAAGAAACGTAACTGCTTCGGCTCGTATACGAACTTCAGCCCTTTAATGTCTTCTTTGTGTTTGAACAGTTTGATAATACCGTCAGCAACCAGATCCATGTGTGCATAGGTGTATACACGACGAGGAATAGTCAGACGAACGGTTTCCAGCTTCGGACGGTGATGGTCACCGGTTTCTTTGTTACGGCCTGCGGAGATAATACCGCGCTCCATAGAACGTACACCGGTTTCCATGTAGATGCTGGCTGCCAGGCTCTGTGCCGGGAACTCATCCTGGGTCAGATGCGGGCAGAAACGGCGTGCATCGAGGAATACTGCGTGGCCGCCGACCGGCTCAACAATCGGTACACCGGCAGCTTTCAGTTTTTCGCCCAGGTAACGAACCTGCTTGACGCGGTGCTCGATGTATTCGAACTGCATCGCTTCGCGTAAACCAATAGCCATCGCTTCCATATCACGACCGGCCAGACCACCGTAAGAAGGCATCCCTTCATAAACCACAACCAGTTCACGTGCAGCAGAGAACATGTCGTCGTCGTTCATACACAGGAAACCACCGATGTTCACCAGACAGTCTTTTTTACCACTCATGGTACAACCGTCAGCGTAGCTGAACATTTCGTGAACGATGTCTTTAATGGAGACATCTTCGAAGCCTTCTTCCTGCTCTTTGATGAAGTAGGCGTTTTCCACACAGCGGGTCGCATCGTAGAACACTTTGATGCCGTGCTTATCACATAACTGGCGGACTTCACGCATGTTTGCCATAGAGACCGGCTGACCACCTGCCAGGTTTACGGTTACCGCCAGACAGATATAAGCGATATTTTCCGCGCCTTTCTCAGCAATCAGTTTTTCCAGTTTTTTAATGTCGATGTTGCCTTTGAATTTCACATCCAGGCCCGCATCGTGAGCTTCATCGCGGACGATATCGATGAATGTCGCACCATTTTTTTCCTGGTGATAACGGGTGGTGGTGAAGTACATGTTACCTGCAACATACTGACCCGGTTTGATAGCTAATGAAGAGAGTAAGTTCTCTGCACCGCGGCCCTGGTGAGTAGGAACGATGTGTTTAAAGCCGAATAATTCCTGAACAGTTCTTTCCAGATGGAAGAAGTTTTCGCTGCCCGCGTATGCTTCGTCACCCATCATCATGCCGGCCCATTGTTTATCGGACATGGCGTTGGTGCCGCTATCGGTCAGTAAATCGACATAAACGTCTTTGGAATTCAACAAGAAAGTGTTGTACCCGGCCTCTTTCATTCTTTTGATACGCTCTTCGCGAGGGATCATGGATACGGTTTCAACACTTTTAATACGATACGGTTCTGCTGGATACATCATGGTAAAATCTCCAATTATTTATAATAATAACTCGATAATTTACACAGGCATTTATCTGTTTATAAGTATCATGCCTTGTGAATGATATAGCATTTGTAAATCCGGTAGTGTTCTTGTCTTAATTCAAATTCAGTTTTTTTATTTCTGTTATTTCTTTCTCTGCCATCCTTCTCGTTTGGCGTGAAATCATCATGCGTGAAAAAAAATGAAAAGGGAATGGGGGGGGCTGAAATAAACAAAATCCGTATTAATCACAGGTGTAAACCGGGTGATCTGTATCACTTAAACTGAAATAATTCATTATATTCAATGAATTGTATTTGTTAATGTCTTGTTGTGTATTTATGTTAAATATACATTTACCTCATCGTTAAAATCCGGGAGTAATATGAATAATTCAATGCTGTCGGGCAGTTATGCTGCAATGAAAAGCCATTTTATTCTGTGGGATTTTATATAGGTTAAGAAAAAGTAAATAAGGGTTAAACGTACAAATTTAAATCTATCTTTACAGGAAGAATAAAAAAACGGATGAGAAGTCTTGTTCTTTTTTAACAAAAACTATGCATCAGATGCACTGGTACGGTAATTTAAGTTAAAATATCTTATAAGTAACAATTGTTATAATCATCTTTGTTTTTATTGATCGTACGGAAAAACGTTATGATTTATTGAATCCTTCAACTGAAACCTGGGATAAAAATAAAAATGTGACACAGTCAGGATAAATTTGATGATAAAGATCACATTGATAATGTTACGTTACATGAATGAAAAGTAAGCGACAGCAGGGAATAACAAAGATATTTAATTAAAGCAGTGAATTGTTATGCATTCCGGTATGTGGTTGTTTAGTGATCATATTCACGGTTTCGCATTTACAGTCATGTTAGTAAAGCAAAACGCTGTACTTAAATGTTTACATTATCAGCGGGTGAATAGTAACAGGATGTGTGTGATATACATATTTCCCCGGGTCTTGTTATTGAAATTTAACGCTATTATATTCTATTTATCTGGCATTTAAATCCATAATACATATTAATATCAGTTAATAATTAGAATCAAGTTCTTGTTGTCAGGTTATTCATCTTTGATGGTATCCGGAGTGATTTACAGAGACAGACACGATTTCATGAAGAATCAGCAACCGCCCGCTGAAAACGGAAAATAACGAATTTGTGCTTCAGATCACGCAAGGAAGGTATGAATAAAGAAGAAAAATCAGGCAAAGCGGCAGAGATTTCCGGTTTTCAGCTTGAAAACCCTGCCGGGCAGGAGTGTAATAATGCCGTGCCGGATTAGCTCAGTTGGCAGAGCAGTTCA